>JAFQIC010000044.1 GCA_017397745.1 Bacilli bacterium
AATTCAATATTAAAAGAGGACTGAGTCCTCTTTTAATATATCATATTTTTGTCTTTTTGTGTTGTACAAATTATTTTGGTGAAAATCACCTCAAAATAATTTGGTGAAACTTGGTTAAATTAATTTGCAAATCTATATTTTATATTTTATATATATTTTATTTTTTCTTTTTGTTTCCAATACCTTCTAATGCACTTAATACTTCTATTGGTAATGCAAAAATAATTGTATTAGACTGATCACTACTTAAATCATTAATTGTAGATAGTGTTCTTAAGTGAAGCGCACCTGGAACTTTTGACATTGTAGCTGCTGCTTTTGCTAAATTATTTGATGCTTCAACTTCACCTTGTGCTTTTGTTATAACAGCGGCTTTTTCTCTTTCAGCTTCTGCTACTTTAGCTATAACTCTTTTCATTTCTTCAGGAAGCGCAATATCTTTAAGTTCTACATTTTGAACTTTAACTCCCCAAGGATCTGTGGCTTTATCAACTATTTTACAAATTTCTGCACTTATTTTTTCACGATCAGTAAGAAGTTCATCAAGACTTACTGTTCCAACAATATTTCTCATAGTTGTTTGTGCCAGTTGACTAACTGCATAATTAAAATTTTCTACTGCTAAAATAGCTTTAGATGCATCAAAAATACTATAATACAAAACTGCATTTATTTTTATTGATACATTATCCTTTGTTATTGCTTCTTGCTCTGGAACATCTACAGCCTTTACTCTTATATCAACTTTTTTAAATGAGTTAAATATTGGTAAAACTATATTCCAACCTGGGTTCATAACTTTAGAAAACTTACCAAATGTAAATTTTACTCCTCTTTCATATTCATCAATTTGTTTAATTGATATAAAAATTATAGCCAATACTATTACTAAAATAATCATAAAATACCTCCTAATATAATTATAACAAATTAATCATAAAAAATTAATAGATAATAAAAAAATTTAATTTTCTTCTAAAAGTGCACACAAATCTTTTATTAAGATGTATAAATTTTCTTATTTTAAAAAAACTACGCAAAGCATAGTTTTTAATAATTATAACATTTTACTTCCATAAAACTTTCTGGATGTTTACAAATTGGACATAATTTAAGAGCATCTTTTCCTCTATAAACATGACCACAGTTTCTACAAATCCAAACAGTTTCTTCTTCTTTGTGGAAAACTTTATCGTTTTTAACATTATCAAGAAGTTTTAAATATCTTTCTTCATGTTCTTTTTCTATAGCCGCTACACCTTCAAAAAGTCTTGCTATTTCATCAAAACCTTCTTCTTTAGCAACTTCAGCAAATTCTTTATACATTTCAGTCCACTCATAATTTTCTCCATTTGCTGCATCCACTAAATTATCCATAGTTGCTGGCACTTCTCCACCATGAAGTTGTTTAAACCAAAGTTTTGCATGTTCCTTTTCATTTCTAGCAGTTTCTTCAAAAATTGCTGCTATTTGTTCAAAGCCATCTTTTTTTGCTTTGCTAGCATAATAATCATATTTATTTCTTGCTTGACTTTCACCAGCAAAAGCAGCCATCAAATTAGCTTCTGTTCTACTTCCTTTTAATTCCATTTTATTTACCTCCAAAAAAATTATATCATAATAAATTTCATTTAAAAAGATTTTTAATTATGAATTTTTACCTTTTCTGATATTTTCTTACTCATATATATTATTATTTCATTTCTTGTTAATTCTTTATAATTATAAATAGTATTTTCTTTTAAATTTTCTATATAAAAACTTACTAAATCTCTCTTATTCTCAGTTAAAGATATATACACTGAATCCCTACTAGTTTTATAAATAAGATCGCTCATACATTCAAAATATTTAACCTCAACTTTTATAATATCGTTTAATGTATCATCAATAACCACACTATAATTTGGCTTATAAAAACTATTAAAGTATATATTATAATTCTTAGTTTTTTCTGAAACAGTTATTTTATTTGTACTTTTAACAGGAGTATATTTCACTGTAGGATCATTTATATAATTAATATTATATGATTCATAGACAAATAAAGCTATAGAAAAACTTAATAACAAAAACACAATTATACCTATACTAAACTTTATACTTTTACTTAATTTATAAAAATTATAATACTCATCTATAATTAATATTAGAAATATATATAATATAGAAAGTGAACCAAAACTTAAAGGTAAACCTAATATTTTAACTCCATCAATATACCCTATAACAGTTACAAAAAAAATCACATTATTTAAGAAAAAAATAATTATAAGCAAATACACTATTAAATTTTTAATCCAATTATTTTTTTTATTTTCAATACTTCTAACAGTTTTTTTCTTTAACTTACTTTTTTTATTCTTTTCATTTCTTTTTAAAATCTTATTTTTTACCTTTTCATATTTACTCACTAATTTTAATAAGTAATTTTTAAAATTTTTTAACATACTATTAAATTTATATTTAAAATTTCTTTTTTTATTAATTTTTATTTTTTTTGATTTTTTATTTTTTCTTTTATAAAAAAGCTTTTTAAATCTGAAATTTAATTTTTTCAAAAAAGAATTAATTTTATTTTTAAAAATATCTATTTTGTTTCTTCTTCTATCTTTTAATATTTTTTTTGCTAAAACATTTACATCTCCAAAAGATTTAATAACATCTTTTAATTTTTCTCCATTTTTAATTCTTGAATTAATAATATCTTCGTATTCATTTATAATAGAATTAATATCATCTAAATCTAAGAATTCTATTTCATTAATTAGCGCATTAAAAAATTTCTTTTTACTCATATAAATCCCCTCTAATAATTGTATAATGTTTACTTTATAATACTAGATAGAAAAGAATTTGTAAAGAAAAAAAAGATTAAAAATTTTATAATTCTTTTAATCTTTTACTATTTTTATCATATGCAGAAGTAATTTCTTTTTCATCTGCAGTTGTTAAAATATACCAGCCATTTTTAAAAGCCAAATTATATGCTTCTCTTGCTAAGTTTTTTGATGAATTAAATAATTTCATAACCTCTTTAAACAAATTATTATTACTCATTTCATCTAATGCAATACTATAATTGTTACTCATATTTTTTTCATTCATAAGTATTTCATTTAATATATCTTCATCATTAATTTTTTTATTTTTAGTTACTTCAGTTTTTTCATTTTTAATTTTTTTCATTATATCACCTACTTTATCAAAGATAATAATTTCTCATAACTGCTTTTATGTTCAGAAATTACTGTTTCCATAAATCTTTTTATTTCTCTATCTTTAACCATAGATTTTAATGTTTTAACTTTTTTTATTAAAACAAAATTCCAATTAAGCATATCTTCTATATACATTAAATCTTTCGTCGATATTATATTTGGTACTTCATTCATATTGTCCCTCCATTTTTATTATTAACAAAAAAAATGTAAAAATACATAAAAATTTGTAATATTTTGGCACTCGTTATTGACAAGTGCTAAAAAAGTGATATAATACTAATATACAAAGGAGATGATTAAAAATGAATTTACCAAAGAAATTTTATTTTGATGATTTTTTAGAAGATTTTTTTCCAGAAAACAAAAACTGGAACAGTATGAAATGTGATATTTATGAAAAAGATGACAAATATTTCATAGAAATGGACGTACCCGGATTACAAAAAGAAGATATAAAAATCGATTCTAGTAACGGTTATTTAACTATAGAAACTTCGAAAAAAATAGAAAATAATGAAGAAGGAAAAGATTATATAAGAAAAGAACGTACATATGGACATTCAAAAAGACAATTTTATATAGGAGATGTTGATCCATCAGAAATTAAAGCTGAATTTAAACACGGTGTATTAAAAATAACTATTCCTAAAGTAGACGAAAAACCTTCTAAAAATATTATTGAAATACAAGATTAAAAATAGAACTATAAAAGTTCTTTTTTTATTGTAAAAATAAGTATATGTAGTAACTAATAAAAATAACAACCATGATAAATCCTTCACGTCTTGTTAAGACTTTATCATTTTTAGCAAATATGTAAAACAGAATTGCTGAAAGTAATACAACAAATATATCTATAAGATTAAAACTAATAGAAGCAACGTTACCAAATATTAAAATAGGTAAAGCAAGTACTATGCCAATATTAAAAATATTTGTACCAATTATATTACCAATAGCAATATCATACTCGTGCTTTTTCGCAGATATAAGTGTCATTGAAAGTTCTGGTAAAGAAGTACCTATAACTATAACTGTCATTGTAATAATCTTTTGACTAATACCAATTGTATTTGCTAGTTCAGTTGCAAACTCAACTACTATGTTACTACCTAAAATTATTCCGCAAACACAAAACACAGATAAAATTATTGAAGATGTTAACTTATATTTAGGTTTTTCTCTTTCAAAAAAGCTTCTTGTAATCTTTATTTGAGAAAGTATATAAAAAATAAATACAATAAAATGAAGTAAAAATAAAAGTGCATTAGCCTTAGTTAAAATAATATTATTCACAGAGTATAAAATATTATCAGCCATAGAAAAAGAAAATAAAACTGAAATAACTAAAAGTATCAAAGCTTCTTTTTTTATAATTTCTTCTTTTACCTTTATAGGATAACAAAAAGCAGAAACACCAATAATTAATAATATATTTACAATAGAACTGCCAAGTACATTTGAAATAGCTATATCTCCTGCATTACTCATTAAAGCATGAAAAGATATTGCAAGTTCAGGAGCACATGTTGCAAAAGCCGCTACTGTCATTGCCACTGCCATTTTAGACATCTTAAAATTTATTGCCAAACTTGATATTGAATCAACAAATAAATCTGAAGACTTTATCAAAAGAACAAAACCAAGAAGTAACAAAAATATTTCAAAAATTATAAGCACTTTTTTCATCCCCTCATTATAATAAAATATTAACACAAACGAGCCTAGTAATCAATAATTTTAAATGATATAATTAATAACATGAAAGAAGTATTAATAAATAAATTTGATTATGAAGGAAACGGTATTACAACATTAAATGGTAAAAAAATTTTTGTAAATAATGCTCTGCCTAATGAGAAAGTTCAAATTGAAATAATAGAAAATAAAAGTAATTACTCTAAAGCAAGAGTTAAAAAATTCATAAAAAAATCAAATATTAGAAGAAATAGTCCATGCCCATATGAAGAGTGTGGTGGTTGTAACTTACTTCACATTCATTATGATGATGAACTTAAATTTAAGCAAAACAAAATAAATGAATTATTTAATAATATAGAAAATATAAACGATATTATTCCAGCTGATAATGAATTTAATTATAGAAATAAAATAACTATAAAAGTTGATAAAAAAATAGGTTATTATAAAAAAAATTCTCATGATATAGTACCTATAAAAAAATGTTTACTTGCTAAAAATGAGATAAATGAAATATTAAAATCTATTACAAAATTAAACTTAAAAAATATAAAAGAATTAACTATAAAATCTTCAGAAGATACAATGTTAATAATTAAAGGTGAAATTAGCAATTATAAAGACTTTTTAAATTTGAATGTAGATAACATATTGGTGTTAAACAACAATAAATACACATGTATTAAAGGAAATGACTTTATAACTGACACACTTCAAGATATAAAATTAATAATAAAAAAAGATTCTTTTTATCAAATAAATAAAAAACAAACAATTAAACTTTATAATGAGATAATAAGGTTAGGAAAATTTAATAAAAATGATACTGTATTAGATATGTACTGTGGCATAGGTACTATATCACTATTTATATCAAAATATGTAAAAAAAGTTATTGGCATAGAAATTAATAAAAATGCTATTAAATCCGCAAATGAAAATAAAAAAATTAATAATATTAAAAATACCTACTTTCATTGTTTAAATGCAAATGAAATAAAAATTACAGAAAAAGTAGACAAAATTATTGTTGATCCTCCTAGAGGCGGACTTGATAAAAAAACAATAGAATTTTTAAATAAATCAAATGCTAATGTAATAATATATGTATCTTGTAATCCAATTACACTAAAACGAGATATAGAATTACTTAAACAGTTTTATAGTCTTAAAGAAATAACACCAGTGGATATGTTCCCAAACACTCATCACGTTGAATGTGTTTCGGTACTACATCAAAAAAGCCCTAAAAAATAAAAGTTTTTGAAAAAAACAAAAATCAAAATTCTTATAGAAATTAGTAAAATTTTTACAATTTTAGAAAAATATAAAAGAAAGGATATAATATGAAAAAAATCACAATATTTGGATCAACTGGTTCTATAGGTCAAATAGCATTAAATATTGTTAGAAATAATCCTAATAAATTTAAAATAGTTTCTTTAGTAGCCGGAAATAACTACGAAAAATTAATAGATCAAATAGAAGAATTTAAACCTTTAAACGTTTATATAAAAACTAAAGAAAATGCTAAAAAAATAGCCAAATTATTTAAAGATATTAACGTATTTTATGGTGAAAGTGGTTTAGATAAAATTTCAAAACTAACTGACTTTGATATTGCTGTAAGTGCACTTGTTGGTATTTCAGGTTTAAAACCAACATATAACATGATTAAAAATGGCAAAACAGTAGCGCTTGCTAATAAAGAAGTTTTAGTCGCCGGAGGAGAAATAATAATAAATACCGCGAAAAAAAACAATGCTAAATTATTAACAATTGATAGCGAACACAGTGCTATATATCAATGTTTAAATGGTGAAAAAAATAATAAAATTGATAAAATACTTTTAACCGCATCAGGTGGACCTTTTTTTGCTAAACCTATTGATGATAATATTTCAGTAGAAGATGCTTTAAATCACCCTTCTTGGAGCATGGGAAAAAAAATAACAATAGACTCTTCTACAATGATGAATAAAGGTTTTGAAGTAATTGAAGCTAAATGGCTTTTTGATGTAAGTCCAAATCAAATAGAAGTGGTTATTCATAGACAAAGTTTAGTTCACTCAATGGTACAATTTGAAGATGGAACAATAATTGCAAACATTAGCCCAAAATCGATGGAAATACCTATTTCATATGCTTTAAATTTAAATAAAAGAATAAAAAATAAAATTGAAAAACTAGATTTATTTAAAATTAAAACTTTAAGATTTGATAAACCTGATATGGAAAAATTTAAATGTTTAAAACTTGCATACATTGCACTTGAAAAAGGACATAGTTATCAAGTGTTATTAAATGCAAGTAACGAAGTATTAGTTGAAGCATTTTTAAATAGAAAAATAAAATTTACTGACATTGCAAATATAAACGAAAAAATAATGAATATGTATGACAAAAAAGAACTTAAAACAATAGATGATATTCTAAATTTTGATAAAGAAATAAAAAATAAAACAAAAGATATTATAAAAAGTGTTACTCAACAGTAACACTTTTTGCTAAATTTCTTGGTTGATCAATACTTTCACCTCTAAGTTTTGCTACTTCATAAGCAATTAACTGAAGTGGTATTATAGCTAGTATAGGTCTTTTATAAACATTTGTTTTTGGAATAATAACTATATTAGAATAAAATTTATCAGTTTTATATTTATCATAAAGTTCATCTGTTGTTACAATAAGTACATCAGCACCCCTTGCCACGGTCTCTTTTATATTTGATACAGTTTTTTCATCAATTAATTTATCTGTTATAACACCAATAACAGGCGTATTTTCTTTAACCAAAGAAATAGTACCATGTTTAAGTTCTCCAGCAGCATATGCTTCGGAATGAATATATGATATTTCTTTTAATTTTAAAGATCCTTCTTGACATAAAAAATAATCTACTTTCCTACCTATAAAAAATATATCTTCTTGTTTATATATTCTTTCAGCAATTTTCAAATAATTATCTCTATCATTAATTATAGCCTCTATTTCTTTTGGAAATTTTTTAAATTCTTTTAGTAACTTATTTGCTTTTTCTAAAGTTATGTTTCCTTTTTGATAAGAAATCAATATTGATAAAAGCATTAATATAAACACTTGTGCTTGGTAAGCTTTTGTAGTAGCAACAGCTATTTCAGAACCAGCTTTTATATATATTACTCGTCCAGATTCTCTTGCTATTGAAGAGCCAACTACATTAATTATTCCTAAAGTATCACTACCATCTTTTTTAGCCTTCCTTAGTGCCGCAAGTGTATCAGCAGTTTCTCCAGATTGACTTATTAATATTGTTAATGTTTTTTTATCATTAAATACTTTATTATATCTATATTCACTCGCTAAAAAAACTTCAACCGGCACATTTGCCTCATTTTCAATAATACTTTTTCCAACCAAACCAGCATGCATTGCACTTCCACATGCAACTATATTAATTTTATTATATTTTAAAAAACTACCAAATTTATTTTCTAGAGTTTTAATATTATAATCAAAACAATAACTTTGTAAAATATTTTCTATTACTTTAGGTTCATCATAAATCTCTTTAAGCATAAAATGATCAAAACCATTTTTCATAACGGACTCTTTTGTTCCTTCATAAGTTAAAACAGGTTTAGTAATTTCAGATAATTTTTTATTATAAATGTTAATTTTCTTATAAGTTATTTTTGCAATTTCATCCTTTTCTAAAAGAATAAATTTGTTTGTAAATGACAATATCGCTGGAACATCACTAGCAATATAGTTTTCATTTTCACCTAATGCAATTATTAAAGGACTATCTTTTCTTAAAGCATAAATAGTTTCATTTTCATCATCAAATATAATTCCTAAAGCAAAAGAACCTTTTATTTTTAAAGAAACTTCTTTTAATGTTTCAAGTTTATTTTCGTTATTTTTATAAATAAATGATATTAGGCCTGCGACTACTTCAGTATCAGTCTCACTTTTAAATTTAATACCTTCTTTTTCAAGTTCTTTCTTTATTTCCTTGTAGTTTTCTATTATTCCATTATGAACTATTGTAACATTTCCCACTTTATGAGGATGTGCATTTATTTCATTTGGAGCCCCATGAGTTGCCCATCTAGTATGACCAATACCAACATTTCCTTTTAAATTCTTTACTTTTTCATTTAAAACATTTACTTTACCTTTAACTTTAACAATTTTCATTTTACCATTATTGTTAAAGGCAATACCTGCAGAGTCATAACCCCTATATTCTAAAGATTTAAGACCCTCAATTAAAACTTGTACGGCATTTTGTTTTTTTGAAACATACCCTACAATTCCACACATAATTAAATTTACTCCCTTCAAGTAAAGATTTGATACATATCTCTGTAGTAATAAAGATTTTACTTTTTAAATATATATCTTACGAACATCTTTATATCCGCAGTAGCACCCGCCTAATTACCCGATCACTACCAACCTCGTTTGTATGGCGCTCATTATATAATTTATCTCTTCTATCCTCCTTTATAAATTATCTAACTACTTAAATTATATACATTTCTTTCTACTTTGGCAACTCTTAATATAAAAATATATAAAGTTATTTACAAAACAATTAAAAAGCAAATATTAAAATAATAATTAATATTTTTTAGTCCATAATATAAATATGGATATTTTTTATATGATTAATAAATTGAAAGAAGATACTAATTATAATAATAGTATTATTTATAGAGAATTAAATATAAATAAAACTAAAATTTTTATTGTGTATTTTGAACCTTTAACATCATCCATTAAAATTAGTGACTTTGTTATTAGAAGTTTAAATAAAATTAAAAAAACTTATAATAATAAAAAACTTTATGATCATATAAAAAATAACATTGATAGTTTTAAGGTAGTTGATTTTAAAACTTACGATGACTTATGTTTATACTTAAATAGAGGTTTTACTATTCTTTTAATAGAAAACTCTGATTATGCTTTAGCTCTTGAAACAAAAAGTGATCAAACAAGAAGCATTTCTACCCCAACATCCGAAAATACTTTAAGAGGAGCAAAAGATTCATTTGTAGAAGAGTATCAGCCTAATATTGGAATGATAAAAAAAAGAATCAGAAGTAATAATTTATGGATAGAAGAAGTAAATTGTGGAAAATACACTAATACACAAATAGGAATATTATCCATCAGTACAATTGTTAATAATGATAGTGTAAAAGAAATAAAAAAAAGAATTAACTCATTAGATATTGAAGGTATTATTAATGGAGAAATGTTAAAAAACTTAATAGAACAAGAAAGCAAATCAATTTTTCCAACAATTCAAACCACTGAAAGACCAGATATTGTATGTAATAGCCTCCTTCAAGGTAAAATTGCTATAATCGTTGATAACTCTCCATATGCTTTAATTTTACCTGTAGTTTTAAATGATTTTTTTAAAACAAGTGAAGATTATTATGGAAAAAATAAAAATGTAACAATTACAAGAATTATAAAATATATAGCACTTTTTATTGCTCTTTTAACCCCTGCAATATACATTTCTTTAATTACTTATAATCAAGAAATTATACCTACTAAATTATTAGTAGAATTTGCAGTACAACGTGATGGTGTTCCTTTTCCACCAGTAATAGAAGCACTAATTATGATAATATGTTTTGAAATTTTAAGAGAATCAGATTATAGAAATCCAAATTTAGGAGGAAGTGCATTATCTATTGTTGGAGCACTTATTCTTGGTGATGCCGCCGTTAGTGCTGGTATAGTTTCACCTATTATGATTATTGTTATTGCAATAACTGCGATTAGTTCTCTGCCTTTTAGTGAACCTGATATAACAAACGCTTTAAGGTGGTATAGAATTTTATTTATATTTGGGGCAAGCATTTTTGGTCTTCTTGGAATAGTTTTATCATTATTTATTTTTTTAACAAAACTATGCAGTATAGAAACATTTAAGGTACCATATTTAACTCCTTACTCTCCAACAATTTTTTCTTCATTAAAAGACAGCATAATAAAATTTCCAACAAAAAAATTAAATAAACGAAATAAACTTTTAACAAAAAATATTATTAAGCAAAAAGGTGATGAAAATGAAAGTTAAATTTTTTATTATTCTTTTACTTTCTCTCTTGATTAGTGGTTGTTACGACTATAGAGAAATAAATGATTTAGCAATTGTTTCAGCAATAGGAATAGATAAAAATGAAAACGAATATAAAGTTATTGCTCAAATCGTGAACACACAGAAATCTCAGAATAAAAACTCTGATTTCATTATATACTCTAGTGATGATAAAAGTATTCAAACTGCGTATAATAAGATAACAAATGAAGCAAGCAAAAAACTTTATGTTAATCACCTAAATATAATAGTAATTAGCGAAGAAGTCGCAAAAGATGGAATAAGCAATATATTAGATATTATTTCCAGAGATTCTGATTTTAGAGCTGAGGTACCTATTATAATTTCAAAAACAACAAGTGAAGAACTTTTAAAAACAGTAACATCTCTTACTACATTAAATTCAAACAGTATAAGAGACACAATAATTAATAATCAAAAATATATAGGAGAAACTTCAGAAGTTAAATTTTTGGATTTTATATCAAATTATTTAAGTAGAAAAAAAGATAATTTTCTTCCAACTTTTTTTGTAAATAATCCTACAGAAAAAAGTAAAAACTTTGAAGACCTTTTAAACACTGAAACAGAAACAAAGGTAGAATTTTTTTCAAATGCTGTTTTTAAAAATGATAAATTAATAGGTTATTTAAATGACGAAGAAAATATTGGAGTGAATTTGATTCAAAATAATGCTAAAACTACGCTTATAAATATAAAATGTGATGATGAAAACTACATGTCTTTAAAAATCACAAACATTTCTTCAGAACTTTCTTATAAAGATAAATTAAAATTTAACCTAGAATTTAAAGGTCAAGCACTCTTAACTGAATTAAATTGTGACATAGATTTAAATAAAGAAAAAGAAATTAAAAAACTCGAAAAAAAAGTAAATAAATATTTAAAGAAAATTTTTAATAAGACTTTTAATAATATAAACACAAATTTTAATAGTGATATATTTGGTTTTCAAGATCTGATATTTAAAAAAAATCCTAAATACTATAATAAAATAAAAGAAACCTTTTATGAAAATGAAATTAATAAAATTGAAATTAAAATTAATTCTAATGTTAAAATAACATCTCACGGAAATCTAATGAAAGGACTTAACAAAAATGAATAAAATAACAACAATTCAAGTTTGTTTCACATATACTCTTTTGTCAGTTGCATCTTTTTTAGGTATAGGGATATTTGGAATGCTTCAGCTAGCAAAACGAGATGCTTATATAAGTGTATTAATAAGTTTTCTTGTTAGTTCTATTATACTTTTTATATTTTTTAAAGTATGGAATTATGAGCCAAACTTACCTTTTTATGAAAAAACAAAAAAACTTTTTGGTAAAACTTTAGGAACAATTATTAATTATATTATATTAATATTAGTCACAATTATTTTAGTAAGTGCTATATACAATTTTCTTATTTTTATAAATACCCAACTTCTTACCAAAACTCCATATTTAATTTTAGGAATTGCCCTTACTTTTGTTTCATTATATTTAATATCAAAAGGAATTGTTACAATTTTTAGACTAGGTGTTCTTTTATTAACAATTAACTTAATACTCTTTTTTACCGCAGCTTTTAATCTTTTTACAACTATAGAAATAAGTAATTTTTTTCCTATTTTAAAAGATGGTATTTCACCTGTTTTAAACGGTGCACTTTTAGGAATATACCAGTTTACTTATCCAATAATATTTTTACTAATTATACCTAAAAATAAAATAATAAATAGTAAAATAACAAATAAATTTTTATTCTTATCTCACTGTTTTTCTCATATATTACTTTTCTTATTTATTTTTCTTATTTTAGGTAATTTAGGTTATGAAATAGTAGAATTATATACTTATCCCGAATATATGGTTTTTAAAGGTGTAGAACTCTTCGGATTTATTGATAGAATAGAAAATGTTCTTACTACGCAGTGGATATTTGGTTATTTATTCTTTTTCTCTTTTGGTCTTTACTTTTTAGAAAATCTTATGAATTATAACTTTAAACTAAAAGAAAATAATAAAATTTTAATCACAATTATTTCATTTGTTCTTCTTATAATTTCTAACAAATTGTTTCCAAATGATATAATTTATTTAAATTTCGTAGATACTATTTCATCAAAAATAAAAATTATATTTATAGGTATTATTATTTTATTATTTATAGCAATATTAATAAAAAAATATTTAAGTAATAGAAACAAAATAGAAAATGTTTAAAAAATATGGTATTATAAATATATGAAAAAGAAAAATATTTATATAATATTATCAAAAACAAATACAAAAATGGGTAAAATAATAAGAACTTTTACGAGATATGAATATAATCATGTATCGATTTCATTAAATAAAAACTTTAAAGAAGTTTATTCTTTTTCTAGATATTATAAAAATACACCATTAGTAGGTGGATTTACAGTAGAATCATTTTTAAGATATGATAAGAGTACTAAAATAAAAATTTTTGAAATACCTTTAGATTATAAAACTTATTATTCACTAAAAAAATATATTAATTTTATTAAAATTTATAGAAAAAAATTTATTTATAATACATTTTCTGCATTATTTTCAATTTTTAAAATTAATTATGATATAAAAAATAGTTATACTTGTTTAAGTTTTATAAAGCACTTATTTACAAAGTTTAATATTTTAAATTTTAAAAATAAAGATTTTAATTCAATAAAAAATTTAAATAATAAATTAAAAAATTATATTTATTATGATGGTATAATAGAAGATCTTAAAATAAATAAAGAATGGGGACTAGATTTATATAATCAAAAGAAAAACGTTTTTATAGTTTTTTTGGCAACAATAATTCATATGTTAAAACTTATTTATAGAAGCATTATTTAATTCTAAGACTTCTTAAATAAGTTTTTATTTCTAACGAAAAACATTTACTATCAGTGCATTTACTAATTGTTTTATTATGTACAAATGTGCTTAATTTTTTATTTTCTATATATTTTATAGTTTTATTATATTCTTTCGTAAGAGCTGAACAAAAATACCAAGCAATTGCCATATTTATATAATACTTTTCTCTTTTTATTTTAGAAATAATACTATTTACTCTTTCTATATAATCTCTTAAGTTTATTTTTAGAAAAACAAAAAAAGAACTTAAGGTAATAAGTTCTACAAAAAATGAAAATTTAATATCTTAAAAGAAACAATTAAACTAAATTATTTTATGTTTTATATGCTTAAACTAATTCACTATCTAATATATCAACAATATCTTTTATTGCTAGAATTGTATCATTAAAATCAACTTGTTTAGTATATTCTAGCTTTTCTTGATAATCAATAAACACTCTTTTCAAAGCGTTGCTCTCACTCAATAATTCTATTATTTCTTTAAAATTATCTATATCAAATTCAGTATTTCTTTTATTAAAAGTATTTTCTATAGCTTTAACTAAGTTTTTATTATTAATATCGTTCTTATTTTTGTTCATTAACATATATAAATCATAAAAATCTTTAGCTCTTGTAGTAGTTATATTTTTGCTAATAATACTTTCAAACTTTTCTGCAATTATTGTTTCAATAGTATAAGCCATAATATTAATAGTTCTATCTTCAAAAATAGAATTATATTTATATTTTATTTCTCTTGGTGTAATTATATCTCCAGTTGTTATTTCTATAAAGAAATTAGTTCTAATTTTATCAAATGTACCTTTTACATTTATTTTAAAGCCGCCATATTCATCTTCTAATCTAATATCTTTGATACTAACTATTTCAAAATATACATTATCATCTATATCTATAGTCAATACTTCTCCAAATATATTTCTAATAGTTTCTATATTTAATGGTAAACTCTTTAAAGTAGCATCAATATCTTTAGTAGTTCTTAAATCTTCTCCAATAATAGAAGAAAGTAAAACTCCACCTTTTAAAATAATGTTATTTCTATATTTACTTTTTTCTAATCTCATTAATACATGTTCAAAGAAAAACATTTGATGAAGATGATGTGCTAGGTTGTTATTACCTTTAGATTTTTTCTTGATAATATCATTTAATTTATCTGAATTCATTTATAATAATATCTCCATTAATTCAACAACTTCTTCTTCAATATCTAACTTCTTAGCATATTTAACAAGTTTTAAAATATTTTTATCTTTATTTCTTGCATATTCTTTTAATGCTTTAGAATAAATTTCTTTATCCATACGACTTTTATCTTTGATAATATCACATAAAGTTCTTTCAAGATTATAGCATTTAACTGTTAAATCATTAATTGTTTTAATATCAATCATACCTAAATCAAAGATATCATCTTTTACATATCTTAAAGATACATTTTCATTATTTAATAAATTACCGCTATAATTATATGGAACTGTAACATCATAAACTAATGGAATTCTATCAGACATTTCATGTAAATATAAAGCAGTAGCATGAGAGTAACACATATTTTTACTACTTTTAGATAAAATATAAAAATTATCAATTGGATATTCAGGTAATTTATAAATACCAGTTCCAACTCTTTCTAGTTTTTTATCATTTACTAAATTACTTAAAAAAGTACTATTAATTTCTAAAGCTTCTGCTTCTTTAGTAGTAATATATCCATTATTTTCTTTTGCATAGTTTAAAATCTTATCATAATTATTCATACGCATCATTTCCTTTTTCTAGGAAAATTATAACATTGTTCCTTATTTTTGTCAATTTGTTGCTTTTTTAATTATTTATTTGACATTTTAATTTTGAAAGTAACAAAATAAAAATTTTTAACAAAATGCAAACTTTTATATATTAATAAATACCTTATATTTAAACTCAATATCATACTTTTTAGTATATTTGGTAGCTATCCCTCTTGTTATAATAAGATTATTGCAGAAATAAACTGTTTATAACTTTCATTTCTTTTTTCAAATAATTTTTCTAATATTTTATTCATAAATCCTCATTTTTATTAAAAATCATGTTTTCATTTTTATTAAGTACTATAACTTCAGTTGTAATAAGCATAGTACATATACTAATACTTGTTTTAAGTGCCGATAAAACAACATTTGTTGAATCAATTATACCATTTTTAAACATATGAACAAACTTTTCATCCTCAGCATCAAACCCAATTCCATACTTTTTATTTTCAAGTTCATTAATTATTTCTTTTTCGTTATATCCAGAATTAATAATTATTTGTTTTAAAGGTTTTAATAAGGATCTTTTAAGTATTTCTTCTCCTTTTGAAGATGAAATATCTAATATTTTAGAAGCATTATAAAATGTCATTCCTCCACCTAAAGAAATACCACTTTTTATTGCATTTTTAACTGAATTAATCGCATCTTCAATTCTATATTTTTTTTCAATTCTTTCAAGTTCAGTTTCTGCACCTACTTTTATAATAGC
>JAFQIC010000045.1 GCA_017397745.1 Bacilli bacterium
TATAAAATAAAGTGTCAAAAGAAAGGAAAAAGACAAAAAAAGAGAAGCATTTGCTTCCCAACCCAAATAATTTTTTGTCTTAACGACGTGTATATGATACTACTTTTTAGCGAAAAAATCAATAATTTTAAGAAAATTTTTGATATTTGTCAATACATTTAATAAAAAAATGACATATGAAAAGAAAAGATATTCTTGTTTTTGTTTGTAATTTTACAACTTATTCAATTAATGTCAATAACAAGCTCATAAATTCGTGCTACGCATTATTGACATCTTTTCATAAGTTGCACACAGTTTTTAACAAACAAGAATAAATAACTAAAGAATATTGTTAGTGATAGTAAAATTTTAATTATAAAATAATAGGTTTAGGTAATATAATATTTTTCAAAGAATAATAACTTTTAATTTTTTCTAAAGGTGTATAGTCGCAATTAAATCTATTTTTATTAATAAAAGTATTAATAAAATCTGTAGTTTTTTCTATTAAAGAATTGTTATCATAAATATCTTCCCATGCTAAGCAATCTCTTTCAATGATCCAATGAAATGATTCTACTTCACTTTGTGCAGTACAATGACCTGGAATTATTAACTTATGTTTTTTAAAATGATTTTTTATAAAAATAGTAAAAGATGAATCTATAGGTTTATATTTTATGTATGTTTTACAATCTTTATTAGTAAATTCTTTTCCATTATCAGTTTGAATTTTTATAGATCTTAAATCAAGATAAGGAATTTGTTTTAAAAAAGGATATAAAACTTCTTCCAAAAACATTTTAGTATATGTAACTGACTTTTCATCACAATAAGCTATAATTGGAAAACCAGAACATACATCACGAGCAGTAATCTGATATTTAGGTAAATTTCTATTCTTAAAATAAGGTTTAAGTGCATTTATATCAGTTAAATATTTAATGTCTATTTGAATTATATTAAAAGGTTTTAATTTAAGTTTAAAATCAATAGATTTATTAGAAGATTTATCCTTTCTTAATTTCTTTTTCTTTGACATTGCTTTTTTAACATATCTATTAACAGTTTCATAACTACAATTGTTAATATTACCTTTTTTTTGCACATTCACACTAGTAATATATTTATTCTTCGATTCACATTCACTAACAATTTTATTTATTTTGTCTATAGTAGGTTTATCTAACTTTCTAGGAGAATTTTTAGGTGCTTTAGATAAATCTTTTAAACCTTTCTTACCGTAAACTAAATATCTTCTTTGCCACCTTTTTACGGTATTTTTAGAACATTTATATAATCTAGCAGTTGCTTTTATTCCTATCTCATTAGCTAATCTAACAAGTTCTAATCTTTTTTCAATTAAAAATTCTTCAGATTTAGAATTTAAATATATTTCTTGATAACTAGAGAACAAAAAAACCACTCCTTTCGAAGTAGTATATTATAATATATATATATTAATTAAACAATTTTTTTAATAATAAATCTTCAATTATATCGCAAAAATCATTCGCAGTTACCTATAAAGCAAGAAAAATTTTATACTTTCCAAGTAAAAATTTTTCTTGACTGCTTATGATTTTTGCGATTTTAAATAATCACTACCCCTTAAAAAAATTACTCTTGTTTTTTTTCTATTATTATATCTTTAATATCTGAAATATAAGATTTAATATCTTCATACTGTACAGGGTTTAAACCTTGTTTAATTCTATATTCATTTATAATTTCCATATCTTTATCATTTATTTTATCTACAGAATATTTAAAATAATCATATAAATAATTACTAGTAGCTATATCAATATTAAAATCCTCAATAGAAGAAAGTAAAACAGACAACTGACTACGACTAGCAACTCTATCTAACCAATTTTTCTTTTTAGTTATTGAATATTCAATAGGTTTAGATTGAAATTGAATTTTATCCGTAGTCTCTAAGAATTCACTCCACCAACTTTTTAAAGGCCAACGACTTCTTCTACTATCACTGATTTTTTTATTTCTAAAAGAGAGATAATTATTTAAAATGCTTTTTATGTATAAGTTAAAATCTTCGTTATATAAATAATTATAAATTACATTTGAAGCTTTTTCATTTTTAAACCTACATTCTAATCTATACCAATATTTTAATTTATCATCAATTATATTATTAGCATTATAGATTCTTTCTTTTTTCTTATCATAAAATACAAATTGTATATCAGAAGTTCTAGATCCAAACCAAATAGTTTTACCTATGTTATCTTTACTAATTAAATTATCTTTTGTAAATTGCACAGAATTTCTAAATTTAGTAACAACTTCTACATTCTTAATAGCAGATTCTACCTTACTCATTGTAAAAAATCTGTTATGAAAAACATCAAAAGAAATATCAACGCGTGTATAATTACAGTTAAATTTCAATAATTTCAAAAATAAATCTTTATAACTAATATTTAATTCTTCTAAGACTCTACAAGCATTACCACTAATCAAAACATGTGTCCCCATATCATTTCTACTAGGTGCCTGCATAATTTTTATATTTCTATAACTATAACAAACCTCATATCCATTTTGAGGACTATCAACATTTATTAAAATATCATCTAAAGTCACTCTAAACAAATGAAAAAATAAAAATCTTACAAAATCAAATGAATTAATATAAATTGAATGATTAGAACTTTCATCAGAAAAATAAAAATCACGAATGTTTTCAGGATTACTACCTATAAACTTATCATCTAAATATCTAGGAATACAATGAGAACCTAATGGTAATATAGTAAATTGAAGCCAGTCAAATAGCATATATTCAGACAATTCTTCACAATTATTTGTCATTACTACACCCCTATTAGTGGGGGGTGTCAATGACAATTTTTTATTGTCTAATTCCATATTTTACCTCCATAATCTGCAGCTTGTGAGTCACAAGCTGCGATTCTAATTTATATTAAATATACTTTTAATATCATTAAGATTCATTAATTTATGATCATACATATCAGTTTTTATATAATCTTTATCTTCTACTAATGCTTTCATATATTTAGTATCATAACTTTTAAAAACTTTTTTATATTTAAATAAAACTATTTTTTTCTTAAAATCATATATAACATCTTCCTTTTTTACATCTACGCTTTTACCAAAATCTTCAAAATTATAATAAATATTATATCTAAGAAATGCTATACCAAAAGGTAATTTAATAAATTTTGTAATATTATAAAATTCATTCACTAGAACTCTAGCTTGTTTAACTATTCTACTAGGATGCTGAGAAATTAAATAAATATCTTTAATAGAAAAATGTCTATGAAATTGAAAATTTTGAGAAATTCTTTTAGGAAAATTTTTATATTCAAGACTATCAAAATAAGATTGAAATTCATCTAATACTATAAAAGAATCTGGTACTTGCTTTTTAAAATAAAGAAAATCATTTAAACTAATTTTATAACTATAAATATTTTTTTTATCATCAAGTTTAATAGGATAATTACTAAAAATATTTATAAATCTTTTCTTAGAAAAAAACCTTTTAAATATATTATTTTCTCTTTTATATTTTTTCTTCATTAAATAAGTAGCAAATAAAGTTTTACCTTTACCTGGTAATCCACAAACAGCTATAACACTCATTTTTTCCTCGCATAGGTTTTAAGAAATGAATTAATTAAATTATATTTAAATTTTTTAATTTCAATTATTTTTCCTATTTCTATTCGTCTTTCAAAAGAAATATTATCATTAAGTCTTTCTATTTTTAATATATTTATTTCTCGAAATAAATTATTTCTTTCTTCATTTAATTTTTTCCATTTATTCACTTTTACCCTCTAATTTTTTTTTAACAAATTGTATTGCTAATTGATGACCAAGTTTTGCTTCTTCTTCAGTTGAATATCTTTCTTGAAAATTTTCAAAAATATTCTTTTTACTAAAAAATCTGTCATTAAAATTATCTGCTTTTATAAAAATCATAGTTTCATAATATAAAGGTTTTCCAAAACCAAAACTATGATCTATACCTAAATCTACAGTTGATATTTCATAATCTCCCACTTGAGTTTTTAAATCTAAACGTTTTTTAGGATTAAAATCTTTTCTAAATCCATATTTATCTAATTTCATTTTTATTTTTCACCTCTTTCTTACAATTAGAACAAGTCCAATATAAACACTTGCTACATTTTTTATTTTTATTTAAATCGTTTTTTACACAATATTCTTTTATTTTTTTAGAGTTACAACCACAAAATAGTGCATCTGATAAAGCAAAACAAAACAATGCTAACCTCTTTAATTTTAATAAATCAAATACTTTATATAAAATATAATAAGATAATTCTATAATTGGTAACATTAATAAAAAACCTAAAAAAGACTTCATACTACCACCTCCCTAAAATATTTGTTTTAAAAATGTAATAAACTTATTAAAAGCTTTTAAAAATATATAAATGATAAAACCTAAAAAGCCTAAATAAAACATATTAACACCTAAAACTATTACTATTCTTTGAAAATCATTAAAACTACTAAAATTGTATATACTAAATATTTTAAAATTACTTATTTCCTCAAATGTATAAAATATATAAAAGTCTTTATCTTTATATTCAAAACTTACAACGGTTTTGGGATAAATTTCTTCCCAACTATAAATTATTTCTCCTGGTTTCATTAAATACAAAGGTAAATAACAATCTGCTAAATTACTATAAGGTTTAAAATATATAGAAATAACAGGAAAATTATTATACATAAATTTTGACAAATCCATAACCAAATTATCTGAAGAAAAAATGAAACCACCGCCATATATTAAACCACTATCAAATGATAAATAATTATAATTATCATTAACGAATATAGAATTATTCTCAAAATTATAATCTAACCTTGTGTTTACTGGATTAACACGATAATTCATATAAAGAGAAATATGACAATTATTATTACAAAAAGAATAATTAGTGTTTTCTTTAACATTATCAAAATATAATTTGTAACCCTCAGAAATTGTATAAGTAGGAGATGTCTCATTTAATTTGACATATTCTCTAACACCACCAATTTCTTCTTTAGTAGTAACATAATATCGTTCATTTAAATTATATATTTTATTTAAAGTATCTAAAGAAGCTAAAGGTAATTCATTTTCAATTTGTATAAAATCATAATTAGAATAAGATCCAAAATCTAAATTTTCTTTTGATTCAGCATTTAAAGAAGAAGTAAAAAGAAAAAATGAAAAAATAATTAAAAATAATTTCATGGTACTTTTTTATACTCCTTTCTTGCCTTTTTATTTTCAGAATTTCTAAATCTTGAAATACGATAAGATAATTTACCGCTTTCTGAATTTATTCCAAATTTATAAAATGAAAATAAAGTTGATAAAAGTGCAAATCCTAATACAAAATGCAAAAAACTAAAATCTTCATATATTTTCCAAGATAAAGCTGATTTTATAAGTTCAGCTAATCTTTCAAATATAAAAATAACAACTTGTTCCATTTAATTTACCACCTCTTTAAAGCAGAAAAACATAAGCCTAAAAAGCCAAAGATAATGAAAATAAATGATAAACACATTACTACAGCAACTATAGAATATAAAAATTCAAAATGAGAAGGTACATCACCTAATAACATTTGTGCTAATTCATAAAATGAAGTTATTTTATATTCTACTTCTAACATATATAACATAATGATCAGCTCCTTTCGTAAATTATTTGTAAAATAATAAATAAGAATGTTTAATTAATAATTTTTTTTTGATAGAATTAAAGCAAAGAAATGAGGTAAATATGAAATTTTCGGATATTTTAAAAATAATTTTTATAGCATGTATGATTTTTATGATAGTAACCGCTATGAGTCATAGTTTTTTAGGTGGTTTAATAATCGGACTTGCTAGTTTTTCTATACTTTATAAACTAAAACTAAAACAAATAAAATATGATACTAAAGTACAAGTTAAAAATGTTATAGAAGCTTTAAATAATATAGATAAAAAAGAACATTAAATTTATTTCAATAACTTATACAATAAAATAATTGAGCCTATAGTAAGTATACATAAAAGTAAAGAACTTACTTCAACAGGTAATAATGCATATAAGACTGTAGATAATTCAACAATTTTATAAGCTGCTAGTATAAAAGTTTTAGCACCATTCCATGCTGATCCTATTAAATCAGCTATTGAAAATTCTGTTAAAATAGAATTAGATTTATTTATATTTTCAGGATCAGACCAATTAGAAAACTCATTATTATAATATAAAGTATTATTAGTTATAGGATTAACCCAAGTAATTTCTTCATAATTATAAGATTTAACATAACATTCAGGATTATAATAAACTATATAATCGGATTTATTATCAAAAGCTTGTAATCTATAAAAAAAACTAGTAAATTCATCATCAGAAAATGTTATTGTTTCTAATTCATTTGTAGTAGAATCTTCGTTCATAATAATTGCACTATTAACTCTTAATAAAGGATTTGCTTTTAAAACATTATTTGCAAAAGTTTTGTATACTGAATAATAAGAAGCTTGATAACTTAACTCATCTTTATCATTTATAGAATGTAAATATAAAGATATAGTTTTATTAGAATTTGAATATAAATATAAATTATAATCTTTTAGTGTACATGTTGATATTGGAAATAAACTTACTTCTTCAGTATTACTAAAATACTGTTGTTCATAATTATCTGGTACATTTAAAACTATCCTGTAATTTAGTATAGAATATAAAGATAATAAAGATTTATTAGAAGAAATTAAAGAATTATTTTTTAAATATTCTAATTTTAAAGTATCAGAGTCATATTCTTTATTATCAAATAGATAAGTCTCAATATTAATAGTAGGTTTATCAGATAAATCAGAATCATAAGATATATTTTTAGTAGAATAATAAATCTTACTTAAAAAATAAGAAAAATCAGTACCAACATATTTTTTAGATCCGAATATCCACCAACCTGTTTTAATCCAATTATAAGAAAATTTATAATCTCTAATCATACTATTTAAAATATGATAATCTGAAGATACTGAACCAGTACCTAGAGCTGGTTTATAAGAAGAAGTATAAGAATTTAACAAAGTAGCATCTTTAAAAAAATAAAAATTTAAACTATGCCATATATTAGAATCAATAGAATTTTGAGTAAAAACTAAAGAATTATCTTCAATAATAATATTAGGATATCGATTTTGGTAAAATTCCTCTACTAAAATAATATAATTAGCTTCTGTTGGTATAGAAGCACATATACTATCTGTAATCTCTTTATATTCACACCAAGATATTAATTCTTCTACATTATATAATCTTACTAAATAATCTATAGTATTATCATTATGACCTAAATATTGTAAAATATTATCTCCATAAGTATCTAATAATTGGTAAAAATCTGTATTATTAGACTTTTCTTCAAAGTAATTAAATATTTTAGTATCATATGGAGTAGGCAAAGGAGCCTGAACACTACCATCAGAAATTAAAACATCAAAACTAACAGCATTTAAATTAGGACAAAAGAAAAAGCAAGATATTACAGTAATTATTGATACAAGATACTTTTTCATAGCACTAACTCCTTTCTAAATTTGAGACCATGGATCTAAAATTTCTTTTTTTTCATCAATTTTTTCATAAATCTTACTTTTGAAATCTGGTTTTTTAAATATAAAAATAAAAGAAATTAACATAAATATATTTAAACTACTTGAGAAGCCTAATAAAAAATATATCATTAAAAGAAAATCACATTCCTTTCTACAACTAAAGTTGTATGAATATTTTTTTTTAAAAAAAATGCAAGCATATTTTATTAAAAAAAACATTGAAAAAAAATATAAAATTAAAATGTATACATACTACCCCTAATATTCGCTAGAATATTTTTTTAAAGAACTTAACAACAGTATAAGCTAGAATAACTCCGATAGGAATTAATAATAGAGCATGACTCATTACTAAATCAACAAGAGTACCTACTTGCCCCATTAGAAAAGTAAATACTGAGCCTAAAATATCTAATAGAGCAGTTATATCACCTGCTGCTGCAACTTCTAAGAAATACATATACAAATTCTCCTTTCTTTATTTTTCTAAGTATGAAATATAAAGAGGTAAATATTTCATACTTAGATTTTTATATAAAAAGTTTTTTTCAAACTCTTTATAACTAATATTTAATATCAATTAACTTTAACTTAGAATCACTCGTAATAGTAAATATTGCTTTTACTTTTAAAGGCAATTCTTTAGTTTTTAAATTATCAAAATGTTCTGTTGGAATATTACCTGTATAAATAGTAAAACCATTATAATCAGGTGTTATTTCTTGCTTCATAGAAGAAAGAATAACTTTCATACCAGAATTTTCAACTTCGCCTGTTTTATCATTTAAAATATGCCAAGGTTTACCTACTCTAATTAAATTCAAATCAATTTCCATAAAATAAAATCTCCTTTCTACCCATAAATTATAAAAAAACAGATATAACCTAGGGTCTATATCCATTTTAAATTATTATTTAAGAAAATTTTTAAAAAATACGAAGAAACAATGGATTTTAACTTTATAAAATGTCCTAATTGTAATTCAGATGATTTAATTAAATGGGGAAATTATAAAAGAAATATAAAATATATAAACGAAAAATTAGAAAAGAAA
>JAFQIC010000046.1 GCA_017397745.1 Bacilli bacterium
AGTGCCTAGTGGCGCTTCATCATGTGTTTCCATTTTAACTATTTTATAATAAGTATCTGGATAAGGTATACCTATTGTACCAGGTTTATATATATGTGTTGGTGTAAGACAAGATGCACCTGTTCCTTCGGTGAGTCCATACCCTTGTCTTACTTTTGCTTTTGATCCATGTGCTTCTAGGTATGCATCAACTTTAGTTTTTACTTCACTAGTTAAAAGATCACCTCCACTTATAACGCACGTAACACACTCTAAATCTTTTTCTCCAAAGTTAGATGAAAGAAGTGATTCATAAAGCGCTGGTACACCTGCGAGAAAGTTTGGTTTATATTTTTTTATTAAAGAAACAAATTCTTTCGGTTTAAATGCTGGAATTAGTATACATTTCATTCCAATACTAAGCGGTGTATGTATGCATACTACAAGACCAAAGCCATGGAATATTGGAAGAATTGATAAAACAGAATCACCTGCTTTAGCTGGATCTGTCATCATTTCACTTCCTCTTGCAACTGAATTTAAATTAAGATTTGATAAAAGAATACCTTTAGGTTTTCCAGTTGTTCCACCACTATAAAGTATAAGAGCCGGATCATCTTTAGTTGTGTTTGCTCTAAATGATTCATCAAAAACTCTTCTTGATGACATGAATTTTTTCCATGAAATAATATTTGGATTATTTTTAGGAGCTTTTACTTTTCTACCACTTTTTATATAGTATAAACTTTGCATTACTTTAGACATATCTTCAGATGGACTAACATATATTACTTTTTCAAGTTTAGATGTACTATATAGTTCTACAAATTTATCTAGAACTAAATCAATTGTAATAACAAATTTAGATTCTGAAATATTTAAGTATGTTTCTATCTCATTAATACTAGAAAGTGGATGAATCATATTACCTATCGCACCTATCATATTAACTGCATAAACTGATGCAATTCCTTCAGGCGTATTAGGCATACATATAGTAACTTTATCTCCTTTTTTAACCCCATGAGCAACTAAAGCAGCAGCCACCGATTTGATTTTAGATACCAAAGTACTATAAGTTACATTTTTATTAAAAAATTGGTATGCATAATAATTAGGATATTTATCAGCAGTTTCTTCTAAAACATCCATTAAATTTCCTTCGGGATAAGAAATATTAGCTTTATTTTTATCGTTATAATATTCTATCCAAGGTCTTTCTATTTCTTTTATTTTATTTAATTTCGATTTTTTCACTAGCTTTTCCCTCCAATAACTCTGGATTATTTAAAATATGCGCAAAGAGTCTAACTGACTTTGCAAAATAAAATCCATCTGCGATTCTCTCATCTAAATTAATTCCAAATTCACATATATCTCTTACTTCTTCTTCACCTTGTTCATTTACTATTTTTTCTTTTTTTATTTCACCTATCGTTAAAAGAATAGAGTTTGTCCCAAAATCAGTTAAATTGTGATATATTGCACCACATTTAATACTTCCTAAGTTTGACATAATGACAGAACTATAATATATATTGTCATTAACCAAACTTGTTGGAAGCCAGCCATGCTTATCAAGCCATTTAACTACCCATACTACAAAAATTCTAAGAAATTTAGGAAGAGATGCTACTATATCCATAGCGCCATTTAAATCTTCTTTTTTACCTTTTCTTTCTCTTATTTTGGATATTTTTTCTAATATTGTGGTTCTAACAGTATCAATATTATCCTCTTCTTTTACATTTAAAAGTGTAAGCATTTCTTCTGCTTCATCTGTAAATTCTACTTTTGCAACAAAAGCAAGTTTTACTTCATTTCTATCATAATAATTATGATTTTGTACAAATCTATTTAAAAGTGGTCTATTGTATATAGTTTTTGCTATCGCAGTTGCAAAAGCATGAAAATATGTATAATGATTTTCACTATTTTCATTTTTTTCTTTAATGTATTTTACAAGATTAGTAACATCAATTTTTTGATTAATATAAACATCTGAGTCGCACCTATTAGGCTTTAAATCAGGAAGAAGTGCATGCATAGAATCTAATTTTTTAACTCTCTTGCCATCTTTCCTATCTCCAAATTTCTTTTTCATTTTTTCCTCTTTCATAAATACTCCAATTTAAAAATATTGCATTATAATAATAACAATATTTTTTTAAATATCAAGGGTAAAATTATTAAAAATTATTAAAATTTACCTTTTGTACCCTTACTTCCCTTTATTCCTTTTAAACTAACTCCTGAAAGTATATTACTTTCAAAAGAATATATAATTTTTTTCTTTTCTCTATCCCTTTTTAAAGCTAGTGAAATTAATTTATCAATTAGCTCACTATAATTCACGCCAGATGCTTCCCATAAATAGAATGAAAGTGAACCTGGTATTGTATTTAGTTCATTTACATAAACTTTATTTTCTTTTGTATCAAGCATAAAATCTATTCTTACTACTCCTGAGCATCCAAGTGCATGAAATGATTTTATAGCTAAGTCTTGAATTTCTTTTTTCATCTTTTTACTTATATCCGCAGGTAATTTTCTAACAAGAGAACTCATACCTTTTGATGAAGTTTTACTTCCTTTTTTACCACCTAAATATTTATCTTCGTAAGAAAGAATATCAACTGCATTTAAAGGTTCTTCACATTCTGAAGCAAGTGCTTCAGAAAAGTCACCTAATACTGAACAGTTTATTTCTCTTAAATTCATAATTGCTTTTTCAACTAAGACTTTTTCAGAAAAACTAAACGCATATGTTAAAGCTTCTTCTAGTTCTTCTTTTTCTCTAACTTTTGTAATACCAATACTACTTCCTAAATTTAGTGGTTTAATAACTACTGGTAGTTTAATATTTTTAATTATATCTTTTTCTATCTCATCTATGTCTTCATTTATTTTATAAACTTTAGCATCTAGTACTGGTAGTCCTTTGTCTTTAAGTGCAAGTTTAGTTAAATATTTATCCATTCCTAGCGCTGAAGAAGTTATGTCAGGTCCTACATAAGGAACATCTATTAAATTTAAATATCCTTGAACAGTACCATCTTCAACATTATTTCCATGAACTATAGGAAAAATAACATCTAAGTCTGTTACTACTTCACTTGTAAATAATTTTTTAGGATATCTTATCATTTGACATACACCATTATTATTCACAAGAGAAACTTTATAACTTTTTCTTAAAAGTTCATCAAGATTTTTGTATTCATCTAAGTCTTTCATAAAAATTCCAGAATACATTGTACTGTTTTTAGTAACATAAATTGGAATTACTTCATATTTTTCTTCATCAAACGCAGCAATTGCCTGCATCGCACTTATAATACTTACTTCGTGCTCTACTGTTTTACCTCCAAATAAAACACCAACTTTAATTTTCATTATTTATCACTCCTTATATTGATCTGGTAAATCGTTTTCCAAAAGAATTGTTCTATGTTTACCAGGTTCTATTTTATCCGCTATTTCTAGCGCTTCTTCTATTTTTTCAACAACAACTAATTTTTCTTTATCAAAAGAAGTTTTTTTAATTCCTTCTTGAATAGGTTTGGTTTGTTTTTTACCAACTAGTAATATATAGTCACACTTACCTGCAGCATACTTACCAAATTCATAGTTAAGTTCATACTCTTTTTCTCCAAGTTCAACCATTCCCGGTGTTATTAAAATTTTTAATCCTTCAAACTCGCTTAAAGCATCTATCGCCCCTTTAGCACCTTCAGGATTTGAATTATATGCATCGTCTATTATATTTTTACCTTTACCAGGAATGAGTTCAAGTCTATGTTTAACTGGTTTTAAGTTTCTTACTGCCCTTACAAGTGATTTCATTGGAATACCAAAATTAATTGCTACTGAAATCGCACCTACTAAATTTAAAACATTATGTTTTCCTATTAAAGATGTTGTAAAAGTTATTTCTTTTCCTTTTTCATCTTTCATTTTAAAAGTTAAGCCTTTACTATTAGTCTTTATATCATATGCAGTATAATCAACTTTTTTATTTTCTATTCCATATGAAATATATTTTTTATCACTTTTTCTTTTTTTAATATATTCATTATCAAAATTTAAAAATATTTTTCCATCATTTATAGAATCAACTAGTTCGTATTTTGTATTAATTACATTTTCAATTGATTTAAAAGTTTCTAAATGTTGTGGTCCAATTGAAGTTATAACGGCATGATCTGGATTAACAAGATCACATATTTCTTTTATTTCACCTTTATAACAAGCTCCCATTTCACAAACAAAAATTTCGTGAGTGCTTTTTAAATATTCTCTTATAGTTATAACTACACCAAGAGTTGTATTATAATTTTTAGGAGTTATTAAAGTATTATATTTAACACTTAATAATTCCCCTAAAAATGTTTTCATACTTGTTTTACCATAACTTCCAGTAACACCGATTATAGTTAAATTAGGCATACCTTTAAGTATTTTCTTTGCTTCATTTATATATTTTTTGTTTATAAGACTATTTATAGGTTTATTTATTTTATCTATTAAAAACATATAATAAGGAATACTTATGCTTATTAAAGGAAGCAAACTTAAATTTTTAAAACAAAGTAAACTAACAATTATAATTAATATATTTAAAATTAAACTAATTATAATCATCCTTTTAACTCTTCCAGTATAAACAAGTGGTTTTTTTGCTTTTTTAGGTATAACCCATAAAAGCATTACTAAATAAACCAAAGCGCCAAATAATACACCAAATTTTATAAAAAGAATTAAAAAAGTTATGAATATAAATAATAAAGAATTAATAATTAATGATTTAATATTTTTACTTACCCATGTATTTTGAACATCAAGTTTATAGTGATTAAGCTGAAATATATGAACATTTTCTAAAAATAAAATATAAAAATTAATTGAAAACGATAATATAAAAATTATATTTATCATAGTTACTTACCTCCAAAAAATGAATCAAGTATTTTATTCACTCTTTCTTTCTCTTCTAAAAATGAATAATGTCCTCTTCCTTTTAACACCACAAGCCCCGAATCTTTTATTAACCTTTCCATTTTATAAGCATCACTAAGCGGTGTAGCTTTATCAATTTCTCCCCAAATTAGTAACGTGGATACATTTATTTTTCCAAGATAAGGTTCTAAGTCTTCGTTTACAACTTTTACTAAAGTTTCTCTCATCACTGGAGTAGCACTTCTATAATCAACTGAACCAATCATTCCTTTGATTTTATTTATTAAACTTGGAAATATTTTTTTAGTAAATTTATTAACAAAAATTTTTGTGAAAATTTTTACAAATTTACTTTTTAAAGAAGATTTTTTACTAACTTTTGATTTGATACCAGCACTATCTATAAGTACAACTTTATCAATTTCAAAATCAATTTTTTTAGTAAATAATTTTATAATTACTCTTCCACCAAAAGAATGACCTATTAATGATAATTTTTTTATATTGTTTTTTTCAATAAATTTTATAATTAATTCTACATAATCATCTACATTCCATCCAGTTTTAGGTTCTTCGCTTTTACCAAATCCAGGAAAATCTAAAGCATAAACTTTATTATGTTTTGATAGTGAATTAATCATATCTCTATGTACTTCTTTACTGCTTCCCCACCCATGAAGTATTAAAATATTATTGCCAGAACCATTAATCTCATAATCTACATCAAGTCCTTTAATTTTCATTTTCATAAAATTTACTCCTCATATATATTTTATCATATATTTTAAATACAGTTACAATTAATTATATGCTCTTTACTTAAAAATTTAATATATTCCTCTTTTAACAAAAGATTCTTTTATTAATGGTTCTTTCTTATTAGTTTTAAGAGAACAATATTCTCTTTCAAATCCTTTTAATATATCATCAATCGCTTCAAATTGTTTTTGAGTTGTCATAAAACCTTGAAAATTAACTTCTGCAAGTATTAAAGATATCGCATCAAATCTATCTGGATCTATTTTCTCAATAATATGAATATATGCATGCGAACCGCCTGCTGATGGCAGTTTACAATTCCCACATAAAACCGCACCATTTTCAATCGTTCTTTTTGGATCTTTGCGTGTAGGAATAAATAAATGATGATAAGTAAATGGTGTTTCATCACTTACTTTATAGTACATCCAGTCATATTTATCCATTTTCCATAATTTTACCATTTCTTTAGTTACTTCACACATAAAATCCTCCTTTAGAACAAAATTTTTTGTATGAAATTTATACTACTATTACATATTTATATTATCATATGCTTTGTTTAATTTACAATATATTTTACAAACTATTTACTTAGTAAAAAACTTATTTATAATTTTTAATAATAGATTTTATAATTTCTATCATTTCTTTTTTATCATGATATTCAAATATATTATTTGTTATTACTTTAATTGAATCACTTATTTTTTTGCCACTTTTATAAATACAAAAAATATCTTTTTTATCATCGAATGCAAAACCAAGTTCTATACCTAATCCAGTCGATACTTCACTACATTCAGCAATAAATAAATCTATACTTTTATAAAAATCTCTATCATTTGATGAATTTAAAGATTTTTCATGAGGCAATATTAATTCAAGTTCATCAAAATAAAAATCACTTCGTAAAGGTTTATATAAATTATTTATAAAATCAAAACTTCTAGAATGAGCAATATATACACGCATAACTAAAATCCTTTCATATCAATATCATAACATATTTATTTAAAAATTACTTTTTTATTTAGAAAAAAAACAGCATTTTTTACTGTTAATCTCGTACTTTAATATGAGTTTCTCTAAGTTGATGTTCGAACACTTCGTTTGGACATCCCATCAAAGCATCCGCTCCATTAGATGCCATAGGAAACGCTACCATTTCTCGAATATTTTCTTCATCTTTAAGAAGCATAAGTATTCTATCTATTCCGGGAGCCATACCAGCATGAGGAGGTGCTCCATATTTAAATGCTTCGTAAAGTGAAGGAAACTTACTTTCAACAACACTTTCATCATATCCCGCTATAGAAAATGCTTTTTTAAGTATTACTGGACTATAATTTCTTTCACCACCAGATGCCATTTCAAGTCCATTACAAACAAAATCATATTGACATGCGGTTATTTCAAGAGGATCTTTATTTTCTAAAGAATCAAGTCCACCTTTTGGCATACTAAATGGATTATGTGTAAAATCATACTTATTTTCTTCTTCGTTCCATTCATACATTGGAAAATCATTAATTATGCAAAATTCATATCTACTTTTATCTATTAAATCCAATTCTTTTCCTAGTCTACTTCTAAGACTTCCCATAATTTTATCAAATTTTTCACCTTTATTACCAGCTACTACAAATAAAACATTTCCATTTTCAAATTTAATTTTATCTAATATTTCTTCTTTTTCTCTATCACTTAAAAGTTTTAAAAGTGGACCAGTTATTTCATTATTTTCCTTTTTTAAAAATGATAAAACTTTTATACCTAATTCTTTATATTCCTCTTCAAGTTTTTTATACCAAGAATTTGATTTATCACTTTTTTCTACTTTTAACGCTTTTATTTCACTTCCTTTTAAGAAAGTTTCTGTATTTTTAAAAATATCAGTTATATTTTCAATTTCAAAAGGAATTCTCAAATCAGGTTTATCAGTTCCATATTTTTCCATTGCTTCTTTATATGGAATTATTCTGAATGGCCTTGGTGAAACTTCTTTACATCCAAACTTTACAAAAGTATCGTAAAATACTTTTTCACCTACCTCAAAAACATCTGCTTCTGTTGCAAAACTCATTTCTAAATCTAATTGATAAAATTCCCCATAAAGTCTATCACTTCTTGGATCTTCATCTCTAAAACAAGGCGCTATTTGAAAATATCTATCAAAACCACTACACATTAATAATTGTTTAAATATTTGTGGCGCTTGAGGAAGTGCATAAAATTTTCCTTTATATTTTCTAGATGGAACTATGAAATCTCTTGCTCCTTCTGGACTTGAGGCAGTAAGAATTGGTGTTTGTATTTCAGTAAAATTCATATCTTTCATTGTTTTTCTAATAAAATCAATTACTTTTGTTCTAAATAAAATACCATTATGAACCTCTTCATTTCTTAAATCTAAATATCTATATTTAAGTCTAGTTTCTTCACTAGAAGTTTTAGAAGTTTTTACTTCAAAAGGAAGTGTATTATAAACATCTCCTAATACTTTAAGTTCTTTTATTTCTACTTCGACTTCTCCAGTTTTCATATCTTTATTTATCATATCTTCTGTTCTAGCTAAAACAGTTCCAACTACCGTACAAGTAGCTTCACGATTAAGTTTTGAATATTTTATAACATCATTACTTATGAGCTGAACTATTCCACTTTCATCTCTAAGTGTTATAAAAACTAAAGATCCTAAATTTCTTATAGAATTAATCCATCCAGCAAGCCTAATTTCCTTTCCAATAAATTCTTTTGTAACTTCACCACAATATGTATTTCTGTAAATGTTATTCATAATTTTTTCCTTTCTTTAATTAAAAAAAGATGATACTAGGAGCCATATGGCGATACCATCCTTTATTTTACTCTTAATTTTAACGGATATATCCGATTTATCTTTTAAATAAATAACTCCATAGTGTCTTCTTTATAAATAATTAATTAACTTACACCAACCGTTAACTCTCTATTTAATATTTATAAATACTACTCTACTTCTTCGCTTTAAATAAATTATACATATTTATAATATTTTTGTCAATTATTCTTTTATCTCAAAGTAATTACCACTATCTAAGTATAAAATACCATTGTGCCCTTCTAATTTTGTAACTATTTCATTATACTTATTTATTTTATTAATTGAAGATAAGTTTATATATACTAAATTAGAATCATTCATATAAAATATAAACCTCTCATCATCATAACTTGTAGGTGAATATTCTATTTCACTTATTTTAGATATACTATTAATACTTAGATTTTTCATTTTATTTATTAGTTTTTGTTCAATATCCTCTGGTACAAAATTAATTAAAATAGGTACTCCTGAAATATTATTTAGTTCTAATTTTTCACCACTAGAAACAACAAACATGTTATCACTTCTAGACATATATAATATTTTTTTCTCTGTTACTTCTATAACTACCCTGTATCCAAATTTTTTAGAAACTTTTACATCTTCTACTAAAGGAAGTTTTTTTATTCTTTTTTTTATATTATAACTAGTTGTTTTTATAAATGAAGGGTAATTATCTAAAAGAGACACTTCTATAATCTTTTCATCAGATAAATAATTATTTTTTAAAATTAAAATATTCTTAATTGGTACATTTAAAATTTTAAAAAAAGCAGATATCAAAATATACAAAAAAAGGATAAATACTAAAAATTTTAAAATATTAAATTTTTTTCTTCTTATCTTTTTTGTTTTTGACATTTTTTAACCTCTTTTTATTAAATCTTTCAGCTCTTTAGATATAATTTCTAAAGCATTACTACTTTCACAATTATTTAAATTTTCTTTAATATTTTTATTAAAGTTTTCATCAAATATTTTATCTATTAATTTATTTAAATTTTCTTTACTTAAATCTTTTTCTTCTAAAATTAAACTTAAATTTTTATTTTGCATATCAAGAGCATTATAATATTGATGATTATTAGCAACGTAAGGTGATGGTATTAAAATTGCTGGTACTTTAGTGGCTTTTATTTCTGATATAGAACCTGCGCCTGCTCGTGATATTATTAAGTCAGCACTTTTCATAAGGCCAGGTAAATTTTCTAAATAAGGAACGATTTTAATATTATCCCCTACTACTAAATTATTACTTAAATCTTTATATGAACTTTTACCTGTTATAAATAGGATTTCTTTATTTGAATCATTAAAATTTCTTAAAAAATCACAAAGTTTTTCATTAATAACAGAACTTCCTAAACTTCCCATTACAATAATTATAAGTTTTTTATTTAAATCAAAACCTAAACTAGTTTTATTTATTTTTTCTATATTTCTTGCTCGCTCTTCTGAAGGATTTCCTGTATATACAACATCTTTTTTAGAAAAATACTTCTTACTATCATCAAATGAAATAAAAATTTTATTAACAAATTTTGATAATATTTTATTTGTTTTACCTGGAATATAATTTTGTTCATGAAAAGCAGTTTTTATTTTTCTTTTTTTAGCCGCATATAAAACTGGAAAAGAAACATAACCACCAAAACCAAGAACTACATCAGGCTTAAATTCATCCATTATTTTTAAACATTTTTTATAAGATTTTATAATACATCCTATATTTTTTATATTTTTAAAAATATTTTTACCTAAACCATAAATTTCAACACCTTCATAAGGTATATTCATTTTTGGAACAATTTCACTTTCCATTCTATTAGTAGTTCCAATGTATAAACATTCATTTCCTTTTTCAGACATAATCTTTTCATATACACCAAGTGCTGGATAAATATGTCCACCAGTTCCACCAGCTGTTATAATTACTTTCAAAATAATCACCTATAAACATTATACATTAATTTAAGTTAAATTAAAACTGTTTATTATATTTACAATTATATATAACAAAAAAAGATAAAAATTTTTTAGCTTATTTTTTATTTTTATCTAAATTAATTTCATGAGTATACTCTTGTATCTTTTCAATACTTACTCCAGTTATTTCTGAAATATCACTGTATTTCATATTCATTTTAAGCATTTTCATTATAAATTCTGATATTGCACTCTTTCTACCAGCTATCTTTCCTTTATTTATTCCAGCTTTCTCTGCATCTAGTATTTCTAACTTCTTTAAGTCATTCCATGTTGTTTGCAGTAGATTTATATCTGACATCTTATCTTCTACCTCCTTCCTCATTTTTTCTTTTACTTCTTTTTCGTATTTCATCTTTTCAATTATTTTAAATACTTTATCTATTTCTTCTACTTTTGTATTTAATAAATCACACCATAGTTTTAAATTGTGTTCACTTTTAGTATACTTTAAAG
>JAFQIC010000008.1 GCA_017397745.1 Bacilli bacterium
GTAGCATATCTAGATAAAAAGTAATATGTTCCTTTATTTTTCGAAAAAAATTCATCTATATTTTCATAAACATAATAAGTACATTCATCTATATAATTTGCTCCACTTCTTTTTATATTTTTTTCATCAAGGGAAAAACCAAGTGGTTTTATTAAATGAAGTACACTATTTGTTCCCGCACATGTTCTCATTATATTACCAGTATTTTGCGGTATTTCTGGTTCAAATAAAACTATATTTATCATTCTTCCACCTCTATTTCATTAATTATTATTTGAAAACTATCTTGCCTTTTTTCAACTTTTCCTTTTATTTTAATAATATCTCCTTTTTTTATAAAATCATAATTTATATAAAGTTTCGGAAATATAACTGCTTCACTTTTACCTGTTTCATCACTAACTATTAAAAATGCCATTTTTTCATTCTTTTTAGTATTAATTGTCTTAATAGAATCTATTAAAAATATAGAACTTATATATTTATCAAAATAATTTTTTATATCTTTTATTCTAAAATCATTTCTTTTATACTTACTTACTGGATGATTATTTATATAAAAACCAAAAGTATTATATTCTATTTCCATAAGTTCAGCATCACTATATTCTTCATAATATTTTATCTCAGGTTTTAATACTAAAGACGCGTCAATATCCGAGCATAGTGATGAATAATTTATAAGTTCATCTAAATTTTCCATTAATGTTTTTTTGTTCAACTTAAATTCACTAAGAGCACCCGCTTTAATTAAACTTTCAATTATTTTTTTATTTATACTTTTTCTATGTATTCTAGCAAAGAAATCATAAATATCCCTAAATTCTCCTTTTTCGCGTTCTTCTAGTATTTCATTTATACTTTTTTCACCTAAACCTTTTATAACTGAAAGTGGATAAATAATATATCCATCCTCTTCTTTATAATCTTTAGAACTTTTATTAACTGATACATTTTTAAACTTAATTCCAAGAAGTTTAGATTCATCTATATATTCTTTTGTTTTTTCTTCTCTTCCACTTACCATATTTAATAGACTTATCATAAATTCATTTTTATAATTTGCTTTTAAATATGCCATTTGATACGCAATTAAAGAGTATGCAACAGAATGCGCTTTATTAAAACCATAATTAGCAAACTTTAAAACTAATTCATAAATTTCTTCTGCTTTATATTTATCATAGCCATTTTTAACACTTCTTAAAATAAAATTTTCTCTTTCTTTTAATATAACTTCTTCCTTTTTCTTACTCATAGCTCTTCTTATATTATCAGCTTCCGCATAAGAATAAGAAGCTACTTTTCTTAATATTTCTAAGATTTGTTCTTGATAAATAATGATTCCATAAGTACTTTTTAATATAGGTTCTAAAACAGGTAGTATATAAGAAACTTTTTCTAAACCTTTTTTTCTTTTAATATAAGTGGGAATCATTTCTCTAGGTCCTGGTCTATATAAAGCAATCGCAGCCACAACATCATCAAAAGAAGTAACTTTAAATTCTCTTAAAAAGTTTTTCATACCTTCACTTTCAAATTGAAATATCCCAACTGTATTTACTTCATTAAATATTTTAATTGCTTCTTTATTACTAAGTGGTATTTTATTTAAATCAAATTCTTTATCTTTAATATTTTTAAGTACATTATCAATTATAGTTAGATTTCTAAGGGCTAAAAAATCCATTTTTAAAAGACCTAAATCTTCTAAATAATCCATAGTAAAAGATGTTAAAATACTTTCTCCACTTTTATAAAGAGGCATTTTATTTGTTAAAACTTCTTCACTTATTACAACACCTGCGGCATGTACACTAGTATGTCTTTTTAAATTTTCTAATTTAAGTGCTATATTAAATAAGGTTTTTATTTCTTCTTCTTTTAATAATTCAAAAAATATAGGTTTTTTTAGAATCTCTTTTAAAGACATTTTATCATCAATACTTTTACATATAGCATCAATTTTTCTAAGATCAATTTCTAGAACTCTTCCAACATCTCTAATAACTTGTTTTGGAAGTAGTGTCCCAAATGTAATAATATTCGCAACATTTTCTTTTCCATATTTTTCTCTTACATAAGAAACTACTTCATCTCTTCTTAGATATTCAAAGTCAATATCAATATCTGGCATAGTTATTCTTTCTGGATTTAAAAATCTCTCAAAAATTAAATCAAATTTTATAGGATCTACATTAGTAATTCCTAAACTAAAACTAACAAGACTTCCAGCGGCGCTTCCTCTTCCAGGTCCAACTACTATTTTATTTTTCTTAGAATAAAGAATAAAATCATAAACAATTAAAAAGTAGTCAATAAATCCCATTTTTTCTATTACTTTAATTTCATACATTAATCTATCACTATATTCTTTTTTAACATTACCATTAAGTCTTTTTTCTAATCCTTTTTTACATAAACTATAAAATAGTTCTTTAGAATTTTCTTTATATTTTGGTAACACAAAATTAAATTCAGGAAAATCTATATCTATAAGTTCACTAAAAGCTAGTGTTGTTCTTGCATCTATTTCTAAGACTTCTTTTAAATAATGATTATTTTTAATATCATAATCTTTATGATTATATATTGTTTCACCATCTCTAATCATATATAAATATTCTAAGTATTGTTTTTCATTTTCTTCTAAATATAATACTTCATTAGAAAAAACTATATTTTTAGAAATTATTAATGCTTCTTTTTTCTCATCAATATTTTCATACGATATAAAAACTTCTTTATATATAGATGAAACCATTTCATATAAATTAGAAAAAGGTTTTATTACAGCAATAATATTATTTGCTTTTTCTCTTAAAAAATCAATATCTAAATTGTCTAAATTCTTTTTAGATACAATTTTACAAAGATTTTTATATCCTTCAAAATTTTTAGCATATAAAAGTATTTTTTTATCATAAAGAAAAATAGTAGTTCCGATTAATAGTTTAATATTATTTTCTTTTAGTTTTCTATATATTTCATAAATATTAAACATATTAGAATCGGTTATACCAATACAGTTAATATTATTTGCTTTTAAAAAAGATATTAAATCATCTATTTTTATTAAGCTACTTAAAAGTTCATAATTAGTTTTTACATTTATTGGAATATATTTCATAATATACCTCTTACATTAGTATTATATAATATTTTTTGACAGAAAGGAAAAAAAATGTTATAATATTGTGCATAAAAAAAGGGGGATTTTATAAATTTATGAAAATTGTAAAAATAAATAGTGGTTTTTTATCAGAAATGGATTTAGACTCTTATATTTTATATCTTAGAAACACAAAGTGGGAATGTGAAATTTTTCACAAAGATTTTCTTTCTAGAAAGGATAGTTTATCAACAAGTGACTTTAGAGAGGATTTTTCAAATCAAGAAAAAATAAATAGCTTAATCAAACAAATAAATATCGCAACTACACTTAACACTTATTATGATGAAGCATATAAAAAATATACTTCTTTACCTACTTCTGATGAAAAGATAAAATTAAGAGATCAATTACAAAGACTTGAATATTACATAAATAATTTAGATAATTATTTTAATAGCGATGAAAATAAAAAAGAACTTACTAATTTAGAAATTAAAATCGCAATAAAAGCTATAATATGTTTAGCATCAATTTTAACTTCACTAAGCATTAGTATACCTGCGACTTTAATAACTGCTTTAGGATTTATTATATTACTTTTAAATAAAGATTTTTCAAAACACGAAGAGTTAATTCAAAGAAAAAATGATGCTTTAAAAGTAGAAGAATATATTGACTCTAGTTTAGA
>JAFQIC010000047.1 GCA_017397745.1 Bacilli bacterium
TATAAAATCAAAAGAAGTGCTTACTATTTGTGGATCAGGTGATCAATATTTGACATTTTTATTAGCGGGTGCGAAAAGTGTAGATGTTTTTGATATAAATAAACTAACAGAATATTATTTAATATTAAAAATAACTGCGATATTGGTTTTATCATTAGAAGATTTTAAAAAATTTTTTATAGGATTAAATAGTAATTTTTTCTTTAGTGAGAGAATTTATGTTAAATTTAGAGATTTTTTACCTGAACATGTAAGGACTTTTTGGGATACTTTATATCATGAAAGAGTACACCTTTTGTATTTACAAAGAAATGGACTTTTTTATCCGGATTTGATTTTTGAAGAAGATATCCCGTATTTAAATTTATTTGCATATAGAAAATTAAGTAAACTTCTTGAAAAAAGTAATTTGCCTGATTTTTATTCATGTGATATAAGTAAAATTTCTGAAACGATAGATAAGCCTTATGATATGATATATTTATCAAATATTTGTGATTATTATGAATCGCAAAATAGTTTCGAAGAATGGATTGATCTTTTAAAAAAAATAAGTGAAAAATTATTAAACGAAAAAGGAAACATTATAGATTTTAGATTTGTAACAAGTTTAAGAAGAATAGAACTCTTAAAAGAATATTATTCTAAAATAAGAGTAGTTGATGGCTTTTCATGTCCTTCTAAAGATGCAATTTATGTATATAAATCAAAATAAAATCACTTTTAAAATTAGTGATTTTTTTTTACACTTTTTGTCAAAAAAGTATTTACAAAAAGCTCAATTTGATGTAATATATTGGTAGAGAGTGTCACATAGTGGTAGAAAGTGGGGTATTGATATGTTGATGGGTGAATATCATCACAATATAGATGATAAAAACAGATTAATAATTCCAGCTAAATTTCGAGGTGAACTTGGTGATAAATTTATTATTACAAGAGGACTAGAGAAATGTTTATTCGTTTATTCTCTTGATGAATGGAATAAAATAGTTGGAAAAATTAATGCACTACCTTTTACTAAAAAAAATGTGAGAGCCTTTGAAAGATCGTTCATTGGCGGCGCTCTTTTAAGCGAGTTCGATAAACAAGGTCGAATAAGTATTACCTCACCGTTAGTTCATTACGCCAATTTAAATCATGAATGTGTAATAATTGGCGTAAATGAGCGTTTAGAAATTTGGAATAAAGAAGACTTTGATAAGTTCTTAAAAGAAAACGAAGAAAATATGGATGAAATAGCCGAAAATCTTTTTGAAATAGGTGATTTAAATGCATAAAAGTGTTCTTTTAGGTGAAGTGATTGATAGCTTAAATATTAAAAAAAATGGAAAGTATCTAGACTGTACTTTGGGCTACGCAGGACATTCTAGTGAGATACTTAAAAGGTTAGAGAATGAGGGGTTCCTTTTCGCCTTTGATCAAGATGAGGATGCAATAGAGTATAGCCAAAAAAGGCTATCCGCAATATCAAATAACTTTAAAATTTTTAAAACTAATTTTAAAGATATAGAAAAATATATAAATGAAAAACTCGATGGTATAATTTATGACTTAGGAGTTAGTAGTCCGCAACTTGATAATAAAGATCGTGGGTTTAGTTTTCATGAAGATGCACCTCTTGATATGAGAATGGATAAAAGTGCATTACTTTCTGCTAAACAAGTTGTTAATGAATATGAAGAAAAAAAACTTGCTAAAATATTTTATGAATATGGTGAAGAGAAGTATTCAAAAAATATTGCTAAAAATATAGTAGAAAATAGACCTGTTGAAACAACACTTGAACTTGTAGAAATCATAAAAAATAGTGTGCCTGAGAAATATAAAAGAGAAACTCATCCAGCAAGAAAGGTATTTCAAGCAATAAGAATTGAAGTAAATAATGAACTTGGTATATTAGAAAGTTCTATTAAAAAAGCATTTGAACTACTTAAACCTGGTGGAAGAATATGTGTAATAACATTTCACTCTTTAGAAGATAGAATTATAAAAAAAGTATTTAATGAATTATCAAAAGATAGTGATTTAGCTAAAAATCTTCCTTATGTACCAGAAGAAATGAAGAGAAAAGGTATAAGTATTACTAAAAAACCTATTGTACCTAGTGAAAAAGAGTTAAAAGAAAATAATAGAAGTAGAAGTGCAAAACTTAGAGTTATAGAAAAAGTTTAGAAAGGAAAAAAGAATGAAAAAAAGAAAAGCCAAAATATTAAAAGGTGAAAAATTATTATATTTTTTAATTGGTTTTTTATTACTTGCTAATATTGTAGGACAATCTTTTTCTATGGCTATGCTTTCTAAGACAAATTTTGATGTAGAAAATATGAAAAGTAAAATAGAAGAACAAGAATCTCTTAATGAAAGTTTAACAATGAAAATAAATGAACTTGCTTCGCTAGATAATATTGATGCAGTTGCATCTTTATATGGTCTAGGGTATAATAATAACAACATAAAAGTAGTAAATGATTAAGGATGATGATTAAATGAAAAAAGAAAGAACAGTTAAAATTAGTAAATTATTTGCAATTTTTACTTTCTTTTTATTTGGAATAATTATTTATAAGTTATCTATTGTATGCCTTAGCAAAGAAGTTGATGGTATTGACTTAAAAGCTTTTGCAGAGTCAAGAAATACTGTTAAAGAAGTTATTTATGCTAATAGGGGTAGTATTTATGATAAAAATGGAGAGATACTTGCTAAAAATGTTAACTCCTATACTGTTATAGCTTATTTAGATTCTTCAAGAACTACTGATCCTAAAAATCCAGAGCATGTTGTTGATAAAGAAATGACTGCAAAAGCATTATCACCACTTATTAATATGACTGAAGAAAAAATACTTGAACTTTTAAATTATGATGCTTATCAAGTAGAACTTGGGCCTGGAGGAAGAGGCCTTACTGAACTTGTAAAAGATCAAATTGATAGTCTAGAACTTCCTGGAATAGATTTTATTTCTAGTACTAAAAGGTATTATCCTAATGGGGACTTTTTATCTTATACACTAGGTTATGCAAAGACAGATGAAGAAGAAAATATAGTTGGTGAACTTGGTATAGAATTATTTTATAATAAACTTTTAACTGGTAGTAATGGTTATAAAGAGTATGAACAAGACTTATATGGATATCAAATAGCTGGAACTAAACCTATTACTATTGATGCAGAAAGTGGAAATGATATTTATCTAACTATTGATACAAATATTCAAATGTTTGCTGAACAGGCTGTTACAACGTTAGAAAGTGGTGCTTTAGAATGGGCTACTGTTAGTGTAACTAATGCTAAGACAGGGGAAATATTAGGTGTCGCATCTTCTCCTAGTTTTAATCCTAATACAAAAGAAATAGTTTCATACTATGATCCGTTTGTATCATATACTTATGAGCCAGGCTCAACAATAAAAATATTTAGTTTTATGGCTGCGATAGAAGAAGGTATTTATAATGGTGCTGAAAAATATATGTCTGGTAAAATAGAAATAGAAGACGCCGTTATAAAAGATTGGAATAACTATGGTTGGGGTGAAATTACTTTTGATGAAGGATTTTATGGATCTTCAAATGTAGCGGCAACACTTCTTTCCCAAAAACTAGGAAGACAAAAACTTTTGGATTTTTATACTAAATTAGGATTTGGAGAACAAACTGGAATAGAACTACCAAACGAATTATATGGATCAATTGATTTTAAATATGCAACTGAAATAGCTAATGTATCATTTGGACAAGGTATGAGTACTACCGCAGTTCAAGTGGTAAAGGCACTTACTTCAATTGCAAACGATGGACAAATAATAAACCCTTATATAGTTGATAAAATAGTAAATAGTAAAGGTGAAGTGGTTTATGAAGGTAAAACAAAAAAAGAAGCAGATATAGCGAGTACGCAAACCATTGAAAAAATAAAAGACCTTATGAGAGGTGTAATAGATGGAAGAAGTCATGTTTCAACTGGTACCCAATATAATGTAGAAGGTTATAATGTAATTGGTAAAACTGGTACTGCGCAAATAGCTTCTACTTCTGGTGGATATTTAGAAGGCTATAATGATTACGTAAGAAGTATAGCTTTACTTTATCCAAAGGAAGATCCTGAAGTTATAATATATGTAGTTGCTAGTAAACTTGCATATCCTAATGTACTAACAACTGCCACAAATGATTTAATTAGAGATGTTGGAACATATCTTAACATAAATAGTACTAATAAAGTACTTTCTGAAAATAATGTTGTTTTAGATAGTTATTTAAATAAAAGTGCTGAAGAAGTTGTAACTAAACTACAAGAAAAAGGGCTTAATGTGATTAAAATAGGTAACGGTGATAAAATAATAAAGCAATATCCAAATAATTTATCAAAAGTAACTAAAAAAGATAAAATATTTATTCTAACAAATAGCGATACTTACTATTATCCTAATTTAATAGGATATTCTAGAAGTGATTTAATTAATTTTGGTAATTTATTAGGCTTAAAAATGAACTTTAGTGGATATGGATATGCTAAAGAGATTTCAGTTTCACCAGGCGCAGTAATAGATGCTAGTCAAGTAATAGAAGTGAATTTAGCACCGAAATTTGAAATCCAAAATAATATAATAAAAGAAAATTAAAAAAATAAAAATTTTACAAATTTTAAAAATCTGCATAAATTTTATGCAGATTTTATTTTTTTTGCTAAACAAATTTTTAAAATTCGATTAAAATTTGATTGTGAATTAGTAAAAAAACATTATAAAAATTAAAAATCTGCAATTTTACATTATTTTTTTTATTTGATAAGATGCTTTCCAAGAGGAGGAAAATAAAAATGCAAAAAGACATAAAACTATTTAAAAATGTAAAAAGTATAATCAAAAAAGGCGAAATACTTTATAGTATGGAGGGCTTATTAGAGTATTTTGGCTATAACTATAATCATAGTAACTTCCTTATTCAAAAATTTATAAAATCTTATTCTAACCTACAAATAAAAAAAATTAAATTTTCCTCTTCTTATGACTATTATTTGAATACTCAAAATTCACTTAGATTATTAATGCTTATAAATACGGAAAAATCTAAAGTTTATAAAGAATGGCTTATAAAATGTGGAATAGAAAGAATTAATGAAATTATTTCTCCAATTAATTTATATGATAGACTTAAAACGATAATATATATGAAAGGAATCAAATCTAATTATAATTTTATAAAATCAGAACTTATTGCTTTAGATTCAAAAATTAGTTATGTGGAATTAGATCAACAAATACTTGATGAAGATATTGTAAATAATAAAGTTAAATTAAAACCAACAACTGAGAGAAAAGTTTCAGTTGTTAGATTTCCTCGTGATAATTCGACACAAATTTTATAATTAATATAATAAAATTTATTTGGTGATACTATGAGAATCTATTATTTATTTTTTATTAATGATTATATTTATAAACAAACTAAAAATAATCAACTAGGATTATATAAACTTTTTGAAAATATATATTTTATGAAAGATAAAGATGCAAAACTTGGGAAAAAAGTTTTAGAAAAAATTATAACTAAAATTAACCGTGATAATTTAAATAGATTTATAAAAAATATTCATAAAAATGATATGAATTATATAAATTTTAATTATACGCACATACTTAATGATTTTTTTATAAATGAAAATACAAAAATGGCTATATATCATACATATATTAAAATAAAAACAAATGTTAATTTTCCAATGTTTTTAAAAGATATAAAAAATTATAAAAATGTATTTGTGTGTGATTTTGTTAATTTAGATTATTTTTATTTAAAAGATACATTTACAACTGTAAAATAAACTTGTTAATTAATATATATTTTGATAAAATTAAAACAAAGGAGAAGATGAAAAATGATTTGGGATATATTATATATACTTCTTGGTATAATAATTGGAATTATAATAGGATTTTTAATTGCTAAAAAAATGTTTAAAAAGCAGTTAAAAGAAAACCCTCCTATTAATGAAGAAATGATTAAAACTTTAATGAGAGGAATGGGAAGAAATCCTTCTCAAAAGCAAGTAAATCAATTAATGAAACAAATGAATAGATTTCAATAATATAAAGCTTATTAAAAAGTAAATTAATAAGTTTTTTTACTTTTGCTTTACTTACTTAGTATACACTTCTAATTTACATAAAAGTTATTAAGTGGTATACTTTTTTTGTGATGTAAAATGAAAAGTGTTTTTGATTTGACTTATGATAATTTATTAAAAATATTACTAGAAAATAATTTTAAAAAATATAATGCTGATCAAATATTTGAATGGATTTATAAAAAGAAAGTTTATGATGTAGATAAGATGAGTAATTTAAGTGAAAATCTTAAAAAATTTTTAAAAACTTATAGTTTTAATATGCTTGAAATTATAGAAAAAGAAAAAAGTCCATTAACTAATAAATATTTATTAAAATTATTTGATACAAATACAATAGAATGTGTTCTTATGAAACATGATTATGGAAACAGTCTTTGCGTTTCATCACAAGTTGGATGTAATATGAATTGTGCATTTTGTGAAAGCGGAAGACTTAAAAAAGTTAGAAATTTAAGTGTAAGTGAAATGGTTCTTCAAGTTTTAACTATTGAAAAAGAGGAAAAAATAAGAATAGATTCAGTTGTTGTTATGGGGATTGGTGAGCCTTTTGATAATTTTGATAATATAATAGACTTTGTAAGTTTATTAACTCATCAAAAAGGTATAACTATAGCTCAAAGAAAAATAAGTGTATCAACATGTGGGCTTGTACCTAAAATTTATGAATTTGCCGATATTAAAAATCAAGTTAATTTAGCTATAAGTTTGCATGCGCCAAATGATGAAATAAGAAATAAAATAATGCCAATTAGTAAAGTATATAATTTAAAAGAATTATTCAAAGCAATTGATTATTACATAGATAAAACTAATAGAAGAGTAACTATTGAATATATTTTATTAGATAATGTTAATGATACAAAAGAGTGTGCTTTAGAACTTGCTAATTTGTTAAAAGGAAAACTATTATATGTGAATTTAATCCCTTATAATGAGACAAGTAATTTGACATTCAAAAGGAGCAAAGACTTTAAAA
>JAFQIC010000048.1 GCA_017397745.1 Bacilli bacterium
CTTTTATCTTCTTTTTCATAATATAATAAAAGTGATAATGTTATAACTGCAATAGATAAAATACAAATTATTATTTTTTTTATCATTTTAAACCTCTTTCTCACACTAAAAAATGTGCACGAATAAAAGATTTACTCTTCTATTCATACACATTATATAATAAATTACCCCCCCCACAAGAGAACAAAAGTTTGTTTCCAAAAAATTTATCAAAAGATATAAATTATCTATGTATTAAATACGTTAGACTTTACTAAAGATTTATGGAAAATGACTCTAACTATATCACCAGTTTTTAAAACATAATCGAAAGGTACAATTACTTCATTTACTAATACTGTATTTATCTTTCTAAAATCATATCCTTTTATTGTAAAAAGATAATAACTTAAAGTAGATCCTATTGGAAGTTCTATTACTTTTCCGTTTGAAGCATAAATATAAATTTTTTCAGATAAAATTTGACTTTTTATATTTGACATAAATATTTCATCAGTTTCTGCTGCAAAATTTATGTCAGATAAAGTTTGAATAAATTCATAATTTTGCCTCAAAGCATTATTCATTAAAATTGAAGATGAAACAGAAGAATTATTTCTTTGCCATAATGCAGCTATTCCGTGTCTATTAATTTCTTCCATTTCAAAAGTTCTTATTTGGGCTTGAACTAGTTTTTCATGAGGTGTAAATATTGTAGTATGTAGTGATCTATACATATTAGTTTTTGGAACTGCGATATAATCTCTAACTTTATTAGGCGCAGGATGATATAAAGCATGAACATTTCCTAAAGTTATATAGCAATTATCAATTGTATCCACCATTATTTGAAATGCAATTAAATCATGAATATCATCAATACTGTGACCTTCTTTAATCCTTTTATATGTGCCATATATATTTTTAATTCTTATTTTAAGCTGATGAGGAACAGTTTTAGAGTTAAGAAGTTCATCTATTCTACTAAGCATATCTTTCATTGCTTCCTTAGCACCTAAAGAATATTTTTTTCTTTCTTCTCTAACACTTTTAAACATTTCTGGATTTAAATATTTAAAAGATAAATCTTCAAGTTCTGTTTTAAATTTATAAAGTCCAAGTGCATCAGCTATAGGAACATAAATACTTAAAGTTTCTTCTGCGTTTTCTATTTGCTTTATTTCACTTTTAAACTGAAGTGTTCTCATATTATGAAGTCTATCCGCTAGTTTTATTATAAAAATTCTTATGTCATCAGTTAAACTAGTTAAAATTTTTCTTTTATTAGCGTCTTTTGCTTCATGAATAGAATTAAAATCTAAATTTCTTATTTTAGTAACGCCACTTACAAGATGTGCAATTTCAGAGTTAAATTCTTTTTCGATCATTTCTAAAGTTACATCTGTATCTTCTACTAAATCATGAAGTAAAGATGCACATATTACATTTACATCAGCTTTATAAGTAGTTAAAATAATCGCAACATTTAATGGATGTATAATATAGTCTTCTCCACTTTGTCTTTTTTGGTTTTTATGATATTTTTCAGCGTAATCATAAGCTTTTCTAATTATTTTTTCATCTTCTTTTAAGTAAGTATTAGTTATTTTTATTAAAGAATCCACTCCCATATTTAAAACCCTCCAAAAATATGCAAATATAACTAAACTAGTATAAAAATCATTCTAACACAATAAATAGTCAAAAAGCAAGAATTTTAATCTTGCTTTTATTTGGCAATATTTAAGAAAAGAGGAAATTCTTAAATCTTTATAAATACTTTAATTATTATGTTATTTTTATATTTTATCTTTTTAATCTATATACTTCACCTCACTTTATATTTTAAGTATAAATATTTTATGTGAATATATTGTGAAATAAACATATTATTTTTATGAAATTATATTTTTACTTTGAACTATAAAATAAAATGTAGTTCCTTTTCCTTTTTTAGATTCAACACCATATTTAAATTTATGCTTTTCAAGAATACTTTTAACTATTGGAAGCCCAAGGCCAGTACCTATAATATTTCTTTTATAATTTTTATTTGTAGTATAATATTTCTCCCATATATTATTAAGTTTTTCTTTATCAATTCCTTTTCCTGTATCTTTTATTAAAACCTTAATACCTTCTTTTTCTTCTTTAATAATAATTTCTACTGTTTTATCTTTTCCTGTATAATTCATAGCATTATTAATTAAATTATATATTACCTGTTCTATTTTTGATTTATCCGCTTTAATAATTATTTTTTTATTATTTGTATATATAAAATTATATCCTTCTTTTTCTTTATATATATCATATCTTTTTAATATAGTTTTAATAAGTAAATTCAAATCAAACTCTTCAATTTCAAGTTGTTTTATATTAGATTCATTTTTACTTAATTCTAAAATATCATTAACAAGTAAATTTAATCTATCACTTTCTTCAATAATAACATTTAAATTATCTTTAATTTTATTTTTATCTTTTATATTTAAATCTCTATTCATTTCTGCATATGCTTTTATCATAGTAAGAGGTGTTTTTAAATCATGAGAAACATTTGCCATTAAATCTTTTCTAAGTTCATCTGTTTTTGATAATTCTTTTGATGCATAATTAAGTGTATCAATAAGTTCTGATATTTCTTTTACATCAGTAACTTGTTCAAAAGGTTCATATATCCCTTTAGCAAGTTTTTTCACATTTTCACTCATTATTGTAATTGGTTTACTAATTCTTCTTGATAAATAGTATGAAATTAATATTGATAAAATAAGGACACCAATACTTACAAATATAAATTGTTTACTTAAAATTGTTAAAGTAGAATCTATTGGATCTAAAGAAGCATTCATATATGCATAAGTAAAATCATCTAGTTTTAAAGCATATACAAGTGTTTGATTACCAAGTATTTCATTTTTTATTTTATAGTTTTTTGCACTTTTACCAGAAGAAATAAAATCTAACTTATAATAAATTTCAGTTTCATTATTTTCAACAAGACATCCTCTATTCATAGCATCTGAAGTATATAAAAGATTATTATTTTGAACGATTTCAATACATATATTATTTCTATACGAAAGATTATCAAGTATATTAATAACATTTTCTTTTTCATAAGAATTATATACAACTTTTCTTACATAACTCATTGTCTTTCTTGTTTCATATTCATAATAAAAATTTAATAAAAGAATTTGAAAAAACCACAAGAAAAAAAGGATTATACCTGAAAATGATATTAAATACATAAGTATTTTTGTTTTAATACTACTCTTCGATTTCAAATTTATAACCCATTCCTCTCACTGTTTTAATTAAATTTCTATATTCTCCTAAATTATGTCTAAGCATTTTTATATGAGTATCAACTGTTCTATCATCTCCGTAAAAGTCATAACCCCATACGGAATTTAGTAGTTGTTCTCTTGAAAGAGCTATTGATTTATTATCTATAAAATAAGTTAAAAGTTCATATTCTTTAGGAGTAATATTTATTTCATTATTATTTATTTTTAAAACTCTTCCTAAAAAATCTAATTTTAAATTTTTATATTCAAAAGTTTTTTCTTCTTTTTTTGTTCTTTTTAAAATTGCTTTTATCCTAGCAATTAATTCTTTAGGACTAAAAGGTTTAGTAACAAAATCATCAGCACCTATTTCAAAACTGCTGAGTTTATCATACTCTTCTTTACGTGCAGATAATATAATTACTGGAATATTTTTATTTTTTCTAATTATACTAAGCGTTTCATATCCATCCATTTTAGGCATCATTATATCAAGTATTACTAAATCTATTTTATTATTATTAATTATATTTAATGCTTCAATTCCATTTTCAGCTTCAAAAACTTCATATTTTTCTATAAGTAAATACTCTTTAATAACGTTTCTTATTAATATTTCATCGTCCACTATTAATATTTTCATTTCTTCACCTATATTTATTTTAAATTTATATTGTGAATATTTTGTGTAATTATCTGCCAAGACCTATTTTTTTTCTAACTATTTCATATTTTTCTTTAGCAAGTTTTATTGTTTTATCTCTTCCTTCATCAAGAATTTTATCAATTAAATCTGAGTTAATTATATTTTGATATTTTTCTTGTATTTCTAAAAGTTTTGTAGCTACTACATCAGCAACTTCTTTTTTAAAAGTACCATAATTACTATTTTCAAATATTTTTTCACTTTCTTTTATATTAATCCCTTTAAAAGACGAATAAATAGTTAATAAATTTGATATTCCTGGTTTATTTTCCTCATCAAAATATATTTTATTATCACTATCAGTTACCGCAGACATTATTTTTTTTCTAATATCTTTTTCACTATCTAAAAGTAAAATTGTTCCTTTGTAATTTTCTTCTGATTTACTCATTTTTTTAGAAGGATCCACTAAATCCTTTATTTTAGCACCAGTTTTTGGAATTAAACCACTTGGTACTTTAAAAGTTTCACCATATTTACTATTGAATCTTTCTGCGATATTTCTTGCTAGTTCAACATGTTGTTTTTGATCTTTACCTACTGGAACTAAATCAGCATCATAAAGTAAAATATCAGATGCCATTAGTGCTGGATAAGTAAAAAGACCTGTAGTTATATTTTCACCTTTAGAATGCTTATCCTTAAATTGTGTCATTCTAGACATTTCTCCAAAATATGAATTACATTCTAAAATCCAGGACAAATTAGCATGATATAAATTTTCACTTTGGATATAAAGTGTTACCTTCTCAGGGTTAATACCACACGCTATATAAAGTGCAATATTCTTTCTTATTCTTGATTTTAATTCTTGAGGATCTTGTGAAACAGTTATTGCGTGTAAATCAGGCACAAACATAAAAGTCTCATATTCATTTTGATACTCTACCATTTGTTTTATTGAACCCAAATAACTTCCAATTGTTAATTCTCCACTTGGTTTTAAACCCGTTAATAATCTTTCCATTTTATCATTCCTTCAAAAAAATTATATCATTTTTTTCATCATAAAAAAAGATATTTATTTACAAATACCTTTTATCTTCCTACTTCACACCAGTTCGTATAGAACCTCTTTTTTAATTTCATATCCGTTTCAACAAGTTTTTTCTTTCATTCCCAACGCGTTTTCAACGCGGCTTTTCACAACGGTTTTCGAAAAGCTTCTACAGCGTTTAGGTTGGGTTTTCCCTTAATCCGTATTTATTACGAACGGATCATTATATGCTCCTGTTCCTCTTTTTACTGTGGCTTCAGGCTTTAAGGAAACTGCAGGCACCACAGCATTAGTATTGTTCACATAGTAGTGGTACAGGTGCCCATCCGAATACACATAGAGCACATACGCATACGAGCCACCGAAGCTATCCGGTGACATTGTCCAATATGACTCTCCTGTGTATAAATAATAACTTGAATTCGATAAAATAGGAGTATATGCACCACCTGCATATGCTACTTCA
>JAFQIC010000049.1 GCA_017397745.1 Bacilli bacterium
ACTAATCCATCTGTTGTTATAAATTCACTTAATTTTTTTGAATAATTAACTAATTTTTTTCTTTTATTTAATAAATATTTATCAATTATGTTCACATTTGACACCTACTTTTATTCTATAGTAAATTATATCAAATAAAAAATACATGTGCAATAGAAAAGAATAGTTTTTTTATATAAAAAACCATAAATTTTAAACTTATGGTATGTTTTTTATTTTTTATTATTTTGTTCAAATTCCTTAATTATAGAGTTTGCTATAAAATTATATCCTTCTAATGATGGATTAGGATTTTTTATATTTGGTAAATAATAACTTTTATTTTTAAAACCTTCTTTTATATCAATATAATAAATATTTTTATTATCTATTGTTTTAAATTTGTTTTCTAAATAATCTATCATAGAATCTGTTATTCCATCTTTTTCGTTGTGTGGATTAAAATATCCTATAAAATAAATATCACTGTCATTTATTTTTCTTATTAATGATATTATTTCTTCAATATTTTTAAAAATTTTATCAATATTTTCTTTCATTTTATTATTTATTTTATATTCTTCTTTATTATATTTTGCACTATAAAATAAGTCGTTAAATCCTATAGATATTGTTATTATATCTGATTTAGCTATTGATTCATTAATACTTATTTTTTTATCATTTATTTCTTTTTCTTTATTTAATTTTATATCATTAATTAAATCGGTTGTTTTATAATTAATTTCTGAAAAATAGTTATTATATTTATCTAATAAATTTTTATTTTCTAAATAATCACAAAAATAATCAGAGTAACTTTTATTAATTTCATCAAAAGGTGTTAATCCAACTGCGAAGTTATCTCCTAAGGACAAGTAATATATTTTATTATTTTTAAATGTACTATATAGTATAAATGTAAAAATAAAAGCAAAAAAGAAAACAAATAATTTTTGGTATTTCATTTATACACCTCTTATTTGTTTAATTTTATGGTATTAATTCAATTTTAGCACCTATTTGTTTTAATTTATTAATTACATCTTCATATCCTCTTAAAATAAATTCAATATTATCAATTGTTGTAGTTCCTTTTGCGATTAGAGCCGCTATTAAAAGAGAAGCGCCCGCTCTAAGATCTGTTGCTACTACTTCGCTTCCATAAAGTTTTGTTTTCCCTTTTATAGTAAGTTTATTTTTATCTATATAAGTATTAGCACCCATTTTATTTAAATATTCTGTATTTCTAAATCTACTTTCATATATAGTTTCTTCTATTATAGATGTTCCTTCTGCTTGAGTTAGTAATGTAGTAAAAGGTTGTTGTAAGTCTGTTGGAAAACCAGGATAAGAAAGAGTTTTAATATTAGTTGGTTTTAATTTTCTTGCTTTATTTATGGTTATTTTATCTTTATTTATTTTAAATTCAACACCTGCTTCTTTTAATTTTGATAAGAGCATTGCTAGATGATCTACAATTATATTATTTATATTTAAATCTTTACCTAATAAAGATCCTATAATTAAATACGTTCCAGCTTCTATTCTATCAGGACATACTTCTACAATACCATTATCAAGTTCTTCTGCACCTTCTATAACTATTTTATCAGTACCAGCACCTTTTATTTTAGCACCCATATTAATTAAAAATGAAGCTATATTTACTATTTCTGGTTCTTTAGCAGCATTTTCTATAACTGTTTTACCTTTTGCCATAGTAGCAGCTATCATAATATTTATCGTTGCTCCTACCGAAGGTATATCTAAATATATTTTTGCACCTTTTAGTTGTTTTGCTTTTATTAAAAATGTTGATTTTTTTTGAGTTACTGTTGCACCTAATGCCTCAAAGCCTTTTATATGTTGATCAATAGGCCTATTACCAATGTTACAACCACCAGGAAAACATATTTCAACTTTTTTAAATCTAGCAAGTAGGGCTCCCATGAAATAATAAGATGCTCTCATTTCTTTACTTAAAGTATCTGGAATAGGTTTATTTTTTAAATTTTTAGTATTTATTTTCAAAGTATCTTCAATAACTTCTACTTCGCAATTTAAAAGTTTTAATATTTCAATTAAATAATCAATATCTCTTATATGTGGGATATTATAAATGGTACTTTCGTTTTTAGAAAGCAAAGCAGCTGGAATTAAAGCAACTGCACTATTTTTAGCTCCACTTATTTTAACATCACCACTAAGTTTATATCCACCTTCAACTTTAATTTTAGGCATTTTGGTACCTCCTAGTTATTTATATAAATAATTATTTCTACTTTATTTTATACTAAACTTTTTAATTAGTTCATAAATATGATATTATTTTTTTAAAATTAAGTCAAATTTTAGTTAAATTATTTACACAAATAATAAAGAAGCATTGTAAACATTATTATAATTCCAATTATTTTTGAAGATTTTTCCATTTTTAAAGAAACATATTTTCCTAAAAAGAAGCCGGCTAAGGTAAATAAAAAACTTGAAATAGAGAATATTAAAGCCGCTAAAAAAAGATTTTTTGTAATAAAGTATAACCCTATACCTAAAGAAAAACTATCAAGTGATACTAACAAAGCAAAAACCAAACTTCCGATAACATTTAATTTCTTTTGTTCCACTTCTTCATTTATACTTTTTATCATTTCAATTATAACAATTAAAAACATAATAAACATTATTAATTTAGGATTAATATTTAATGTTTTTGTTATATATTCTCCTATATATAAACCTAAAAGTGGCATAAAAAAATGAAATATGCCAACTATAAAAGATACAAATAATATTTTTTTAATATTTAAATTCATAAGTCCATAACTAAAAGCAAGACTAAATGCATCTAAACTTAGGCTAATTGCAATTAAAATGATGCTGAAAATATTCACGTTATCACCTATAAAAATATTATTTTTTTTAAAGGTTTTTATTCAAAAAATTTATTAAATAATTCAAAGATAAAAAATGAATATTCTACTTTTTCTTTTTCTGTTTCTTCAACTTCCATTAAACAAAGAGGAGGGAAGAGTACGCACCAAAAATTATCTCCTTTTGCATCGCCAAGTTCTATTACTAAAGATTCATAATATCCTTCGTTATATGTCTTTCCTTCATATTGTTTTTCAGGAAAATAATTAAATCCAAATTTAACTTCATAGCCTTTATCATAATTATAATTTACAAGTGTTTCTTCAATTTTTGTTTCTATATTTTTTATATTAGTATTTATTATATTTCTTGCTTCACTAATATTATCAGTTTCATATCCTGTGATTTCATCTTTAATATTTTCAAGAACTTTTTCTTTTACAAATACATCTTCAACATTGTTACTATGTGGAATTATTCTAAATCTTATAGATTCTGAAGGTATATATTCTATTTTATCATTCGTTAAAAATAAATAAACTATAAATATTGCTGTTAATATTAATATTTTTTTCATTAAAAAAACCAACCTTTCTAATATATATTGGTTGATTTAAATTTTTTTTATTCACAATTTTTAAAAATAAATAAATATCTTGTTTTTCCAGTTAAATCTTTTTCAAAAGAATATTTAATATTATTAAAACTTTTTTCTATTTGTTTTTTAATTTCTTTTTCACTATATGAATTTATTTCTACAGCTATAAAAGACTTTTCTTTCATATACTTATTTATATTTTTTATTATTTTTTTAATATGTTTTGTGCCATCTTTCCCACTAAAAAGAGCTTTGTGTGGTTCTTTTAAAACTTCTTTTGATAATATTTCTCTTGTACTTACATAAGGAGGATTTGATACTATAATATCAAATTTATGATTTTTTATTTTTTTAAATATATTACTTTTAATAAAAGTAACTTCTAAATTATTTAGTTTAGCATTTTGTTTTGCCACTTTTAAAGCTTTTTTACTAATATCAGATGCATATATAGTAGAATTTATATTTCTTTTTAAGGAAAGTGCAATTGCACCACTTCCTGTGCATAAATCTAAAATAGTAGGGGAGTCAAAGTTATATTTTTTAGCATAATTTAATACTTTTTCTACTAAAAATTCTGTTTCTGGTCTAGGAATTAATACATTTTTATTTACTTTTATTTTAACATCATAAAAATCAACATACCCTATTAAATATTGGATAGGATATCCTTTTTTTATTTTTTTTAAATCGTTTTCGTAATTAGAACTTATTTTTTTTAATTCTTCTAACTCTCTTTTCCCTATATTCATTATTTTATTCTTTTACTCTCATTATCCTTAAAAAGCAATTCTGATATCCTTTCTTGTGCTTCATTTAAATTTTCTATACCTAAAAATTCTAATTCTTTTTTCATTAACTGGGCATCACCAACTGCGATAAATTTTGTTTCTTTTTTACAAACTAAGCACCAATTATCCATTTCAGAATATTTACTTATTTTATTTTTTGTTCGAATAGGAAATACATAACCACATTTTGTGCATAATAAATCGTTTTCATAAAATGCTTTCATTATTCTCCCATCTTTCTTTTTTGATCTTCAGTTATAAGTGCTTCTATTATATTATCAATATTACCTTCCATAATTTTATCTAAATTCATGAGCGTTAATCCAATTCTATGATCAGTTACTCTGTTTTGTGGATAATTATATGTTCTTATTTTTTCTGATCTATCACCAGTACCTATTTTATTTCTTCTTTCTGTTCCTAAAGCTTCTTCTTGTTTTTGAAGTTCTAAATCATATAATCTGGTTTTTAATATTTCTAGTGCTTTGGCTTTGTTTTTTAGTTGGCTTCTTTCATTTTGACAAGTAACTACTATACCTGTAGGTAAATGTGTCATTCTTACCGCTGAATCTGTTGTATTAACACTTTGTCCTCCAGCTCCTCCACTATGATATACATCTATTTTTAAATCATTTTCTTTTATTTCAATATCGACTGCTTCTGCCTCAGGCATTACAATAACTGTAGCTGTTGATGTGTGTACTCTTCCTTGGCTTTCAGTTGCTGGAACTCTTTGAACTCTGTGTGAACCGCTTTCATATTTAAATTTTGAATAAACACTGTCACCTTTTAGCATAAATTCAATTTGAGCATATCCTCCACTTTCACCAGGAACTTCATGAAGAATTTCTAAATTCCAACCACTTTTTTCAGAATATTTTTGATACATTCTAAATAAATCTCCAGCAAAAATATTTGCTTCATCGCCACCTGCGGCTCCTCTTATTTCCATAACAACATTTTTTTCATCATTTGGATCTTTTGGTAATAATAATATTTTTAAACTTGCTTCTAATCTTTCTTTGTTTTTATTTGCTGTTTCTAATTCTTCGTTAGCAAATTCAATATATTCAGGATCTTTTAAAAGTTCTTTAGCTGCTTCAATATCATCAAGTGTTTTTTCATATTCTTCAAAAGTCTTTACTATTTCTTCTAGTCCAATTAATTCTTTTGAATAAGATGTCATTTTACTTAAATCATTATATACTTCTTCTTTAGTTAATTCTTCTTTTAAAAAATTATATCTTTCTTTTATTATATTTAATCTTTCATTCATTTTTATCTCTCCCTTTAATTAGTAATTATTTTTTTACATTAAAAAGAGAGGCTCTATATTTCGCCCTCATCAATATTTTCATCATCAATAATAACTAAATCTTTTAAATCATCATCTGTTTCATCATCCGTAACATCTTTTATTTCATCAAAGAAATCTTCATTTTCGTCTTCTATTTCTTCTTCTGGATAAACTTCTTCCATATCATCATCTGATTCTGGAATTTCAATTTTTACTTGATGATTTTCTCTTAAATCCCAATATCCTTTTTCTAGTTGGATAAATCTTTTCTCAGTTGCTAAAAGTGTGAAAAAATCTCCTATTTTGTCTTCATATTTTTGTGGATCTAATCCCATATTTTCACTTACTGCGTTAAAAAGATCTAATGTTTTTATTTTCTTACCTTTTTCTTTTAACACTATATATGCCACATCATCATATGACATATTAACCAATTCTTCTTTTGATACACTTTTTATTTTCATAAATTTCTCCTTTTGTTTTAACATTTAAAATTATACTTATATTTATTATAAAATCAAGTATTTTTTTTCTTTTTTATTATATTCATAAAAATATTATTTATTTCTTACTTTGTTATAAATTTATTTTAATTGTTAATACTAATACTAGTTTTGGAGAAAAAATATGAAAAAAATAGCATTTTCACTTAAATTATTTTCGTTTTTAGTAATATGTTTCGTATTAATTATGACAGGATTTTATGTTTACGCATACATTACACCTAATATAGATTTAAAAATAGCAAATCAAATTGAAATGTATGATAAAAATGAAGATATTTTTTACAATAGCACTGATAATAATAATTGGGCTACTTTAGAAAATATTTCTGATCACGCAATTAATGCAACTATTTCTATTGAAGATAAACATTTTTATAAACATCAAGGTTTTGATTATTTAAGAATTATTAAAGCAATGATAAGTAATATAAGAGATGGACAGCTTAATCAAGGTGCTTCAACTATTTCTCAGCAATACATAAAGAATTTATATCTAGAATTTGATAAGACATGGAAAAGAAAAATTGAGGAAGCATTTTTAACTTTTGAACTTGAAGTACATAATACAAAAGATGAGATATTAGAAGGGTATTTAAATACTATAAATTACGGTGGTGTCTATGGAATTGAAAGTGCTAGTAAATATTATTTTAATAAAAGTGCAAGAGATCTTACTATAGCTGAAGCAAGTTTACTTGTAGGAATACCTAAAAATCCAAGTTTATATAATCCTCTTTCTAATTATGAAGAAGCAAAAAATAGACAAAAAACTGTGTTAGAAAGTATGGTAAAAAATAAATATATAACTAAAAAAGAAAAAGAAGAAATTTATAATACAAAGCTTATTTTTTATGGAAAAACTGAAAAAGAAAAATTAGAAAGTGTTAGTTATTATAGGGATGCAGTTTTAAATGAACTTAGAAATATTGATGAAATTCCCGAATCTATTATAAGTACAGGTGGTATAAAAATTTATACAAATTTGGATTTAGATGCTCAGGAAAAACTTGAAAGAATAATTGATGAAGAGATGGATGATAATTCTAATTTACAAGTTGGTTCATTAATTGCAGATCCTAAAACAGGAAAAATTTTGGCATTAGTAGGGGGAACTAATTATAATAAAAGTCAATATAATAGGGTAGACACAGCTTCTAGACAAGTTGGTTCTACTATTAAACCTTTTTTATATTATGCAGCTTTAGAAAACGGATTTACTGCTTCAAGTACTTTTACTAGTGAACCTTCTTCTTTTAATCTTGGTGATGGAAAAACTTATGCTCCTACAAATGCAGGAAATAGGTATGCTAATGGTAAGATATCTTTAGCCTCAGCAATTGCTTTTTCTGATAATATTTATGCCGTTAAAACTCATTTATTTTTAGGAAAAAACGTTCTTGTTGATACAGCTAATAGAGTAGGAATAAAAACTGAACTTCCTTTAAATGCGTCTTTACCATTAGGTACAACAGAAATCTCTATGATAGATTATTGTAATGGATTTTTAACTCTTGCAGACTCTGGTATAAAAAAAGAAGCCTTTTTAATATCAAAAGTTGAAGATATGGATGGAAATATTTTATATGAACATAAACAAGAAGAAGAATTGGTTTTAAATAGTAAACTTGTATATATTTTAAATGAAATGTTATCTAATACTTATAATTATGATTTTATAGATTATACGTCGCCAACAATGCTTTCAATAGCCGGTTTATTAACAAATAAGTATGCTGTTAAAAGTGGTAGTACTGAGTATGATTATTGGACAATAGGTTATAATAATGATGCTCTTGTTATGGTTTGGAATGGGTATGATGATAATACTGAACTTACCACTAATGAAAACAAAATTAATAAACAAATATGGGCTAGGGCAATAGAATCATTTTTAGAAGGAAAAAATACTAGTTGGTATGAAATCCCTGATGGAGTAGTTTCATCCCTTGTTAATCCAATTACAGGTGATATAACAACAAATAGTAAAAGTATTAATCTTTATTATATTAAAGGAACTGAGCCTTATTTTTATACTAATAATGAATTAAATAGTATTGTTGATTAGCAATTTATTAAAAAATAAAAATAACTAGATTTCTCTAGTTAATTTTTTTGTATTTTTATTACAATTTGATACATATCTTCAAAATCAAATTCTTCAGAATTTACTTTAAATCCTTTAGAAGCTATTGTATCTTTTAATCCTCTAGCAGCACCTATTGCGTCTGCTAAAGTGCTTATACTATTAGATGTTACGGCTTCTTCTTTTACTTGTTGTTGTCTAAATTCTTCTATTATTGAATTTGATGGTACGCTTAATGGGTTAATAGGTTCGCTTGCACCACTTTGATTTAAATTTTCTACTTCTGGTGTTTTAAATTCTTCTATTGGATTTACTTTTTGAATATCAGATAACTTACTATCAAAATCTAAAATTTCTGGTATATCACTATCTAAACTTTTTGCTGGTTCTATAGTAGGCATTATAATTTCTTCTTTAGGTTCATTATAAGATGGTGAAGGAGTAAAAGTACTTTGAGGAATATCTGATTGTTTTTTCATTAAATCTTCAAAAGATACTGTTTTAGGTTTTTCAAATAAATCTTCTGTCTCATTTTTAATTTTATCAACATCTATATTATATATATCTTCTTTACTTGTTACTTCTTTAACGGGTAAGTCTTTACCTAATAATTTATTTATTGCATCATCTGTTTGTTTAACAGTTAATCTTTGTTCTATTATTCTTCTTAAAAGACCTATTTGTGCTGTTTTATCAGTTAATTGTAATAAACTTCTTGCATGTCTTTCAGATATTTTATTTGTCAGTAATGCTTCTTGTACTTCTTCATCTAATGCTAAAAGTCTAATTTTATTTGCAATTGTTGGCTGTGCTATTCCTAATTTTGTTGCAAGCTCTTCTTGTGTCATTCCTTTATCAAGAAGTTTTTTATAAGATTGTGCTTCTTCAATCGCAGTTAAATCTTTCCTTTGAATATTTTCTACAACTGCAATTTCTGCACTTTTATTATCATCAACATTCATTATAACAGCGGGAACTTGTCTTAATCCAGCCATAGTTGATGCTTTATATCTTCTTTCACCAGCAATTATTTCATACTTATCACCAATTTGTCTTAAAACAAGTGGTTGTATTACTCCATGCTGCTTTATAGAATCTGATAATTCTTTTAATTCATTTTCATTAAAAGCTAGTCTTGGTTGAAACCTATTTGGAATTATATCATCTATATTTATTAATTTTACACCTTTTTCTAAATCCATTTTTATCACATCCACCTATATATTCTTATTTATAATTTTAAAATATTTTTATTTATATTTCAAGTAATTTTAATTAAAATACTTAATATTATTATTTTTTTGTTAACTTCTCTTTATTAAATTAAAATTTCTAGGGTATTTTTTATTAGTTTTATTATTTTTTTTAATTTTAATAATAGTTCTTTTTGAGTCTTCTATCGGAAGATTATAAATAATTTTATCTTCTATTTTTGCATCTAATTCTTTTAAAATATATTCCGATTCTCTTATTTCTTCGTCAGCAAGACCTTTAAGAGGTATAAAATAGCCATTTACTTTAAGCATAGGAATAGATATTTCACAAATTATTTTTAATTTAGAAACAGCTCTACAAGTTATGATATCAAAAATTTCTCTATTATATTTAGAATAAATTTCAGCTCGTTCATTTACTATCTTTATATTTTTTAGATTTAATTGTTTTATTACTTCTTCTAAAAAAACGCATCTTTTTTTTATCGGTTCTATAAGAGTTATATTTAAATTAGAAAATACTATTTTTAAAACTATTCCAGGAAAGCCAGCACCTGTTCCAACATCACAAAGAGATATTTTTTCATTTAAATTTATTGCTCTTACTAGACATAATGAATCATAAAAATGTTTTAAGTATACTTCTTTTTCTTCTGTAATAGAAGTTAAATTTATTTTTTCATTCCAAGAATAAAGAAGATTTCTATAAATATCTAATTTTTTTATCATTTCTTCTGTTATAATAATTCCAATTTTTTTACATTCATTAATGAAAATTTCTTTATTCATAAGGGTACTCCTTTTTTAAATAAACTAAAAGCATTGTTATATCAGATGGATTTACTCCGCTTATTCTAGATGCTTGTCCTATTGTTTCTGGTCTTACTACTTCAAATTTTTGTCTTGCTTCAGTTGCTATATTTGTTACTTTATTGTAATCAATATCTTTTGGTATTTTTTTGTTTTCTAATTTTAATAATTTTTCTACTTCTTTTTCTGTTTTTTCTATATATCCTTTATATTTTATGGAAATTTCTACAAATGAACTTATTTCTTCATCATATTTTTTATTTAAAAGATTTAGAATATCTTTTATTTCTACTTCTGGTCTTTTTAATAAATCAATTGCTTTCGTTTTACTAGTTATATTTATTTTATTATTATAATATTCATTTAATTCTTTTTTTGTAAATGAAGATGTTTCTATTAAATTAATTAACTCTTTTATTTTTTTAATTTTTTTCTTGTATATTTTATATTTTTCTTCATTTATTAAGCCAACTTTTTTACCAATTTCAGTAAGTCTATAAATTGCATTATCATGTCTTAAAAGTAATCTAAATTCCGCTCTTGATGTAAGAAGTCTATATGGTTCTGTTATACCCTTATTTATTAAATCGTCTATTAAAACTCCAATATAAGCTTCATTCCTTTTTAAAATTAAAGGTTCTTTGCCTGACAAAGATAAAGATGCATTTATTCCAGCTATTAATCCTTGAGCTGCAGCTTCTTCATAACCACTTGTACCATTAATTTGACCTGCAAGATAAAGCCCTTTTATTTTTTTAGTTTCAAGTGAAAAATTAAGTTCTGTAGGATTTACTGCATCATATTCTATTGCATATCCATAATGAAGTATTTTTACATTTTCAAGACCATCCATTGTTTTTAATAATTTTTCTTGAATTTCATGTGGCATAGTTGTTGAAAAACCTCCTACATAATAATCTATTCCATCTTGCCTTTGTGGTTCAATAAATATTTGATGTCTTTCTTTATCTTTAAATTTTACTATTTTGTCTTCTATTGAAGGACAATATCTAGGGCCGACTCCTTTTATTAATCCGCTATATAAAGCACATTTATCAAGATTATCTAAAATTATTTTATGTGTTTTTTCATTTGTATATGTTAAGTAACAAGGCATTTGTTTTTCTAAATCATACTTTGCATCATAAAAATTACTAAATGTTAAAAAATAATTATCTCCTGTTTCTTCTTTCATTTTAGTAAAATCTATTGAATTTTTATCAACTCTAGGTGGTGTTCCTGTTTTTAATCTTATTAGTTCTAATCCATTTTCTTTTAAACTTTTACTAAGTTTTAATGAGGTTTTCTCCCCGTGCGGTCCTTCTTTTTTTGATGAATGAGCTACTAAAATACTTGAATTCAAATAAGTTCCAGTTGTTAAAATAACCTTTTTTGATTTTATAATATTATTTTTTTCTGTTTTTACTCCTTTAATAGTAGCTTCTTCAACTATTAAATCACTTACTTGATCTTCTAAAATAGTTAAGTTTTTTGTTTCTTGAAGTGTTTTTATCATTTCTAGTGGATACTTTGTTTTATCTGCTTGCGCTCTTAAAGATCTTACACCAGGTCCTTTTTTTACATTTAGCATCTTTATTTGTAATAAAGATTTATCAGTATTTATACCCATTTCGCCACCTAATGCATCTATTTCTCTTACTACTATTCCTTTAGCACTACCTCCTATAGATGGGTTACATGGCATGTCTGCTATATTATGAATATTACTTGTTATAAGCAGTGTTTTATATCCAATTCTAGCACTAGCTAAAGATGCTTCACATCCTGCATGTCCTCCACCTACGACTACTATATCATATTTCATTTATATCACTACTTTCCTAGGCAAAACTTACTAAATATTTCATCAAGAAGCTCATCATTATAACTTTCACCAAGTATTTCTCCTAAAATATCCCATAGCCTTCTTATATTTATTTCTATTAAATCAATTTCTACATTTAAATTTAATTCTTCTTCTATTTCTTTTATAATTATTAGTGCTTTTTCTATTAGTCCAATTTGTCTTGCATTACATAAATATGTATAATCTCTATTTTTAATTTTTTCTATATTAAATAATTCTTTAATTTTATTTTTTAAAGTTTCTAAATTATTTTCATTTTTTAAAGATATTTCTACTATAGTAAAATCTTTTAATTTATTTTTATCTATGTTTGATTTTAAATCTAATTTATTAATTATTATTATTGTTTTTTCTTTATCTAATGTTTTGATAAGACTTTCTTCTTCTTTTGTAATTTTTCTATTGTTATCTAAAACAAATAGTATAATGTCAGAATTTTTTAATATTTGGTAACTTTTTTTAACACCAATTTCTTCAACTTTATCTTTTGTTTTTCTAATTCCTGCGGTATCAATTAGTTTTACTTCTATTCCAGAAATAATAATACTTCCCTCTACAGTATCTCTAGTTGTTCCCTCTATATCTGTTACAATGGCTTTTTCTTCTTCTAAAAGTGCATTTAAAAGACTACTTTTTCCAACATTTGGACTTCCTATAATTCCTGCGCTTATACCATTTATAATAATTTTATTATTTTTACTATTTTCTAATATATTTTCAAATTGTTTTTTTATATTTTCTATTTTATCTTTTAATAGATTATTTGTTATAACTAATGCATCTTCATATTCAGGATAATCTATATTTACTTCGATATTAGCAATTAATGACAATATTTCTTCTCTCAGTGTTCTAATTTTGTTTGATATTTTTCCTTCAATACCTTTCATTGATATTTTTCTTGCTTCCTCTGTTTTTGAATTTATTAAATCACTCACTGCTTCTGCCTCTATTAAATCTATTCTTCCATTTAAAAAAGCTCTTTTAATAAACTCTCCTGGTTCTGCTTGTCTACAACCATTTTTTATTAAAAGTTGCATTATTTTATTTACTGTGCTTGTTCCTCCATGAGTATTAATTTCAACAACATCTTCTGTTGTAAAAGATTTTGGGGATTTAAATATACTTACTAATACTTCATCTATTTTTTCATCATTTTCTATTATAAAAGTATAGTTAATTGTATTTGCTTTTAATTTTGTCAAATCTTTTGAACATATTTTATTAACTATTTCTATTGAATTTTGCCCACTTATTCTTATTACATTTAGTGCACTAAAACCAACTGTAGTAGCTATCGCAACAATTGTATCTTCCATATTTTAGTCCCCTTTCTTTTGCCACTTGATTATAGCATATATCATAAATTTAGTAAAGTAATTGAAAAGTTAACGTAAAAAAAATTATTTCCCGGGAAATAATTTTATTTATTTTTTGCATCTTTATATTTAATAACTACATATCTATTTGGCTCTTCGCCTTCACTTTTTGTTTCAACATATTTAAACCCAGATAATGCATCATGTATTAATTTTCTTTCATAAGAATTCATAGGATCTAATTTTATGTCTGCTTTTGTTAATGTTACTTCTCTAGCTAATTTTTTAACTTTTTTCTCTAAAAAATAATTTTGTTTTTGTTTATAATTTTCAACATCTATTGTTATATTAACAAAAATATCTAATCTTGCATATATAGCTTGTCTTACAAATAATTGAATAGCTTCCAATATATGACCATTTTTACCTATAATAATTGAATTATTTTCAGAATGTATTGAATAAGTAATTGTTTTTTCTCTTATTTTAGATTCAATATTTCCTTCTACATTTAATCCTTTCAATAAATTTTTTATAAGTTCTTTTCCAAGTTCTTGAACATCACTTACTTTAACAACTTCTAATATATATTTTTTTCCTTTTAATAAACCAGCTTTTTCTTCTTTTAAACTATAATATATTTCATTTTCTGATAAATTTAGTGTTTCTAAAGCACTTTTTAAAAGTATATCTTCTTTTTTTCCTTCAAATCTTAACTTTTCCATAATACCACATTCCTTACTTATTTTTTGCTTTTTGATTTTTTAACTACTTTTACTGTTTTTACTTTATTTGATGTATCTAATTTATTCATTGTAAAATTTTGAAGTATAGTAAATCCATTTGAAACTATCCAATAAAGTGCAATCGCAGCTGGTAGACTGAACGAAACAAATCCTATAAATACTACCATAAATGTATTCATTGTCTTCATTTGTTTTGCTTGTGCATCATCCGATGAATTCATAGTTGTATTTTTAAATGAAAAATATGTTGCAAGTATTATTAATACAACTAATAATAAATACCAATAGTTTCCAGTTTTTAATGCTTCACTAGGTGTAGTTCCTAACTTAAATACCCATAATTTTTCTTCAAATATAACTGGTATTCTTTGAATTGCTTCTAAAAATGCGAAGAAAATTGGTATTTGTAAAAATGCAAATAAACATCCTGAAAATGGACTAATATTATATTTTTTATATATCATCATCATTTCTTGAGCTTTCATATTCATAGAAATCTGATCTGTTTTTCCTGCATATTTTTTCTCGAGTCTATCTAGTTCGGGTTTTGCTTTATTCATATTTTGACTCATATTTGTTGATTTTCTAGTTAAAGGTATCATAATAACTCTCATTAAAACACCAAGTATCATTATTGAAATTCCATAACTTTTAACAAAATCACCAAGTTTTATTATTAAATATGCAAGAGGTTTTACAAATATAGAAGTCCAAAGTCCCTCATAACCACCTGATGTAACTTTAAATTTTTCGCATTCTGGTAGTTTTTCTAAATCCACTTTTAACTGTTTTTCATTTTCTTCATAAATATCAAGTAATTTTTCAGATTCAGGCTTACAAAGAATATTTGATGTGTATGCTTTTTTGCTTTCCTTGTCTACAAAGTTTTTTGTACATCCTGTTGTTAACATTAACATAAACACCATTAAAATTATTAATTTTTTCTTCATTTATTTTCTCCTTTTATTAAGTTTATTAACTCTCTTTCTTTTTCTTGATAATTAATATTTAATATTTCTTTTCTTAATATTATAACATAATTTTTAGAGTCTTTAATATTATTTTTTCTAATTATTTCTTTAACAGTTCTTTTTTGTTTATTTCTAATTACTGCGTTTCCTATTTTTTTACTTACACTAATACAATATCTATTATAATCAATATTATTTTCTATAAAATAAATAATAAAATATTTACTTATTAACTTTTTCCCTTTTTTTATAATAGACTGTATTTCAGTATTTTTAGTTATTATAAATTTTTTATTCATAGAAATTCCTCTTCAGCATTATTATATAAAAAAAACTAGTAAAACACTAGTATTTTTTTATCTTGCTAATACTTTTCTACCTTTTTTTCTTCTAGAAGAAATTATTTTACTTTTAGCTCTTGCTAAAAATCCCATTTTTTTACTTTTCTTTCTATTATTAGGTTGAAATGTTCTTTTCATATTTTTTTCCTCCAAATTCAAACTTTTTTCTTGACTTGTATGATTATAAACTATACAATAAATTTTGTCAATTTAAATTTTATCCACAATATTGTTAATAAGTATTTTTTAATGTTAAAAGTTATTTTGTGGATAATGTTAATAACTTAAGTTTATGCAGTTAAATAAGGGAAAAAGAATGTGGAAAAGTTGTGAATTTAGTGTGAGAAAGTAATGTTAATAAAATTTATACTTTAATTTTCCACATTTTTATTTTACAATGAATGTGGAAAACGTAAATCAGAGGTGAGGGTTATGGATGTTATTAAAATTTGGAATGACTTTTTAGATATTTTATCAACAAGAATATCATCTATTTCTTTTAGTACTTGGTTTAAAGAAAGTACTTTGCACTCACTTAAAGATGGTATTGCTAAAATTACAGTACCTTATGAACCTTCAAAAATACATATTACTGAAAATTATTACGATTTAGTAGAAGAAATACTATTATATATAACTGGAAAACAGTATGAAATAGAAGTTTATTTACCTTCTGAAGTAACTTCTGAGGATAATTCTGTTGAAGAAATTACTAATAAAATTTCTGAAAATACAATAGAAGATTACAAATATTATAGTAATTTTAATCAAAAATATCGTTTTGATAACTTTGTAGTTGGAGACTCTAATCGTTTTGCATATTCAAGTGCACTCGCGGTAGCTGAAAGACCAGGTAAACTTTATAATCCTTTATTTATCTATGGAAAAAGTGGGCTTGGTAAAACGCATTTAATGCATGCGATTGGTAACTTCTTATTAGAAAACTCTGATAAAAAGGTTTTATATATTACAAGTGAACAATTTATAAATGATTTTATAAATATAAATAAAAAAGAAGATAAATCTAAAGATAATGTAAGTTATATTGATGTATTTAAAAGAAAATATAGAGATGTTGATGTACTTATGATTGATGATATTCAATTTTTAGGACCAGCAACTAAATCTCAACAAGAATTTACTAATACTTTTAATACACTTTATGATAATGAAAAACAAATTATTATATGTAGTGATAGAAGTGTGGATGACTTAAAATTATTAGAAGATAGACTTAAAACTAGATTCAATTGGGGACTAAAAGTTGATATTAATCCACCTAACTTTGATTTAAAAGTTCAAATTATAAAAAATAAAATTGAAGTTGGAGATCTTGCGATTGATTTAAGTGATGACATAATTAATTTTATTGCTAGTAACTGTGGAAATGATGTTAGAAATTTAGAAGGTGCAATTACTAGACTAGTTGCTTATTCCGCAATTATGAATATAAAAAGTTTAACAATAAATGATGCGATGGATGCATTGTCGGATTATACAAATAATTTAATATACTCACAAAATACTATAACTAAAATTCAAAATATAGTTGCTAACTATTTCAAATTACATCCTGATGATTTAAAGAGTAAAAAAAGAAGCAAACCTATTGCAAATGCTAGGCAAATTGCTATGTATCTATGTCGAACTATGACAGAAGAAACACAACAAAGAATAGGTTTAGAATTTGGAGGTAGAGATCATTCCACAGTTATTCATTCTTATGAAAAAGTTAATAATGATATAATTAATAACAAAGAACTTGACAAAATAATAACAGAACTCAAACAACTAATATGTGAATAGTATTAATAATTAATAGTTTATCAACATTCAAAAACACTTGATTTTATCTAAAAAAATTGAGTTATTAACATTATCCACATCTAAAATAATAATAATATATAAAATAAAATAAGAAAGGAAATAAAAAAATGAAATTTAAAATAAATAGAAATTTATTACTTGAGAATTTAAATAATGTAAGTAAAGCATTATCAACAAGAAATATTATCCCTATACTAAATGGTATAAAATTTAATTTAACAAAAGAAGGACTTTTTTTAACAGCCACTGACAACGAAATAGTTATAGAAAGTTTTATAGATAAAAAAGATATAAAACTAATAAAAGAAGAAGGAGCTTTAGTAATACATGGTAGGTATATACTTGATATAGTAAGAAAACTTCCTGATGAAGAAATAGATATTGAAGAAAGTGATGGTAATAAAGTAATAATTTTTACAGATAATAGTAAATATAACTTAAATTGTTTTAACTTAAATGATTTTCCAAATATTACTTTTAATGATAGTGAAAATAATATAAATATATCAACTTTAGAATTTAAAAATATTATAAATGAAGTTATTTTTGCTTGTTCAACTCAAGAAAGTAGACCTTTATTAACTGGTGTAAATATAAAAATAATTGGAAACTTTTTAGAATGTACAGCAACTGATTCTTATAGGCTTGCTAAAAGAATTTATAATTTAAATGATATTATAAAAGAAAATATTAATATTGTAATACCATCAAGAAATATAAGTGAATTTGTTAAATTATTAACAAAAGAAGATATAAATGTTAATATCCATTTATTTAATAACAAAATAATTTTTAAATATGATAATATGATTTATCAATCAAGTTTATTAAATGGTACTTATCCTAATACAGATAATTCAATTCCTAATGAGTTTGAAATTGAATATGAAATTTCTTTAAATGACTTATACAATGCAGTAGACAGAGCATCATTACTTACTTCTTCAAAAGAAAAAAATATTATAGAATTTGTAAGTAATGAAGATGTAATTACTATAATGTCTATGAGTCAAGAGATAGGTAAAGTAGAAGAAAAATTAAAAGGAAATAAGTTAAAAGGAAATAATATTAAAATATCCTTTAGTGCAAAATATATGCTTGAAGCTTTAAAGACTTTTGATAGTGAAAAATTAAAATTACTTTTAAATGGTGAAATTAAACCAATAGTTATAAAAAGTGAAGAAAACCCTGATCTTATTCAATTAATTTTACCAATAAAAACTTTTTAAACTTACGACATAATTCAACAAATTTCGATAAAAGTATATGTTAATATAACTTCCAAATTTTTTGAAAGGAGGAAGTTTTTTAATGAATTATGAAATAAATGACGAAACTTTAGCGGTACTTCCTATTAGTGATAATAAATGTAGGGTAGTAGAAAACTCAAATGAATATTATATTGATACAAATTCTTTTGATGTTATTGAACACAGTTGTGAATATTTTGGTAGTACTTTTTTAGGAAGGCATGTTGGCTCTATAAAGATGCTTGGATCAAGATATAAAACTCCTATCATTATTGCTGAAACTGATTCTATTATAGTTTTTCCTACACATTCACCTAGAAATAAAGAATGTATTTGGATTTGTTTAAATAATATTAATAAAATTTATAAAACAAACAATGATAAAACTGTTATTGAATTTGTCTCAGGAGATATTTTAGAATTAAATATTTCTTATAATGTAGTAAATAATCAAATATTAAAAGCAACTAGATTAAAACATATTATTGATGAAAGAAAAAACACTTTAAATAATACTAATAAAGTGTTATAATTGTAATAGGTATATGTATATTACTATACCTATTATTTTCTTTATAATTTACAAAAGAGGGTTTAAAATGAATGTCACTAAATTAGAATTAATTAATTTTAGGAATTATGAAAAATATAAATTAGAGAATTTAAAACAAAAAAATATTATACTTGGAGATAATGGAACAGGTAAAACAAGTATATTAGAATCTATTTACTTTGGTAGTATTACTAAAACTTTTAAAAGTAGTTCAGACTCTGTTGTTATAAAAAAAGAAAAAGATTTTTCAGTAGTAAAAATTGAACTTGATATTAATAATAAATTAAAAAAATTAGAAGTTAGAATTACTGAAAATGGAAAGAAAACTAAAATTAATGGAAAACTAAAAAAAAGACTTAGTGATTATATTTCAACATATAAAGTAATTATATTTTCACCTGATGAAATTAAAGTTATAAAAGGAACTCCTCAAAATAGAAGAAATTATATAAATATTCAAATATCTCAGTTAAATAAGTACTATATTACAAAACTTAATAATTATAATACTTTAATAAAAAATAAAAATGAATATTTAAAAAAAATGTATTTAAATAAAAATTTAGATGAAATATATTTGGATATAATTGATAAAAAAATATCAGAATTAGGATTTGAGATTTGTAGTTATAGAAATGAGTATTTGAATAAAATAAATAATTATATATCAAATAAAATGAAAAAATTTAAAGAAAATAGTAGTCTTTTTATAAAATATAATTCAGATTTTGATGGTTTAGATGAAGAAAAAATATTTAGACTTTTAAAAAAGGTAAGAAAAAAAGAAATAATTATGGGTGTATCTAGTGTAGGTATTCATAGAGATGATTTTGAATTTATTTATAACAATCAAAATGCGAAAGAATTTTGTTCACAAGGTATACAAAAATTGATAATATTATCTATGAAACTTTCTGAAAATGAATTATTAATAAAAGATTATGGAATATATCCTATATTGCTTCTTGATGATTTATTTAGTGAATTAGATAAAACAAATCAAAATAAAGTACTTAAAAATTTAAGTAAACAAAATCAAATTTTTATTACAACTACTGATTTAAATAATATAGATAAAAAAATAGTAAATAATTCAAATATTTTAACTTTAAAAGATTAGGAGGAAAATAAAATGAATGATAATAATTATGGAGTAGAAAATATACAGGTTTTAGAAGGATTAGAAGCAGTTAGAAAAAGGCCAGGTATGTATATAGGAACAACAAGTAGTAGGGGACTTCATCATTTAGTATGGGAAATTGTAGATAATTCAATAGATGAGGCTTTAGCTGGTTATTGTGATGACATTGAAATTATTATAAATAAAGATAATTCAGTAACAGTAAAAGATGATGGAAGAGGAATACCTACGGGAATTCATCCTAAAACTGGTTTATCCACTGTAGAAACAGTATATACTGTATTACACGCAGGCGGAAAATTTGGTGGCGGAGGATATAAAGTAAGTGGTGGACTTCATGGAGTGGGTGCTTCAGTAGTTAATGCTTTGAGTTCTTTTGTAGAGGTTACAATATATCAAAATGGTAAAGTTCATTTTATTAAATTTGAAAAAGGTGGACATACTGTAGAACCACTAAAAGTAATTGGTGAATGTGAAATAGAGAGAACAGGAACTACAGTTAGATTTAAACCTGATCCAGAAATATTTAAAGAAACTACTATTTTTGATTATGATGTTTTAAAACAAAGAGTAAGAGAACTTGCTTTTCTTAATAAAGGACTTAGAATTATTCTTTGTGATGATCGCGAAGATAAAAAAGAAGAATTTTTATATAATGGTGGAATAAAAGAATATATACAATTATTAAATATGTCAAAAAGTCCTATTCATGAAGAAATCATTTATAGTGAAGGAAGTGAAGATGGGGTATCTATAGAAGTTGCTCTTCAATATAATGAAAGTTATAACACATCAATTTATTCATTTGTAAATAATATTAATACTCCAGAAGGAGGAACTCATGAAGATGGTGTTAAGCTTGCACTTACAAAAATTATAAATAGTTATGCAAAAAAGGCTAAATTCATAAAAGAAAATGAAGATGGACTTATGGGAGAAGATGTAAGAGAAGGATTAACAATGATAATCTCTGCTAAAGTTCCAGAACCACAATTTGAAGGACAAACTAAAACAAAATTAGGAAATAGCGAAGTTAGAAAAATAGCAAATAATGTCTTTTCATCAAGTTTTGAAAGATTTTTAATGGAAAATCCTGATTCTGCAAAAGTCATAGTTGATAAATCTTTAACTGCGGCAAGAGCGAGGGTAGCTGCTAAAAAAGCAAGAGAACTTACAAGAAGAAAAAGTGATTTAGATGTAGTAAATTTTGGTGGAAAACTTGTTGATTGTAAGGAAAAAGACCCTACTGTTTGTGAAATATTTTTAGTCGAAGGAGATTCAGCTGGAGGAAGTGCTATTAAAGGAAGAAATTCTATGACTCAAGCAATTTTGCCACTTAGAGGAAAAATTCTTAATGTAGAAAAAGCAAGATTAGATAAAGCACTTGGAAATGAAGAAATTAGAACAATAATAACTGCTTTTGGCACAGGTATTGGAAGTGAGTTTGATTTAAGTAAACTGAGATACCATAAAATTATTATTATGACCGATGCAGATGTGGATGGATCTCATATTAGAGTTTTACTTTTAACGTTATTTTACAGATTTTTTAGACCAATTGTTGAAGCGGGCCATGTGTATGCAGCTCAACCACCTTTGTTCTGTATTAAGCATGGTAAAACTATTAAATATGTTTTAAACGAGGAAGAAAGAGATTCATACTTAGCTTCTTTAAATCCAAATGTGAAATACGATATATCAAGAATGAAAGGTCTTGGTGAAATGGATGCTGATGAACTTAATGATACAACAATGGATATTGATAAGAGAATTTTAAGAAAAATAACAATTGAGGATATAATGGCTGCAGATGAAGTTTTTTCTAAGTTAATGGGAGAAGAAGTTGAACCTAGAAGAAGATTTATTGAAGAAAATGCAGGTTATGCAATTAATTTAGATATATAGGAGGGTTAAAATGGATCACAGTAGAGATAGATTGGAAAATAATAATATAGTAAGTGAAGTAGAATCATCTTTTTTAGAGTATTCAATGAGTGTTATAGTTTCTCGTGCCTTACCTGATTTAAGAGATGGTTTAAAACCGGTTCATAGAAGGATTCTTTATTCAATGTATGAATCAGGTTATACTCCAGACAAACCTCATAAAAAAAGTGCTAGAATAGTCGGAGATGTAATGGGAAAATATCATCCACATGGCGACTCTAGTATTTATGAAGCAATGGTTCGTATGGCTCAAGATTTTAGTTATAGATATATGCTTGTAGATGGTCATGGAAATTTTGGTAATATAGAAGGTTATGGTGCCGCAGCTATGCGTTATACAGAATCTAGGCTATCAAAAATTTCATTAGAATTACTAAGAGATATTAATAAAAATACCGTAGATTTTTCACCAAACTTTGATGAATCTGAGAAAGAACCGGCAGTACTACCTTCAAGATTTCCTAATATTTTAGTAAATGGTACAATGGGTATTGCGGTAGGTATGGCTACCAATATTCCTCCACATAACTTAGGTGAAGTAATAGATGGTTGTGTTGCTTATATAGAGAATCCTGAAATTGATACTATGGGATTAATGCAATATATTAAAGGGCCAGATTTTCCTACAGGTGGAGTTATTTTAGGTAATAGTGGTATAAGAAAAGCATATGAGACTGGAAGAGGTTCTATTACAATTAGAAGTAAGGCTATTATTGAAGAAAAAAACGGAAGACATTATATTATAATCGATGAAGTTCCTTATGGAGTAAGTACATTAGAACTTAAAAATAAAGTAGCTGAACTTGTTCATAATAAGGTTATTGATGGTATTTCAGATTATCATACAGATTTAAAAAACGGTGTTAAAATCACTATAACTTTAAAAAAAGATGCTAATCCACAAGTAGTTTTAAATAATTTATATAAACATACTCAATTTCAAACTAATTATAGTATTATGTTTTTAATGTTAGACGATATGGTACCTAAAACTTTACCTCTTAAAGACATTATAAGTAAATATATTGATTATCAAAAAGAAATAATTATAAGAAGAACTAAATTTGATTTAGATAAAGCTGAAAAAAGAGTTCATATTTTAAATGGTTTAAAAATAGCGCTTGATAATATAGATGAAGTAATTAAAATTATAAAATCATCAAAAAGTGATGAAATAGCTAAAGCCGAGCTTTCTTCAAGATTTGGATTAGATAATATTCAGGCTGATGCTATACTAGAAATGAAACTTCGTAGATTAACAGGTTTAGAAAGAGAAAAAATAGAAAATGAAATTAATGAATTATTAAAATTAATTGATGAATTGCGTTCAATTCTAGCAAGTGAACAAAAAGTTTTAGAAATAATTAAATCAGAAATGCTTGAAATTAAACAAAAATATGCTGATGAAAGAAAAACATCTATTGACATGACTGCAATTGATTATATTGATGATGAGTCTCTTATACCAAATGAAGATGTTATTGTAACAATTACACAAAATAATTATATTAAAAGATTAACTACTGATACTTACAAGACACAAAATAGAGGTGGTGTGGGTATTAAAGGTATGACTACAAATGATGAAGATTTTGTAAAAGATATAATAAATCTTAAATCACATGATTATATATTATTTTTCTCAAATAAAGGTAAAGTTTATAGATTAAAAGGCTATGAAATTCCTGAGTTTAGCAGAACATCTAAAGGAATTCCGCTAGTAAATTTATTACAAATAGAAAAACAAGAAGTTATTAACACTATAATTACAGTAAGTAGAGATAATACGTACAAATATTTGGTGTTTGCTACTAAAAAAGGCATAATAAAAAGAACTCCAATAGAAGATTTTGATAATATAAGGCAAAATGGTAAGATAGCTATTACCCTTAAGGAAGACGACGAATTAATATCAGTACTAAAAACTACGGGTGAAAATCATGTTCTAATGTGTTCTTCAAAAGGTAAAATGGTAAGATTTAAAGAATCAGAAATTAGAGTTATGGGAAGAACAGCTGGTGGTGTTAGAGGAATTAGATTATTAACAGATAATTGTGTAGGCGCCGATGTGACAGATGATGAAAAGAAAGTTTTAATAGTAACCGAAAAAGGATACGGTAAAAAGACTGATGTATCTGAATATAGAGAAACTAAAAGAGGAAGTAAAGGTGTGAAAACTCTTAATATTACAGATAAAAATGGCGATATCATTGGATTTAAGTCTACAACAGAAGATGTTGATTTAATGCTAATTACAAACAATGGAATAGTAATAAGGTTAGATATTAATTCTGTATCAAATATGGGTAGAGTAACTCAAGGTGTTAGATTAATAAATCTTAAAGAAAACAATAAAGTTTCATCCATTTCATTAATTAACAAAGAAAAAAATAGTGAAAATAATGAAACTGAAGATAAAAAAGAAATTTAAATGTTCCGTGTGGAACATTTTTTAAATAACAAAAAATTGTTAATATAATATTAAATTATTTCCCGGGAAATAATTTAAACATTTTTAAGTTTTAAAGACTGTTTATTTTGCAATAATTTTTTATAATTATTATGATTTTGTTAAAAATATAAAAAAATTCAAAAATATGATGGTGTAAAAATATAACTTGATACAGGAGTCTTTGGATATTTGGAAAAAGAATGGATATGTTTGTTTTAAACACAAATTAATAAAATAGCTAATTTGTAATATTTATCTTTAATAAATAGAAAAAGCAATAATAATCGTTTAGCTATTTTTTCATGTTCGGTTATTAAGATAAATTATTCTATAAAATAATAAATTTTTTCTATCGCTTTTTTTAAAAAATTAAAAATTATGTTTCCCGTGGAACAAATTATTTCCCGGGAAATAATTTTCTTATTTACTATTGATTATAATTAAAAAAAATAGTAATATTTATTTAGCACAACACATGATTGTAGAACCAGGTCAGAATCGGAAGATAGCAGCCTTAATACAACTTATGTGTGTGTGCTTTTATTTAGGAGAAATATATGAAAGAAGAAATTATAAATAAATTATTAAAATTAATAAAAAAAGCAGAACAAAAAAATGAGGTTCCTGTTGCAGCGGTTTTAGTAAAAAATAATAAAATAATTTCATCTGCTTATAATAAAAAAAATAAAACTAACAATATTTTAATGCACGCAGAAATCTTGTGTATATTAAAATGTATAAAAAAAATGAAAAATTGGCGTTTAGATGATTGTGATCTTTATGTTACGCTTGAACCTTGTGATATGTGTAAAAACATAATTGAAGAAGCAAGAATTAAAAATGTGTTTTATTTTTGTGAAAAAACGTCTAAAAAAATATCAAAAACAACTTATATACATATGAATACAAAAATAAATAAATATATTAATACTAGACTTAAAACTTTTTTTGAAAGTAAGAGAAAGTGATATAATTAAGTAACGAAAGGTGGTGTTATTGTGGCATATACTGCTTTATATAGAAAATATAGACCTAAAACTTTTAGCGATGTTTTTGGACAGGAAATAATTGTGGAAATATTAAAGAACTCAATTATTAACAACAAAATCGGACACGCATATTTGTTTGCGGGTGTTAGAGGAACTGGAAAAACAAGTATTGCAAAAATATTTGCAAAAGCAGTTAATTGTATAAATAATACTACTGGAGACGCGTGTAATGAATGTGAAGCGTGTAAAAATTTAGAGACAAGTGATATAGATATAATAGAAATAGATGCTGCGAGCAATAATGGTGTTGATGAAATAAGAGAAATAAGGAATAATGCTAAACTTGTACCTACATTTTCAAAATATAAAGTTTATATTATTGATGAAGTGCATATGCTTTCATCAGGTGCTTTTAATGCATTGCTAAAAACTTTAGAAGAACCACCATCACATGTTATTTTTATATTAGCAACAACTGAAGTAAATAAAATACCTTTAACGATATTATCTAGATGTCAAAGATTTGATTTTAAGCGTATTCCTTTAGAAATTTTAAAACAAAGACTTTTGTACATTATAGAAAAAGAAAACAAAACTGTGGATGAAAATATTTTAAAATTAATATGTGAACTTGGTGATGGAAGTTTTAGAGATACTATTAATTTACTTGATCAAGTAATTGATATAAAAGATGTAGATGAAAACTTTTTATATAGATTAAGTGGAAGTCTACCAATCAATAAAACAATAACTTTTTTTGAAAAAATAGTTGCCGCTGATGTTTCCTCAGTGCTGGATGAAATTGAAATTTTCTCTTTAAATGGAATTAGTTATTCACTCGTAACAGAAAAATTATTGATTTTGATTAGAGATATTTCAATTAATAATACTATAAGTAGTTATTTTAATGAAGAATATATTAATGTATTAAATAAATTTGATTTTATAAATACAGATCAAATAAAAAAGATTAATTCTACGTTATTAGAATTAATTTCAGATTTAAAAAAGTCTACAAATCAAAGAATAACTTTCGAAATTTATATGATAAATATTATTAATATTTTTAATGAAGAATCTAATGTAGAAAAGATAATTTTAAAAAAAGAAATAAAAGAAGAAATAAAAACAGAAGAAACTAAAACAAATGTTCTTGAAGAAAAAAACGATTTACTACTAGAACTAAAAAAAATAAGGATAAATAATACTTTAGCTACTGCGGACAAATCCATACTTAATAGTATTAATGAAAAATTTTCAATTATAGAAGATTATATTTCAAATAAAAATTATAATTCTATTGCTAGGATTATACTAGAATCTCAAATAGTATGCGCAGGAAAAAATAATTTGATACTTTTATTAAAATCTTTATCATCAATAAATATACTAAATGATTCAATTATAAAAGCTGAAGAATTATTATCAAAAGTGTTTGAAAATGACTACAAAATAGCCACCGTTTTACCAGAAGAATGGTCACAAATTAAAAATGAATTTATAGAAAATTTAAAAAATGGTAAAAAATACGAGATTATTGAAGAAAAAAATGTTATTATAAATAAAGAAAGAAGTGATATTGAAAAAGAAGCAATAGAAATATTTGGCGAAGAAAATATCACCGTTAATTAGGAGGAAAACTTATGAATATGCAAAATTTAATGGCGCAAGCAAGAAAAATTCAATCTGAAATGGAGAGACTAACACAAGCAATCGAGAGTAAAGAATTTACTGCATCAACTGAAGCAATAACTGTTGTTGCTAATGGGAAAAATGAAATACTTAAAATTGAAATTAAAGATGAGAGTATTTTAAGCGCAAAAGAAATCACAGAAGATATGTTAACAGTTGCTGTTAATGATGTTTTAAATCAAATAAAAAAAGAAAAAAACGATAAATTAGGAAAATATACTGGTGGTATGGGAGGATTATTCTAAAATGATTTATCCTAAAGATTTTGAAGAACTTTTAGAAAGCTTTAAACTATTACCTGGAATAGGAGAAAAATCAGCTGAAAGATTTATTTTTTCGCTAGTCGATATAGATGATAAAGAAATAGAAAAATTTTCTCAAAATCTTGTTAATTTTAAAAAAAATATAAAACCTTGTAAAACATGTGGACATTTAACTGATAAAGAAGAATGTAATATATGTTCGGATAATAAAAGAGATAAAAGTGTAATTTGTGTAGTTCAAGATGTAAAAAGTGTATTTACTTTTGAAAAAGCGGGTAATTATAAAGGCATGTATCATGTTTTAGGAGGATTAATATCGCCGATAGATGATATTAATCCTGAAGATATAAATATAGCTAATTTAATTAATAAACGATTAAATGATGTTGTAAAAGAAGTTATTATTGCCCTTAATCCATCGATTGAAGGAGAAACAACTAGTTTATATATTCAAAAACTTCTAGAAACTAAAAATATTAAAGTTTCTAGGTTATCTTATGGAATTCCTATGGGATCTGACATAGAATATTTAGACCCACTTATGATTATAAAGGCTTTAGAAGATAGAAAATATATATCATAATTGTAAGTTGTAACACATAGAATTTTATGGGTGAACATAGTGAAATTTGTAATGAAATTGATAAAAAAGTTAGTAATTAGCCTTTGTATGCTGTATACTTTCAATTTAATTATAAGTAATTCTGGTTATATGGTACCTATAAACGTTCCTTCAATAACCATTTCAGCTTTTCTAGGTATGCCAGCTATTTTATCATTACTAATTTTAAAAATAATTATTAAATAACGGAGAGTAAGAAATGAAATTAGAAGAATATTTTAAAATATCAAATGATTTAAATAAATTAAATCACTCATATTTAATTGGAAATACAACACTTGATGATATAAAAAATAATCTTCAGAATATTTTATCATCTTATTTTTTTTATGAAAGTATAAATTTATATGAAGAAGCTGACATAATAATTGTAAAACCTGAGGGAAGCTCTATTACAAAAGATCAAATAATATCTATGCAAAACAAAGTTTCATCAACATCTTTATCTCATAATTTAAAAGTATATATTATAGATTGTGCGGAAAAATTAAACATTTACGCCGCTAATAGTCTTCTTAAAGTTTTAGAAGAGCCTAGCCAAAATATTTATGCATTTTTAATAACAAGTAATTTAGATTCAGTTTTAGGAACAATAAAATCTAGATGTAACATTATATTTTTAAGTTCTGAAAAACAAGAAAATGAAATTAGTGAAGAAATAAAAAAAGAAGCACTTTTTTTAGCTCAAACTTTAGAAAAATATAAAGAAAAAAGTATTGCATTTTATAATTATAATCTTTTAAATAAAGAAAATATAGAGCAGTTACTAACATATTTGCTTTTTATTTATAGAGATTCTATAAATTATTTTTACGGTAAGAAATTAAAATACACAGAAATAAACGAAACCTTAAATTTAATAAAAAATAATAATGATGTCAATAAAATTATAAATAAAATATCAATAATTAATGACATAATTAAAAATTTAAATTATAATTTAAATATAAATTTATTAATTGACAAATTATTTATAAAGTTTGGTGGTGTTTAAAATGGTTAAAATTATAAACTGTGAATTTAAAAAAAATGGGAAAAGTTATTATTTTGATTCAAATAATATAGAATTAAAAAAAGACGATCAAATTATAGTTGAAACAGAAAGAGGTCTTCAGTTTGCCACTGTTATTTCAGATGTTAAAGAAATAGAAGAATCATCTTTAAATTATAATTTACAAAAAGTAGTTAGAAAAGTTACAAAGGATGATATTTCAAAACATATAAAGAATATAAATGATGCTAAGTCGGCATTAAAAAAGGCTGAGTCTTTAGTCCAAAAACTAAAACTCGAAATGAAATTTACTGAAGTAATTTATACTTTTGATAGAAATCAGCTTCTATTTTATTACTTATCAGATAATAGAGTTGACTTTAGAGAATTAGCAAGAGAACTTGCCTCTATATATAAAACACGTATTGAACTTAGGCAAATAGGAGTAAGAGATAAAGCGAAAGAGATTTCTGGTATAGGTCCTTGTGGAAGAGAACTTTGTTGTGCTTGTTTTCTTCAAGATTTAGATTCAGTAAGTATTTCAATGGCAAAAAATCAAAATTTAGCTCTTAACCCAACTAAAATAAATGGATTATGTGGAAGACTACTATGTTGTCTAAATTATGAAGATGTTCTGTATACTGAAAATAAAACAGATATGCCAGAACTTGGTGATATAGTTAAGACTGAGCATGGAGAAGGGACTGTTTTTTTAGTAGATATTCCTAATAGAAAATACTTAGTAAATGTTCCAGAACACGGTAAGGTTGAAATTAAACTGGAAAAAAAGTGTGGTAAATGTGAAAACTGTAATAAATGATTTAGTTGGTTTTAAAAATATAAAAATTGTACAATGTAGAGATTATTTTAATTTTAGTTTGGATTCAGTATTGCTTCCAAATTTTTGTGTTTTAAATAAAAATGTAAAAAAAATACTTGATATTGGATGTGGAAATTGCCCAGTTAGTATTATTTTATCATTAAAATGTGATGCTGAAATAACTGCGGTTGAACTTCAAAAAGAAATATATGATCTTGCTGAAGAGACACTTAGAATAAATCGACTAGAAAAAAGAATAAATTTAATAAATGAAGATATAAAAGATTATTCAAAAAAAATAGATACAGATAGCTATGATTTAATAGTATCAAATCCACCATATTTTAAAATATATGAAAAGACATTAAAAAATGAAAATATTGTTAAATCAATTGCGCGTCATGAGATAACTCTTACTTTAGAAGATATAATTATTATAAGCAAAAAACTTTTAAAAAATAATGCTTCTTTAGTTTTAGTACATAGAACTGATAGATTAGCTGAAATAATTAATCTTATGAAAAAAAACAATATAGAACCAAAGAGAATAAGATTTGTTTATCCAAAAGAAAACACTCATTCAAATATGGTTTTAATTGAAGGCAAAAAGAACGCTAAAGAAGGCCTTAAAGTATTGCCACCATTAATAACGCATAATAACGATGGGTCATATACAGAAGAAGTAAAAAAATGTTTTCATGAAAGAGGTACAAATGATACAAAAAAGTTATGAAAAAAGTAAATATGGAAATTTATATATAGTTCCAACACCTATAGGAAATCTTGATGATATAACTATTCGTGCTTTAAATACACTTAAAGAAGTAGATTATATTTTATCTGAAGACACACGTGTAACATTGGTTTTATTAAATAAATACGAAATAAAAAAGAAACTTTGTACTTGCCATAAATTTAATGAAGCAAAAATAAAAGATAAGGTATTAAATGATTTAAAAAATGGGCTAAATATTGCTCTTGTTACTGATAGAGGCACTCCTTTAATTAGTGATCCTGGTTCAGTTATTGTTAAAAGTTGTATTGATAATGAAATAAATGTTATAGCTCTTCCTGGTCCAAGTGCGTTATTGCCGGCTTTAAATGTATCTGGTTTAGATACAGAAAAATTCTTGTTTTATGGATTTTTAAGCAACAAAGAAACTGAAAGAAAAAAAGAACTTGAGATGTTAAAAGAAGTAAAATTTACAATAGTTTTATACGAATCACCTCATAGACTTCCTAAAACTTTACAAAATATGCGTAAAATTTTAGGAAATAGGCAAATAATTATTTCCCGGGAAATAACTAAGAGGTATGAAGAGGTATTTAGAGGTACAATTGAAGAAGCAATAGAAGTATATAAAAATATTCTTGGTGAAATAGTAATAGTAGTAGAAAAAAATAATGAAAAAGATATAATAAATGAAGAAAATCTAATTAAGGAAGTTGATAATTTAGTTAAAAGTGGTTTGAGAAAAAAAGAGGCAATAAAAATAGTAGCTGAAAAATTTAACTTTTCTAAAAATTTATTATATAATATGTACGAAATGCATGAAAGGAAAAATTAATGAAACTTATAGTAGGTCTTGGAAATCCAGGTAAAGATTACGAAAATACGAGACATAATGTTGGATTTTTATTTATTGATAATTTCTTAAAAAAGAAAGCTTTAAAAACAAAGAAAAAATTTAATTCTTTATATGCTGAATATAACATAGATAATGAAAAAATTATTCTTTTGAAGCCACAAACTTATATGAATTTATCGGGCATCGCAGTAAAAAAATACGTAGATTATTTTAATATTAAAATAGAAGATATTTTAATTATATATGATGATATGGATTTTGAAACTGGGACATTTAAAATAAAACCAACCGGTTCTTCTGGTGGTCACAACGGAATTAAAAATATTCTTGATAATTTAGGCACACAAAATATTAAAAGGATTAGGATAGGTATATCTAAAACAAAAAATGATAAAATAGACTATGTAATAGGAAAATTTAGAAAAGAAGAAAAAGAAAAAATAACTAATATTATAGAAATTAGTGATAAAATCATTGAAGACTTTATTAAATTATCTTTTAGTGATTTTATGAATAAATATAATTAAGGATAATTATGGAAAAATTATTTAATAATTTATTTAATTTTAAAATTGAAAATAATTTGAGAATTTCAATAACAAAAAATGAAATATATAATCAACTTTTATTATATATCTTTTTTTCTGTGCAAAAAGACATAATTATATTAACATCTAATTTAAATGAAGCAAATAATATATATATAAATTTAAAAAATTATTTAGATAATGTGTTTATTTTTCCAGAAGATGATTACTTAACTAAAAAAGCTATAGCCGTTTCACCTGAACTTTTGTTTTTAAGGCTTAAATTATTAAATAATTTGCAAAATAAAAATAAAAAAATAGTAATATGTCATTTAAACAGTTTTTTAAAAAAATTAGATAATCCTAATGATTATTCTAGTAAAGCAATTAAAATAAAATTAAAAGATAAAATAAATAGAGAAAACATAATAGAAAAACTTTTAAATATTGGTTATAAAAAAGAGACTTTAGTTACAAATACAGGAGAATTTTCTATTAGAGGTTTTGTATTAGATATTTTTCCAATAGATGAAGAACACCCATATAGAATTGAACTATTTGATGATGAAGTTGAAAATATCAAAAGTTTTAATGAAAATACTCAATTATCTACAGAAAATAAAAATGAATTAATAGTACTTCCAATAAAAGATGATTATGAAAATGTTTCAAGTACAATAATTGATTATTTGGATAATCCTTTAGTTATAGTAGATAATTATAATCAAATATTAAATGCAGAAGAAAATTTAAAAGAACAAATAAGATATTATGATGAAGATTTTTCTAAATATTTTAATTTAAAAGATATAAAAATGGGAAATATTTTATATATAGAGAGTATAAATAACGGTCAAGGTGACTACTGCTTCATTTCAGAAGAAAATAAAAACTATAATGAGAATATAAAAGAATTTATAAAAGATATACAAAAAGAAAAAAATTCTATATTATTTACTACTAATAAAAAATTAATTGATAAAATAATAGAAAATAATATTAATGTAAAAATAATAAAAGAAGAAATTAATAGGGGATTTAAATTTAATAATATAAGGTATTTTTCTACTAATGATTTAAAAAAATCTACAAATAAATCATTATTTCAAACAAATTATAAGTTAGGAAAAAGAATCCAATCTATAGATAAAATAAAAGAAGGAGACTATGTAGTACACAAAAATAGTGGTATTGGTGTATACATGGGAATAAAGGTATTAAATAAAAATGGTGTAAAAAAAGACTATATTTATATAAAATATAAAGGTAATGATAAATTATATTTACCTGTAGAGGATATAAACAAGTTATATAAATATTCATCAAAAGAAGGTAGCAAACCTAAAATACATAGTTTAAATAGTAATGAATGGAAGAAAACTAAACTAAAAATAAAAGGAAAAATAAAAGAAATAACCAATGAACTTATAAATATTTACAAAAATAGAGCGGTTTCTTTAATAGAACCATTTAATAAAGAAAATCATTTAGAGGAAATTTTTGCAAGTGAATTTGAATACGAACCTACTATTGATCAAATAAAATCTTATAATGAAATAAAAAGCGACATGGAAATGACAAAACCTATGGAAAGACTTCTATGTGGAGATGTAGGCTACGGAAAAACTGAAGTAATATTTAGATCAATGTTTAAAGCAGTTGTTAATGAAAAACAAGTTATGTATTTATGTCCTACAACACTTTTATCTCATCAACAATATAGTTCCGCATTAAATAGATTTAAAAATTTTCCAATAAATATAGCTGTTTTAAATAGATTTACAACAAAAAAAGAAGTTAAAGAAATACTTAATAAATTAAAAGAAAAAAAGATAGATATTATTTTTGGAACACATAGATTATTAAGTGGTGACTTAGAATTTAAAGATCTTGGTCTTGTAGTTATTGATGAAGAACAAAGATTTGGTGTTGAACATAAAGAAAAAATAAAAAAATATAAATCTAATGTTCATGTTTTATCTGTTTCTGCAACACCAATACCAAGATCACTACAAATGTCTTTGGTAGGTATAAGAGATTTATCCTTAATTGAAACACCACCAAAAAATAGATATCCAGTACAAACATATGTAATAAATTATGATGAAAGAATATTAAGAGAAGTAGTACTTAAAGAACTTGCGAGAAATGGTCAAGTATTTATTCTTTATAATAAAATCGAAGATATGCAGACTTTAACTGAAAAATATAAATTATTAATTCCAGAAGCTAAAATAACATATGCCCATGGTTCCATGAGCAAAGAAAAAATTCAAGATATAATGTTTGATTTTGTAAGTGGAGAATATAATGTATTAATAAGTACAACTATTATAGAAAATGGAATAGACATTCCAAATGCCAATACTATAATAATAATGGACTGTGATAGGTTTGGACTTGCTCAACTTTATCAAATTAGGGGAAGAGTAGGAAGAAGTGATAAAATAGCGTATGCTTATCTTATGTATGAAAAACATAAAATTTTAACTGAAACAGCTGTAAAAAGGTTGAATGCTATTAAAGAATTTACAGACTTAGGTAGTGGATATAAAATAGCTATGAGAGATTTAAGTATAAGAGGAGCTGGAGATCTTTTAGGTAGGGAACAAGCGGGATTTATAGATTCAGTTGGAGTTGACATGTATTTAGATTTAATAAATGAAGAAATAAATAATTCTTCAGAAGAAAAAGAAAACATTATTAATTTAGACGATGTATCAAATCATATAGATGATAAATATTCAACAGAAGATGAAATAATAATTGAACTACATCAAAAAATAAACTTAATAAAAAACAAAGAAGAATTAAATAATTTAGTAGAAGAAATAAAAGATAGATTTGGATTTTTAGATGAAAATTTAAAATTATATATATATCAAGAATATTTAGAATCTATTTTAAATAATTTAAAAATAGATGTGCTTTCAAATACAGAAAGATTAATTTCATTAAAAATAACTGATAAAATTTATAAATCTTTAAATATTGAAGAGCTTTTTATAAAAGCCTTACAAATATCTACTAAGTTTAACTTTAAATATAAAAATAATTTTATAGAAATAAGTATTCAAAAAAATAATTTAGAAGAAAGTTATATTTATTATTTACTTAAATTATTAGAATATATTCAAAAACAAATTAAAACTACTGATTAATTTTCAGTAGTTTTAACATTTAAATACCTTTGTTTACAATTTTCTATAAGTTCTATTGCTTCTTCTTTAGAATGAAATTCACCAATTTCAACATTTATATTTTGTAAGGTTTTATAATTTGAAAAAAAGTCTTTTATTTCAGTTCTTTGATGCTCAGGAATATCATCAAGAGAGTTAATGTGATTAAACCTAGGATCTTTATCAATAACAGCAATAACTTTTTCATCTCCTTCGCCATTATCAATAACACTTAAGTATCCTACAACTCTAGCATCTACAACACATCCTGGAAATGTTGGATATGAGCTTATTACTAATATATCTAATGGATCTTTATCTAAAGAAAGAGTGTTTTCTATAAAACCATATTCTCCAGGATATGTAAGCGCAGAATATAAAACTCTATCTAACTTTATGCGATTAGACTCTTTATTTATTTCAAATTTATTTTTAGTACCTAAAGGTATTTCAATTATTGATTCTACAACATATTTCATCTTATTCACCTTAAAATAAGTATATATTTAATAAAATGAAAAGTCAATAAATGGTGTATAAAATAAATATTATTAAGTAAACTAAACATTAGGGTGATAACACGTGAAATCAACTGGAATTATTAGAAAAATAGATGAATTAGGTAGAATAGTTATACCAAAAGAAATAAGGAAAACTTTAAATATAAAAGAATCTGAAGATTTAGAAATATTTATAGAAGAAGATAAAATAATATTAAAAAAATATTATAGAATGAATAATTTTAAAGATAAAACAATTAAATTTATAGAAATATTTAAAAACTATGTAAGTGGAACATTTATTTTAACTGACAGAGAAAATGTTTTATATGGTATAACTGATGATGATAAAAAACTTTCTATAAAATATTTAAATACACTAAATGAAAGAAAAAAAATTTTAAATAATGAAAACATACAACTAGAAATAACAAATACATTAAAAAAAGTAACAAAATATATAATATTTCCATTAATTTCAGATACAGATTTGCTTGGAAGTTTATTATATATTTCAAATGAAAAAATAACAGATAATGATATTATAATTTTAAATATACTTTTAACACTTATAAAATATGAAATGGATTGATAAAATAAAAAATATGTGTTATACTTTTTTAAGTTTAAGCAGTGAAGAAGTGTGTAAATATTGATTCTTTTAAAGAGAGCTTTGGTTGGTGTAAAAAGTAAAGATAGATATTGAGTATGGCTTTGGAGTTTAACCGTAGAAAAGGCGTTAACTTATAAAGTGTGTGATTATTCACGAATTAAGGTGGTACCGCGGGGATTTGCCTCGTCCTTTGATTCGTGTTTTTTTGTGTTATGGAGGACAAATGAGAAAATTTGAAAAAATAAGCTTTGAAGAATTTAAAAAAAGTGTGTGTGATGACATAAAATTATATGAAAACTTTAATTTACCAAAAAGACAAACCAAATATAGTGCTGGATATGATTTTGAATCTATTATAGAATATACACTTAAACCTGGAGAAACTGTGAAAATACCACTTGGTATAAAAGTATGCATGAATGAAGATGAAATGCTTATGCTGTTAGTAAGAAGCAGTATGGGATTTAAAAATAATGTGCGGATGTGTAATCAAGTTGGTATTATAGAAAGTGATTATTATAATAATGAAAGTAATGAAGGGCATATGTTTATAAAACTTCATAATCACGGTAAAGAAGATTTTCAAATAAAAAAAGGTGATAGAATATGCCAAGGAATTTTTACAAAATTTTTAATTGTAGATAATGAAGAAAGTATAGAAAATAAAAGAACCGGAGGAATGGGTTCAACAAATAAAGGAGAAAAAAATGGAAAATAAAAAATTTTATATAACAACACCAATATATTATCCAAGTGCAAATTTCCATATTGGTCATTGTTATACAACTATAATTGCAGATGCAATCGCAAGATATAAAAGATTAGATGGATATGATACTTATTTTTTAACTGGTTCAGATGAACATGGACAAAAAATCCAAAAAAAAGCAGAAGAAGCTGGTGTTTCACCACAAGAATATGTTGATAAAATAGTAGATAATGCGAAAGATTTATGGAAAGAACTTGGTATAAGTTATGACCAATTTATTAGAACAACAGATAAAAACCATAAAAAAATAGTACAAAAAATATTTACTAAATTATATGAACAAGGAGATATTTATAAAGGAGAATATAAAGGGCTTTATTGTACTCCATGTGAATCTTTTTGGACAGAGTCACAACTAAATGAAGGAAAATGTCCTGATTGTGGAAGAGATGTTCATGAAGTAACAGAAGAAGCATACTTCTTTAAATTATCAAAATATCAAAAAAGATTAGAAGAACATATAGAAGAGCATCCAGAATTTATACAGCCTGTATCAAGAAAAAATGAAATGATTAATAACTTTATAAAACCGGGTTTAGAAGATTTATGTGTTTCAAGAACAAGTTTTACTTGGGGAGTTCCAGTAGAATTTGATAAGGGACATGTTGTTTATGTATGGATAGATGCACTTTCTAATTATATTAGTGCACTAGGATACTTAAGTGAAGATGATAGTTTATTTAAAAAATATTGGCCTGCTGATATACATTTAGTAGGAAAAGAAATTGTAAGATTTCACACAATAATTTGGCCAATTATCCTAATGGCTTTAGATTTACCTTTGCCTAGTCAAGTTTTTGGCCATGGATGGTTAATAATAGATGGAGGAAAAATATCAAAAAGCTTAGGAAATTATAAAGATCCAAGAGAATATATAAAAGATTATGGTGTTGATGCATTAAGATATTTTGTTTTAAGAGAAGTTCCTTTTGGAAGCGATGGAAACTTTAGTGAAAGTGCACTTATTGATAGAATTAATGGAGATCTTGCAAATATACTAGGAAACTTAGTAAATAGAACTGTAGGAATGGTTAATAAATACTTTGATAAAATAGTACCTGAGCAAAAAGAATTACAAGAAATTGATAAAAACTTAATAGAAAACGCTATAACATTAAAAGATAGAGTTGATAAAAATATAGAATCTTTAGATATAAGTTCTGCTTTAGAAGAAATAATAGAATTATGTAGAAAATGCAATAAATATATAGATGAAACAGAACCATGGGTACTTGCAAAATCAGATGAATTAAAAGAAAGATTAGGAACAGTTTTATACAATTTACTAGATAGTATAAGAATTGTTTCAACAATGTTAATACCTTTTCTTCCAACAACTAGTGATTTAATATTTAAAGAACTTAATATTGATATAAATTCATTTGATAAAGTTAAAGAGTTTAATGTATTAAAATCAGAAACTACTTTAAATGAACCAGTAATTTTATTTAATAGAGTAGATAAAAAAGAAAAATTAGGCGAATAATGTAAAAATATGTAAAATAAAGAAAAATAAAAGAAGTTTACTTGAAATAGAATTTAATAGTTGTTATTATTGTTCATGGAGAGAAAAAATATGAAAAAGATTAGTACTTTTAGTTGTAAAGGTAGTAAGAAGTTTCTAGTAAATACGCTCTTAGTAATAGTATTAACAACTATTATTTTAGTTTCATTTGAGCAAGAAAGGATTAGTGATTATATATTTATAGTATTATTTAGTTACTATTTTTTAAAACTAGGATATTATAAATATATAAATTAATTAAGATATGTTAGTAGATACACATGCACATGTATACAAAGAAAATTATGAAAATCTTGAAGAAGTATTAAAAAATGCAAAAGAAAAAAATGTTTTAAAAATATTTAATTGTGCTGAAAATGTAAAAACATCAATGGAAATAATATCATTATCTAAAAAGTATAATGATTTTTTATATGCAATAGTTGGAATTCATCCTGAAAATGTCGATGGTATTAATAAAAAAGATTTATTAGTTTTAGAAAAATTAATAAAAGAAAATAAAATTTTAGGAATTGGAGAAATTGGGCTAGATTATCATTATGAAGGATTTGATAAAGAAAAACAAATTAAATTATTTGAAAAAATGTTAGATCTTGCTACTACATATAATTTACCAGTAATAGTGCATTCTAGAGATGCAACTTTAGATACAATAAATATTTTAAAAAAATATAATTTAAAAGGAATAATTCATTGTTTTAATGGAAGCCTAGAAATCGCTCGAGAATATATTAAAATGGGATATCTACTTGGTATAAATGGAATTGTAACATTTAAAAATTGCAAATTAATTGAAGTTATTAAAGAAATAGGAATAAATAATATTGTATTTGAAACAGACTGTCCATTTTTAACACCCGAACCATATAGAAAATATAAAAATGAACCTAAATATATATATGATACAATGAAATTTGTTAGCGATTCATTAAAAATAGATTTTAGAGAATTAGAAATAACAGTACTTAGTAATATAAAAAGAGTTTTTAATATAGACTTATGATTTTTGACATATAAATAGCCTTATGATATAATTTTTATGCCTAAGAGGTGAAAAAATGGTTTATAAACCGAAAAATTTTGTAAAATATTTGAAATTAATTCCTTTATTTTCTTTTATATTTTTAATACAACAAACAAGTATGGTATTAAGTAGTGAAGAAATAAAAGTTAAAAATGAAAACTTTAATAAAATAGCAGAAAAAGAAATTATTGAAGAAGAAAAAATAAATGTTTATATTGATAAATATATATCTGATCCTTCTAAGGGATTTAATGTAACTGAAGGAAATAACACATATTCTTTAACAAACGAAGAAATAGTTTTATTAAGTGCAGTAATAGCATCTGAAGCTAACAGAAATAGTATAGATGATACTCTTGCAGTTGCTTCTGTAATTTTAAATAGAGCAGACTTGAAAGGAATAAGTCCTATAGATGTAATAACTGCTCCTGGTCAATTTTCTGGATATTTAGGTGATTATTATTTGAGATATATAGATGAAAATGGAAGTTTAAAAAACGTAAGTGATGCATTTATAAATACAGTTTATGATTCATTAAATGGTGTGAGAAATAATATGTATTATAGTTTTAGATCTTGGAGCACAACAGGATATAGTGATAACTATATAGTTGAATATGGAAATAGGTATAATTAATGAAAGAATTTGCTTATAAAAAATCATTAGGACAAAACTTTTTAAAAGATAAAAGTGTAATAAATAAAATTATAGATTCTGCGGATATAACCGTAGATTCTTTAATATTAGAAATTGGTCCTGGAAGTGGGGCATTAACTAAAGAACTTGTTAAAACAAAAGGGAAAGTAGTTGCATTTGAAATTGATGAAAGACTTAAAGAAGAATTAAGTAAAATAGAAAGCAATAACTTAGAAGTAATATATGGCGATTTTTTAAAAATTGATTTAAAAGAAGTTCTTAATAAATATAATTATAAAAAACTACATTTAATTGCTAATCTTCCATATTATATAACTACACCTATTATAATGAAAATAATAAATGAAACAAAAATTGATGAAATGATTATAATGGTACAGAAAGAAGTTGGATCAAGATTTAAGGCAAAACCAAATACTAAAGAGTATAATTCTTTAAGTGTTTTTTTGCAGTATTATTTTGATATAAAAACAGTAACAATTGTAAATAAAAATTCATTTGTTCCTAAACCTAAGGTAGACAGTATTGTAGTAAGATTTTCTAAAAAATATAATAAAATAAAAGCAAATAATGAAAAAGTATTTTTTAAACTTGTTAAAGATTCTTTTACTTTTAAAAGAAAAAATTTAAAAAATAATTTAAAAGGTTATGACTTAAATAAAATAAATATAATTTTAAATAAATTTAATAAAGATTTAACATTTAGAGCTGAATCATTAAGTTTAGAAGAATTTATAGAAATTTCTAACAATATCTAATTATAAAATAAAAACTTTTATCATAAAATTTATGGGGTGAATATTGTGATAAAAATTGGAGATTATGTAACAAGAAAGTCATATAATCACGATTTAGTTTTTAAAGTTATTGGTATAAACAATAATACTTATACTTTAAAAGGATTAGATGTTAGACTAATTGCAAATGCTGAAAAAGATGATTTAGTTATTGCTGAAAAAGAAAGATGCAAATTTGATGATGAATTCATTAAAAAAAACTTAATTTTTGGACTTAATAGAAGCGATTATTTTTATATACCAGGAAAAATTCTACATTTAGATGGCGATAAAGAATATTTGCAAAGATGTATGGACTTTTATAAAGAATCAGGAGTAATGGCAATTGGTAAAACTGTTAAAGAAGAGGATATGCATAAAGAAATAGTAAAACTTTTAAATGATTATAATCCTGATATTGTTGTCATAACAGGACATGATGCATATTATAAGAAAAGAGTTGGTACTAATGATTTATATAAAAATAGTAGTAATTTTATAAAATGTGTTAAAGAAATAAGAAAATATGAAAAAAGTAATGAAAATTTAATTGTTATCGCAGGAGCTTGTCAAAGTAATTATGAGGAACTTATAAAGAGTGGTTCAAACTTTGCATCAAGTCCTAAGAGAATAAACATTCATGCTTTAGATCCTGCTATAATTGCTGTATCTCTAAGTCTTCAAGAGAGAGAAAAAAATATTGATTTAATAAATTTACTTGAGAAAACAAAATATGGAAAAGATGGTATAGGTGGAATAAAATCAAAAGGTATGATGTATACAGGATATCCTAGAGAAGAGGCATCATGAATACAGATAAGGTTAAAAACAATATAGGTAATTTAATTGGTAAAAAAATAGTTGCTAAAGTTAATATGGGTAGAAATAAATTTGAAATATTTGAAGGTATTATTTTAAATACATATCCAGCATTATTTACAATAAAAGTAAAAGAAGAAACAAAATCATTTTCTTATGCAGATGTGTTAACTAAAAATATTATAATTAAAATTGCTTGACTATAATTAAAAAGAATTGTAAAATTAATATAAGATTACTTAGAGGAGGAAATTAAACGATGAAAATAACATCAGTAAACATACGTAAAATTAATAAAGAAGGATCACGTATGAGAGGTATTGCTTCAGTTCTATTAGATGATGAATTTGCAGTACACGATATTAGAATAATTGAAGGAGATAAAGGCTTATTCATAGCTATGCCAAGTAGAAAAACAGCTACTGGAAGTTATAGAGATATAGCTCATCCAATTTCACAAGAAGTTAGAAGTGTTTTTGAAAGAGAAATCTTAGATGCATATGAAAATGCAGATGATGAAACTACTTCAAGTGATGAAGAATAAAAAAA
>JAFQIC010000050.1 GCA_017397745.1 Bacilli bacterium
AACCTATTGGAATTTCTTTAATTATCTCAGTTGCAAAAGTAGGACCTGATATAACTGCGAAGAATTTAGTATCAATATATTTTTTCAAAACTTCTTCTAAAAATAAACAAGTATCTTGCTCTATACCTTTTGTAGCAACTAGAATATGCTGTTTAGTTTTTAATATGTATTTAGAAAGTTTTTGTGATATTTCATCGAAAGCAAATGCTGGAACAGCTATAACTATAAGTTCTTTATCTTTAATAGCATATTCAAAATCATCTGTAAATTCTATTTTATCTGGCACTTTATAACCTGGTAATTTTTTTGAAGTTCTGTTTTTATTTAAATTTTCACATTCCTCTTTATTATGAGTCCACATAACTATATCATGTTTATTTTTATTCATTATTGAAGCAAGTGCTATACCATAAGCGCCACTTCCTAAAACACATATTTTCATTTTTTCTCCTTTTTTTCTTTTCTTTCAAAAAGTATATCTGTTTTAAATATCAAAAATAATACAAAAAATATTATAAACACATAAGACACTATCATTTCATTTCTATATCCTAATGCATAAAATATTGAAGTAACCGAAAAAATTAAATCTATACCATAAATTACAAGAATAGATTTTCTTTTAGCAAGACCCATTTTTAATAATTGATGGTGTATGTGATTAGCATCAGCATCCGTTATTTTCATTCCTTTAATTTTACGTCTTAATATCGCAAAAATCATGTCTATTATAGGTATAAATAAAACTATTAATGGAATTATTAAAGAAGTTAACGTAAGTGTTTTAAATCCTATAAGTGCGATAACCGCTATCATAAGTCCTAAAAAAGTTGAACCTGTGTCACCTTGATAAATTGTTGCTGGTGGAAAATTATGAAATAAATAACCAAGAGTTGCTCCTAACATAATTAAAGAAAGTATTACATCAAGTCCTCCAAGCATATTAAGTCCTAAAGCAATTATTGCAATTGTTAAAAAATAAATTGAAGAAATACCAGCACACAGACCATCAAGTCCATCTATAAAGTTTATTGCATTAATTGAACCCACTATAATAAAAATTGTAATAAAAGGTGATAGAAAACCAAAATTTATATTTAAATTAAATATACTTACATTAGTAAGTTCCAGTCCTCCATAAAATACAATTATAGATGCAATTATAATATGAACTATAAATTTATATTTAGCTGGTATAGTTTTTTGTTCTTTCTTTCCAAAATCATCAAATATTCCTAAAAGAAGGACTAAAAAAGATGATATAAGTACAGAAAGCATTAATGTATTTTTAGGTGCAAAAAGCATATATCCTATCAAAAAACTTAAAAATATTCCTATCCCTCCAAGAAGTGGAATTGGAGTTGTATGTATTTTTCTTTTTAAATTTGGAACATCTAATATTCCTAAATAATTAGAAATCTTTTTTATTAAAAACATAAGTAAAAAAGAACTAATAAAACATACAAATACTATTAAAAATATATTATGACCATTTACTTCAAAACTCATTTATCTCACTTCTTTTCTTTGATTATTAAAATCTTCCCATATTTTTTCTAATACATCATCTGAATAATATTCAATTATATTATTTTCTTTTTGCTTTCTTTTTTCTATAAACTCTTCAAATGTACAAATTTCTTTAGCTGGATTCCCTGCGACAACTCTGTTATTAGGAATATCTTTAGTTACTACAGAACCCGCTCCAATTATTACATTTGATCCTATTTTTACATTTGGAAGTATCGTAGTATTAGATCCAATAAATACATTATCCATTATTTCCGTGCATCCACTATAATATTTATAAAAAGTTCCATCATTTAAATTATTAAGCATTTTATTCATAACATCATGATTTATAAACGTTACATTACTTGCCACTACAACATTATTATGAAACTTTATTAATTTTGGATCATTAGGAATCTTTCTCGGTTGAAAAAAGAAATTATCTCCTACACTTCCAAATATATTGTGCTTTTTTATATATTTTGTTCTTTTTTCAGAACTATTCATTAAATAGATTCTTAATTTTTTTAAAAATATTTTTTTATAAGAGCTCATTTAATCACCAATAAAATTGTACCAAATAAAAAGTTTAAAGTCTATAAAATGAAAAAAAATAATAAATTAAAATTATAATAAAAAATAAGTCGAATTTTAGTGCAAAAAGATGTTTTTTATGATAAAATATTTATTATGAAAATAAATGAGATAAAAAATAAAATTTTAATAATTTTTATATATTTACTTTTAACACCATTAATTGTTAATGCTAAGTCTTATGGCACAGTTAATGACTATGAAGGTATTAATGTAAGAAGTATTGCTTCTACAAGTGGAAACATTTTAGGTGCAGTTGCTTATGGTTCAACATTAGAACTTGTTGATAAAACACTTCATAATATTGGTGACTTAAATTGTAATGCCGGATGGTATAAAGTTAAATATGTAAGTGGAAATTACACTGAAGGATATGTTTGTAGTTTATATTTAAATATTTATGATACACCTACAATAAATACTAATAAAGATTATGAAGCAAAAGTTGATTGTGCTAGCTATATAAGTGTGTGGAGTACAACGCTTAAAGATTGGAATAATATATATTCTACACTTCTAGATAAATTAATCACAGGTACTAGTGTAACAGTTTTAGAAGAAGTACCTAGCACTAATACCACATGTTTAGAAAATTGGTACTTAATAAAATATCAAAACGGTAAAACTGGATATGTTTGTAGTGATGATTTAAGTCTTAAAGAAGAATTAGTATTAGATTCTAGTGAATATACAGAAGAAGAATTAGAATACGCTAACGGTTTAAAAAATTTAGGATTTCCTGATAGTTATATTATTTACCTTATGCGAATGAAAAGAAATCATCCAAATTGGAATTTCATTCCTTATTTAACTAATTTAAACTTTCCTGATGTTGTAAGCGGTGAAGATGGTAAAAATAAAATAGAAAGTACAACAACAACTTATTTAAATCACTATATTTCTTCTCCGATAGGTACTGAAGGTGGGAATTGGTATTATACTAATTATGATACAAATGCATTTTTCTTAGATCCTAGAAATTTTTTAACAGAAAGATTTATTTTTATGTTTGAAGACCTTTCTTATAATACAACTTTTCACACTAATGAAGTGCTAAGTCTTTTCTTAAATGGTACTTGGCTTAACACAGATGAAATTAAAAGTTATTTTTTTGAAGCGGCTCAAAATCATAGGGTTTCTCCGCTTCATTTAGCAGCAAGGATTTTTAAAGAAGGAGGCTCTGATTCTTCTTATGGCCCTATAACTGGAACTTACGATGGATATTTAGGTAATATATATTTATATGGATATTATAATTTCTACAATATAGGTGCATATAGTGATTGGGTACAAGGCTTATGTTTTGCCGCAGGTCATTTATATTCGGACGGATCATGTATTACAGCTAATTATACTTCTTATGGTAGACCTTGGACAACGATTAAAAAAGGTATAATTGGTGGCGCTGAGTTTATATCCGCAGATTATATAAAACCAGGTCAAAATACATTATATTTTCAAAAATTTAATGTCAAAGTAGCGCCATATTATACACATCAATATATGACAAATATAATGGCTCCTACTCAAGAAGCAGAAACAATGTATAAAAATCTAAAAAGTATGAATCTTTTAGATAAAAACTATACTTTTATTATTCCGGTATATAATAATCTTCCTGAAAATGTTGCACTACCAAGTGCTGCAAGTAGTGATAATACTTTAAAAAGTATTACAATTAATGATAAGCAAATCGAAAATTTTGATAAAGATGTAATTGAATATGTTTATTATGTTCAAGAAGAAACACAAAAAATAAATGTTAATGCTTTAGCTAATGATTCTGGTGCTACTTTGTCAGGAATTGGTGAAATACCTATTACAAATGCTGAAACAACAATTTCAATAATAGTTAAAGCAGAAAATGGTAGCACTAAAACTTATAAATTAATTATCAAAAAAGTTGAAGGTGTAAAAACTCTTGAAGAAATCACATCTTCATTAAGTACAAAAATAAATGGAAACTATATGTCTGGAATAAAAGAATTAACTGACACATCTTCTCTTATTAACACAATAAAGAAAGCAGATCCTTCTTCTAGTATATTATATAATAATAAATCTTCTTTACCCTCTTCTTATATAAAAACTGGTGATGCTTTAAAAATTACTAGTTCAAGTGGTCAAACTGGATCATATACTTTAATAGTTACTGGTGATGTTTCTGGTGATGGTAGTGTCACTATACTTGACCTTTTAAAAGTTCAAAAACATATACTAAAGTCTTCTTTACTTTCTGAAACTTATGCTCTCGCAGGTGATACTAATTCAGATAACAAAGTTGATATACTTGATCTTTTAAGAGTTCAAAAACATATATTAACTTTAGGAGGTATTTTATGAAATTAAAAAATATTTTAAATATAATTTTTATTACTTTTACGATGTTCTTTGTAAATATAATTGTAGTTAATGCAGCGAGCGCACATATAAGTGTTTACTCTTCTGCTTCAAGGGTTGTAGTAGGAAATACTTTCACTGTAACTGTAACGGTTTCTAGTTCAGAAGCTCTTGGCAGCTGGGAATATGTAATTGATTATGACTCTAGTGTAGTAAAATATGTAAGTGGTTCATATTCAGTAGCTGACTTTGGAAACGGTTCTCAAACATCTGCTTCTTATTCGTACACTTTTAAAGCTATTGCTTCAGGTAATGGTTATATAGGAGTTAAATCTTATAACGGTTATGCTTGGAGTGAAGAAAAATTTAGTATGAGTGCCGGTAGTACATCAGTTAAAGTTATTTCACAAGAAGAACTTGAAGCATCTTATTCTAAAGACAATAATTTAAGTAGTTTAAGTGTTAATGGATCTACTATTTCTCCAGAATTTAATCCTGATATAATAGAATACATAGCTAAAGTTGATTCTAACACTGAAAAAGTTGTAATAAATGCGACAACTAATGATTCAAGAGCTACCTTAACGGGAACTGGTGAATTTGAAGTAAGTGAAGGAGAAAATAAATTCGAGCTAATTGTAACTGCCGAAAATGGAGGTAAAAAAACATATTTACTGACAGTAATTGTTGAGGATCCTAATCCTATTAATGTTGAAACAATAGATGGAAAAAAATTAACAATTGTAAAAAGAGCTAGTTCTTTAAAAAAACCAAATACTTTTAGTGAAAAAACAATAAAAATTAATGATTTAGAAATACCTGCATTTTATAGCGAAATAATGAAAATTACTTTAGTTGGTTTAAAAGATCAAAAAGGAGAAATATATTTATACTCTTACGATAATAAAAATAATACTTATACTCTTTATCAAGAAATGAATTTTAATACAGTTACAATCTACCCTTTAGATTTAAAAGAAGATGCCAAATTTAATAATTATTTAATTAAAGAAATAAAAATAAATGATATAAAAGTTAAGGCTTATAAAACAAAAGAAAAATCTAATTATTCAATATTTTATGGAATTAATGTAGAAAATAATGAAACCGGTTATTTTATGTATGATGAAATCAATAACTCTGTAGTTAAATATTCAAGTGATGAAGTTGATAAATTAAATGATAAACTGTTAAATTATGAAAAAATTATTATTATTTTACTTGGTGAATCAGTTATACTTTTAATGATAATATTTTATATCGCGCTTAATAGAAAAAAGAAAATAAAAAGACTTTTAAATGAACTAAAAAATAGAAATGAATTAAAAATAAATAATTTAGAAGAAACAAAGGAAAAAGAAATTAAAAATAATGAAGATATTAAATTAACTAAATTAGATGAAAATGAAAAAGATGATAATGAAGTAACTAATAAACAAAAAAAGAAAGAAAAAAGAAAAAGTCTTAATGCTCAATTAAAAGACTTATAAATATTGATAACATATCAAAATTGTTATATAATTAAGTGGTTACTTTTGGGAGGAAAAGAATGAAAAAAGGAAAAAAAATATTTTTAAATATTACTCTTATATTAGTTTTAATTTTATTAGGTTTATCTACCCTATTTATAATATATGATTTATACTTGTTTAGTGGTATCCTTAAATTTTATAGAATAATGGGAGCAATAATACTAATATTATTATCAATTTTATTAGGACAAGCACTTTGTTTTTCTAAAAGAAAAAAACTTTGGAAATATATTGTTTGGTCAATTATTACAATTATATATTCAATAACTTTATTAATTGGAGGATATTATGTATATAGAGTAATAAATAATTTAGATTATAGTAATAAAGAAACAAAAGCATATAAAGTTTCAATTATAACTTTTAAAGATGATTTAAAAGAGTTTAAAGATTTAGATGGTTATAAAATTGGAATGGTTAGTGATGAAAACGATGTTACTAACTATATATTACCAAAGGAAATAATAAATGATGAAAATCTTGAGGACTTTAATCAATTAATAGAATATGATAATACTTTAGATTTAATAACTGCTTTATATAAAGAAGAAGTAGATGCAATATTTATTGATAGCGAATTTGAATCTTTATATGGAAAACTTGAAGAATATTCTGATATAAGTAAAAAAGCTAAAGTAATAAAAACATTTGAAAAAGATGCTGATGATATAGAAACTGAAATAGTAGATAAAGTAGCTGAAAAAAAATTAACTGAACCTTTCACAATTCTTCTTTTAGGTGTTGACTCAGAAGAAGATGGACTTAATCCAAATGCCGCGTTTAATGGAGATACAATGATGCTTATATCATTTAATCCAAATACATTACAAGCAACTATGTTCTCTGTTCCAAGGGATACATACGTTCCAATTTCATGTAGCGGTGGAAGACTTAATAAAGTTAATACTGCTGCATATGGTGGCACTAGTTGTGTAGTTAATACTTTACAAAATTTGACAGGACTTACAATTGATTATTATGCTATGGTAAACTTCAGAGCAGTTGTTGATTTAGTTGATTCCCTTGGTAAAATAACTGTAAACGTTCCAATGTCATTTTGTGAATCAGATAGTTATAGAAGACAAGGTGAATATGAACTTTGTTTAAGTGAAGGTATTCAAGAACTTTCAGGAGAACAAGCTTTAGCTCTTGCTAGACATAGAAAAACATTATTACTCGGAGACTTTCAAAGAGGTCAAAATCAACAATTAGTTGTTGAAGGTATACTTAATAAAATAAAAGAAATTAGAAGTGTTAATCAAGTAATTGAAACACTTGATATAATAAATAAAAATATTTCTACAAATATAACAAGAGAACAAATATTATCACTTTATGAAGTTGGTAAAGATATGATAGTAGGAAATAATACTAACCTATTTAATATTCAAAAAACTTTCCTAACTGGATATGATTTAAATGTTTATGAACCAGCAGCACAAGGAGTAAGATATGCATTCTTCCATTATAAACAAAGTTTAAATTCTATAGTAAGTGCTATGAAACAAACTTTAGGAATTGAACAAATAATTCCTATTAAAACATTCTCTTTTTCAATAAATGAATTATATGAAAAAGAAATTATTGGTTATGAATATTACGCTGAATCTAGATATCCTGTTGTCCCTACTTTCTATAGTATAAGTGATGCAATGTCTTTTGCAAATTCTTATAACTTACCTTTTAAAGTAATTGACAACGATACAAAAGAAGAAGTTACTTCAAATTTTGATGAATATTATTTAGTATGGCAAGATGAAAGACCTAATACACTTGTAGTAAGATTAACTTCAGTTACAGTGTATGCAGTTAAAGCAAATCCTGATAAACCTGAAGATGAAAAAGATAATGAAGAAGATAATGAAGAAAACGATGATTCTACAACCGATGATGAATCATCAAGCGAAGATAATACATCAAGTTCAGATGAAAACGAAGAAAATAATACTCCACCTGAAGAAGAAACATCAAGCGAAGAAAATTCTACTGAAGAATAGTAAAAAAAGTAAATTCAAAAATGGATTTACTTTTTTTTAAATATAAATAACTTACTAAAAATATAATTAGATAAGGTTACTATTATTTGAGAAAATAACTTAGCTATTAAATCACTTAATAATAAAATATCAATAACTATAAACATACAAAGCATATCAAGTCCTAAACTTATAATCCTCATTCCTATAAAAGAAGAAGCTTCTTTAAATATTGTTTTAAAATCCTTTTTCATACTTTTAAAAACAATAAATTTATTTGTTATAAATGCAAATAATACCGCAGCTACCCAAGCAAATAAATTACTTACATATTCATTAAATAAAAGTACTCTTGTAAACAATAAATATACGATTAAATTAACTAAAGTAGTTAATACCCCAACTATTAAATATACAATTAATTCTCTATGATTTTTTATTAAACTTAAAACTTTTTTCATATATTAATTATACTATTATAATTTAATTAATACCATAAAAATTTAATTATTATTTTCAATTTTCAAATTAATTTCATGAGAAAGATCTTCTATCTTTTCAACACTTACTCCTGTGATTTCTGAAATATCACTGTATTTCATATTCATTTTTAACATTTTCATTATAAATTCTGATATTGCACTCTTTCTTCCTACTTTCTTTCCTTCAGCAAGACCAGCTTTTTTTCCTGCTTCCTCTGCATCTAGTATTTCTAACTCTTTTAAATCATTCCATGTTGTGTGTATTACATCTCCTAACTCTGTCATCTTATATCTTTTTACCTCCTCTCTCATTTTTTCTAATGCTTCTTTTTCATATTTCATCTTTTCAATTATATTAAATACTTTATCTATTTCTTCTACTTTTGTATTTAATATTTGACACCATAAACTTAAGCTCTGTTCACTTTTAGTATACTTTAAACCATCTTTATTGTCAATACCTACTTCTATTATACTTATAACATCTGCATAAATTTTTTTATCTTGTATATAATTTACACTACA
>JAFQIC010000051.1 GCA_017397745.1 Bacilli bacterium
TAAGAATAGATTCAGTTGTTGTTATGGGGATTGGTGAGCCTTTTGATAATTTTGATAATATAATAGACTTTGTAAGTTTATTAACTCATCAAAAAGGTATAACTATAGCTCAAAGAAAAGTAAGTGTATCAACATGTGGGCTTGTACCTAAAATTTATGAATTTGCCGATATTAAAAATCAAGTTAATTTAGCAATAAGTTTGCATGCGCCAAATGATGAAATAAGAAATAAAATAATGCCAATTAGTAAAGTATATAATTTAAAAGAATTGTTTAAAGCAATTGATTATTACATAGATAAAACTAATAGAAGAGTAACTATTGAATATATTTTATTAGATAGTGTTAATGATACAAAAGAGTGTGCATTAGAACTTGCTAATTTGTTAAAAGGAAAACTATTATATGTGAATTTAATCCCTTATAATGAGACAAGTAATTTGACATTCAAAAGGAGCAAAGACTTTAAAATAAAAGAGTTTTATGATATACTAAAAAAGAAAAATATAGATGTAACAATAAGAAAAGAAATGGGCTCTAAAATCACAGGTGCATGTGGTCAGCTTAGAGCGAATAAGAGAGGTGCATTAAATGATAACTCATTATCAAACTGATACAGGAAAAGTAAGAAGTCATAATGAAGATTCTGTTACTATTGTAAAAAATTTAAATAATGAATATTTACTAGTTGTCGCAGATGGTATGGGTGGACATAAAGCCGGTGAAGTTGCCTCATCAAAAGCAGTAACAATTATGGGAAGTCGTTTTGCAAAACTTTCTAGTATTGGAAAAAAAGAAGAAGCAATTTTATGGCTTAGAGAAATTGTTGATGAAATAAATTTAGATATTTTAAAATATGCAGAAGAAAATATTGATTCAAAAGGTTTAGGTACAACTTGTGTGTGTGCAATTTTAACACCTGAATATTTAATATTTGGAAATATTGGAGATTCTAGTGGATTTGTTATGAAACAAGGTAAACTTACAAAAGTAACAAATGATCATACTATAGTAGGATTACTTTTAAAAAATGGTGATATTAGCGAAGAAGAAGCAAGAAATCATCCGCAAAAAAATGTACTTATGAAAGCTCTTGGTAGTCAAGAAAAAGTAACAATGGATATGTTTGATGTAGAAACAGATATAGATTCAATATTTTTATGTACAGATGGTCTTACAAATATGGTTTCTAAAGACCAAATTGAAAAAATACTTAATGATGAAATGCTTAGCGCTGAAGAAAAAGCAAGTAAACTAATTTTAAAAGCAAATGTAAGGGGAGGAACAGACAATATTACTGTGGCTTATTTAAGTAGGAAAGAAGGAATTTAAAAATGGGCGATAAAAAAATTATAATAAATGATAGATATCAGATTATAAAAACACTTGGTGAAGGTGGTATGGCTAATGTTTTTCTTGCTTATGATAAAATTTTAGGCAGAAATGTTGCAGTTAAAATACTTAAACAAGAATATGAAAAAGATGAAAAATTTATAAGACGTTTTCAAAGAGAGGCATTATCTGCTTCTAATTTATCTCATCCAAATATTGTGGAAATGTATGATTTTGGAGAAGATAATGGACAAAACTATTTGGTTATGGAATATGTTGATGGTAAGACTTTAAAACAACTTATAAGAAAAAGAGGAAAATTAACTATAACTGAAGTTATAGATATTATGCTTCAAATAACTGATGGAATGTCACATGCACATGATTCTTATATTATTCATAGAGATATAAAACCTCAAAATATTATGATACTTGAAAATGGTATGATAAAGATAACTGACTTTGGAATTGCTATGGCTATAAATTCTACTCAGCTTACACAAACTAATTCTATAATGGGAAGTGTACACTATTTACCACCTGAACAAGCAAATGGTAAAGGATCAACTATAAAAAGCGATATTTATTCTATGGGAATTCTTATGTACGAACTGTTAACTGGTGAAATTCCATATAAAGGTGATGTTGCGGTAGAAATAGCGCTTAAACATATAAAAGAGCCTCTTCCAAGTATAAAAGAAGTTCTTCCAAGTTTACCTCAAACTATAGAAAATATTATATTAAAAGCAACAGCTAAAAATCCTAAAAATAGATATAATGATGCTAGAGAAATGCATGATGATATAAAAACAGCACTTGATGAAGCAAGAAGTAACGAAAGTAAATATGTATATAAATATAGTGAAAAAGAACTTGATGAAACAAAAGTATTAGATGATGCTTTAAAAGAAGTGAAAGAAAGAGCAAGATTAGATGAAGCAAAATATGCAAGAGAAATAGAAAAAGAAGAAAGAGAAGAAAATAAAAAACAAAATAAAATATTAATTATACTTGTTTCTATTTTCGCGGGACTAATCATAATAACGGCTTCAATTATTCTTCTTTTACCTAAATTAATGACTAAAAAGAATGTGGAAATTCCTGATGTAAGTGCTTTAAGTGAAGTTGATGCTTCTAACTTGCTTACCAAAAAAGGATTTGTAATTAATGAAGATATAAGATATATGGGTAGTGATGAAATAGAAGAAGGATATGTTATAAAAACTAGTCCTGAAATAGGAAAAATAGTAAAAGAAGGCTCAACAATAACATTATATGTATCAAATGGAGATGAGACATTTGAGTTAGAAGATTATAGTGGTAAAAACTACATTGAAGTAAAAACAATATTAGAAACAATGTATGAATGCAATATAGTTCTTGAATACGTAACAGTTGATGAAAAAGAAAATAAAGAAGCAGAATCTGTTGTAAAAACAAGCCCAGCCGCAGGAGAAAAAGTAAAAAAAGGATCAACAGTAACACTTTATCTTCCGCAGGTTCAAAAGAAATATCCTGATTTTACAACATATACTATTGATGCATTAGAAAAATTCTGCGCAGAAAACGAAATAACAGTAATTTACAAATATCAAACTGATGAAACCAAAGAAGAAGGAACAATTATTTATCAAAGTAGAGCAAAAGATACAGTAGTTCAACCTGGAACAACACTTAATATAACAGTTACAACTAAACCAAAAGAAGAACCAAAAGAAGAAATAAGCACAACTAATCCAGAAAATTCTAATGAAGAAAGTGATGCACCTAGTCAAAGTGAGGGAGAAAGTGGAGAATAAACAAGGAAAACTAATAAATATTAATAAAGATTTATACACTATTATGAACAGTAATAGTGTTTTCCTTTGTACTGCGAGAGGTAAAATAAGAAATGAAAAACTACTTGTTGGAGATAATGTTATTTTTAATGAAAGTAATAAAACTATTGAAGAAATCTTACCAAGAAAAAATAGTTTAATAAGACCACTAGTTTCTAATATAGATAAACTTTTTATAATAACAAGTACGCATATTCCTAAGTTTTCAAGTTATTTAATAGATAAATTTTTAGTAATAGCTTTTTCAAATAATATTATTCCTTATATAATTCTTACAAAAGAAGATTTAATTAATAAAAAAGAAAAACAAGAAATTAAGAAATTTATTAAATATTATAAAAAAATAGGAATAAAAGTATATTCAAATAAAAAAATAAATAAAATCAAAAAAGAAATAAAAAATAATTTAGTAGCACTTACTGGACAAACAGGCGCAGGTAAAAGTACACTTCTTAATAAAATAGATAAAAATTTAAATTTAGAAACTAATGAAGTATCTATGCATTTAAAAAGAGGTAAACATACTACTAGAATGGTTACTTTACATAAATTAAATAACGGTCTTATCGCAGATACACCAGGGTTTTCTTCAATTGAACTTAATATTTCAAAAGAAGAAGTTAAAAAATATTTTATTGAATTTCAATCAAAATGCAAATATAAGACTTGCAATCATATAAATGAAGATGGATGTGATGTTATTAAAAGAGTAAAAAATAAAGAAATCTTAGAAGAAAGATATGAAAACTATAAAAAAATTTATGAGGAGATGAAAAATGAAAGATAAAAAAATAACAAGAAAAATTTCTCAAGGAGTCTATGTTCTTACAACCAAAAACGCAGGATGTATAGTAGATGCAGTTTCATTAATAAGTGCATCAGATAATCCAATTATTTCTGTTTCAGTAATGAAAACTAATTTTACAAATGAAGCTATGAAACAAAATGATATATTTGCTTTATCAGTAATAGGAAAAAATTCAAATGGAGAAATAATTAAAACATTTGGTTATAATTCAATGAGAGATATTAATAAATTTGAAAACGTAAATACAACAGAAATAGAAGACATAAAAGTAATAAATGATTCTTTAGGATATATGGTTTGTGAGAAAATAGATGAAATTGATGCTGAAACTCATACTTTATTTTTAGGTAAACTAATTCATGCAGATAAATTTAGTGATGAAGAAGAACTTACATACTCATATTTTCAAAATCATAAAGAAGACTATATAAAAATAAAAACAGAAACAGGTAAAACTGCTTGGAAATGTAAAGTTTGTGGATATATATATTATGGTGAAGAACTTCCTGAAAATTATAAATGTCCTATTTGTGGAGTAAGTAGTGATTATTTTGAAAAAATATAATTAAACAAAAGAATAAAAACTAATTGTTATAACAAATTTGTAAAACGAACTTTTGTTCTCTTGTGGGGGGGGTATTTTATTATATAATGTGTATGAATAGAAGAGTAAATCTTTTGTTCATACACATTTTTTAGTGTGAGAAAGAGGTTTAAAATGAAGGATAAAATAATAACAATAGGAGGAATAATATTTGTAGTACTAACATTAGCAGTGTCAGCAGGACTAACATATTCATTCTTCACAGCAAGTGTAGGAGGAAATGAAGAGGCAAGAGAAACAGTAGTAGACTTAGCAGAACTCAGATTAAAATTTACAGATACACAAAACATACAAATGATAGATGCATTACCAGGACAAGCAGTAACAAAAACATTTACAGTAGAAAATAAAGGTGATGTAGAAATAGAATATACAATAGATATA
>JAFQIC010000052.1 GCA_017397745.1 Bacilli bacterium
CCACTATTGTACATATTTAATACACCTGGAACTGCGACTACTACTAATATTGCTAAAATTGCAATAACTGCTAATAACTCAATTAGCGTAAAACCTTTTTTGTTTAATTTCATAATATAATTTTCCCTTCCTTTTAGTTAGAGTTATAAGGACATTTTTCAATAATTTTAAATGCGTCTTCTTTAGTAATAAATTTGCTTTTATCTAAAGCACTTAAAGTTATTTCATTAATATTTTCTCTCAAATCTATACCGTAATTATCATCTGTATATACAAATGAAGTTATATTTCCGTTTCCATCAAATGTAATATAATATGACACACCTTCATCAGTATTTTTTATACTTCTTATAGTTCCATCATTTAAAGTTTTTGGATAGCCATAATCAGCTCTAAAACAATATGCAGTGATTTCTCTTTTTAAACTAGTATCATTTTGATATTCAGAAACCGCCATACTATAAAGTGCAGTTGCTTTTATTCTTGTACTATCATATTCATAATTATTTGCTATCTTATAAATTAACGGTACGGTTAAAATTATTAGAACAATAAATATTAATGAAATACCTATAATATCTATTACAGAATATCCATTTTTTATCTTCACTTGTGTCCTCCTCTACTATAACAAAATTATATCACTCTATAATAAATGTAGTCAAGTAGATTTGTAAATTTTAACAACTATTTTACTCTTTTGTTGCACTCCATATTTTTGAAACCAAAGATGCTGTATCCATAATATTGGTTATTTTATCGGAAGGCCTCATTTGATATCTTACTTTCATCTCATTAATCATATCATTTATTTTTTCAGGATTTCTATTTAAAAGCTTATACCAATGAGAATTTTCTCTTAAATATCGTACATAAAGAGGATTTTCATTTAATTTTTCATTTACAATATAATTCATAATTAATCACTATAAAATTTATCAACAGTTTTATAACTTTGAGCTTTCTTTATTTTTTTCTCCTTTTTACTTTTCCTATCACCTGTTAGTTCTAATGCAAAACCAATGGCTTTCTGAATACTATTAATATTTTTTTGAAAACTTTCAGCATCTATATTACCTAAAGCCGATATGATATTTTTTATACTTAGGCTATTTATACTATCGTTATTTTTAATTACATTATTCCATACATCTGAATTTTCTCCATAAAGATCATATGTTTCATATAGCTTTTGCCATGTTGTTTTATTTTCATTCACATAATAAGCTAGTTCTGGTTTAGTTTTAACAAAATTTTTGAAACTTTCTATATTAGACACAAAAATCACCTAATAAATTTTATTTCTTTATTAGGTGATTTATACTATAATTTAAATTCTTCAAAAAAGTCGCTCATTGTTAAATTTCTAGTTTTTTTCTCTTCTTTATTTGATTCAATATTTTCTTCTTTTTTATTTTCTTTTTCGCATAAGTTTTTTAGTTTTGCTTCTTCATACACATATATTATATTCTTTTTAGATATCAAACTTCCAGTGCTATATTTATCCATTATAGATATATCACTGTTTTTAAGTTCTTTTACCTCATCAGTTTTTATTTTCAAAATTGTTTTAGAAGAAGTATTTAACGCATCAATGACATTGTACTCTTTACTCTTAGGACTTTTTATTATCATCGTACCTTTTTTTGCCCTTGAAGTTTTAGGAATATCTATAACTTTAACTCTTTTAGCAGTATTTTTATCAGTAAATAAAGTTACATATTCTTTATCTTGATTAACTGTAAAAGAAGAAATTATTTCGTCATTTGATGATAAATTCATTAGTTTTACGCCACTTGCTTTTAAACCAATTATAGGAACTTCTTCGGCATTAAATTTAAGAGATAGTCCCTTTTTAGAGATAGCAATTATTTCTTCAGAATTTACTCTACTTACACTTTTAAGTTCATCATCATTTTTAAGTTTAATAGCACAAAGTGTCTTACTAAATCTAGTAACTTCAAAAGATTTAAGTGCAACTCTTTTTACAAAGCCTTTTTTTGTAAATAATGTAACATATGAATCATCGAACGAAGAAATACCAATACTTCTAATTATTTTTTCTCCATCACTTATTTTTATATAATTACTTATGTGATTTCCAATTTCTTTGAATTTAAATTCATTTATTTCCCTAACTGGAAGATATAAATAATTTCCTAAATTTGTAAAAAGAAGTATTGTTCCAAGGTTATTTATTTTATAAATATTCTCAATATAGTCATCCTCTTTTACTCCATTTTCTTTTTCATTTGAAGAAGAATATGATTTAAGGCTTACCTTTTTTACATAACCTGCTTTAGAAATAGATACTATATAATCTTCTTTACTAACCATATCTAAAGTATCTACTTTTATTTCAGTTATTTCATCTTTTATTATAGTTTTTCTTTCTGTTTTATACTCTTCTCTTATTTTTCTAAGTTCCATTTTCATAACTTGTTTAAGTTTTTCTTCACTTTGAAGTATTTCTTCTAGTCCTTTAATGGCTATTTTTAATTTTTCAGATTCTTCTAATAAAACAGTTACGTCTGTATTAGTAAGTTTATAAAGTTGAAGCATAACTATTGCTTCTGCTTGTTCTTCTGTAAAGTCATATAGTTTTACAAGATTATCTTTAGCATCACTTTTATTTTTACTTCCTCTTATTGTTTTTATTACTTCATCTAGAATAGAAAGCGCTTTTATGAGACCTTCGACTATATGATATCTTTTTTTAAAGAAATCTAAGTCAAACTGTGTTCTTTTTAAAATAACTTCTCTTTGATGAGAAATATATGCATCAAGTATTTCTAAAATCCCAAGAGTAAGTGGGCTTCTGTTTACTATCGCAACCATATTATAATTATAAGATACTTGAAGTTCTGTATTTTTAAGTAAATAATTTAAAATTAGTTCTTTGTTAGCACCACTTTTTAAATCAATTACTATTCTAAGTCCTTCTCTATCTGTTTCATCTCTTACTTCACTTATTCCATCTATTTTTTTATCTATTCTAATCGCATCTATTTTATTTACTAAAACTGCCTTATTAACTTCAAAAGGAATTTCAGTAATAATAATTTGTTCTTTTCCTTTTTCTTTTTTAAATTCAGTTTTACTTCTAACTATTACTCTACCTTTTCCTGTTTTAAAAGCATCTTTTATCCCTTCTTTTCCTTCTACAATTGCACCTGTAGGAAAGTCAGGTCCTTTTACTATATCTAGTATTGTATCTAAATGACAATTAGGGCTATCTATTCTTTTAATAGTTGCATCTATTATTTCTCCTAAGTTATGAGGTGGAATATTTGTTGCATATCCTGCGCTTATTCCATTTGTTCCATTTACTAAAAGATTAGGAAATTTCGCAGGAAGAACTGTTGGTTCTAAAAATCTATCATCAAAGTTTGGTGCCCAAGAAACAGTTCCTTTTTCTAAGTCTTTTAAAAGTTCTGATGAAATCTTAGAAAGTCTTGCTTCAGTATAACGATAAGCAGCCGCAGAGTCACCATCCATAGAACCGTTATTTCCATGAATATCAACTAAAATATGATTTTGTTTCCACCACTGACTCATTCTAACCATTGCATCATATACTGATGAATCTCCATGAGGATGAAATTTCCCTAAAACATCACCTACAGTAGCCGCACATTTTATATATCCTTTTTCATGATTGTTACCTGCTTTATACATTGCATATAGAATTCTTCTTTGAACAGGTTTAAGTCCGTCTCTTACATCAGGAATTGCTCTATCTTGAATTATTTCTTTAGCATACTTTCCAAATCTATCACCCATTATTTCTTCTAAAGCATAATCATGTATTCTTTTTAGTACATCTTCCATAAATTCCTCACTTTCTGTAGTTATCTTCCATAGTAAATTCTACATTTTCATTTATCCATTCTTTTCTAGGTTCAACTTTATCACCCATAAGAACACTTACTCTTTTTTCAGCTAGCGATGCATCTGTTATAGTTACTCTTATTAAACTTCTTGTATCTGGATTCATTGTTGTCTCCCAAAGTTGATCTGCGTTCATTTCTCCAAGACCTTTATATCTTTGAATTGTATATTTACCATTTGTTTTACTTTTAAGTTCATTTAGTTCTTCATCACTATAAGCATAATAATGAGTTTTCCCAGTATCAAACTTATATAATGGTGGAAGAGCAATATAAAGTTTACCACTTTCAATAAGAGGTCTCATATATCTATAGAAAAATGTTAAAAGTAGTATTTGAATATGTGCTCCATCTACATCTGCATCGGTCATTATTATTACTTTATCATAATTTGAATCTTTTACATCAAATGATGATCCAACTCCTGCGCCTATTGTATATATCATAGTATTGATTTCTTCATTTTTAAGAATATCATCCATACTTGCTTTTTCAGTATTAATAACTTTTCCTCTAAGAGGTAAAATAGCTTGAAATTTTCTATTTCTTCCTCCTTTAGCACTTCCACCCGCAGAGTCTCCCTCTACTAAAAATAGTTCATTTATTTTAGGATTTTTACTTTGAGCTGGTGCTAGTTTACCAGATAAATTCTTTTCTATTTTATTTTTACTTTTTCCATTTCTTGCTTCTTCGCGTGCCTTTCTCGCAGCTTCACGAGCAATTTTACTTTTAAGTATTTTATCGACTATTTTAGTTGCCGCTTCTTTATTCTCTTCTAAATAATAAGATAATTTTTCATACACAAGACTTTCAACAGCACTTCTTGCTTGAGGAGTACCAAGTTTTCCTTTAGTTTGACCTTCAAATTGTAAAAGAGATTCTGGCACTTTAAGTGATATAACAGCTGTTAAGCCTTCCCTGACATCACTTCCTTCAAGTGCATCTTTACCTTTAAGAAGATTATTATTTTTAATATATTCATTAAATACTTTAGTAAGAGCAGTTTTAAATCCAACTTCATGAGTACCACCATCAACTGTTTTAACATTATTTACAAATGATAAAATATTTTCATTATATCCATCAGTATACTGAAGTGCAATACTTATTTGAATATCATTTTTTTCTCCATTTATGTATACACATTTATGAAGTGTATTTTTATTTTCATTTATATATTCTACAAAAGAAACAATACCATTTTCATAATAAAAATTAGATTCTTTATTATCTGCTTCATCTATTACATTTATTTTAAGTCCATCTTCTAAAAAAGCATTCTCTTGCATTCTTTCACATATAGTAGTATAGCTAAAATATACTGAAGAAAAAATAGTATCATCAGGCATAAAAGTTACACTAGTTCCAGTATTTTTACTAGTCCCTATTTTTGTAAGTGGTTTATCTACTTTACCTCCGTTTTTAAAACTAATTTCAAATATACCACCTTCTCTTTCTATTTTTACTTTCATCCATTTAGAAAGAGCGTTAACAACACTTCCACCTACACCATGAAGTCCACCACTTACCTTATATCCAGCACTTTCAAATTTTCCTCCAGCATGAAGCACAGTATAAATAACTTCAGGTGTACTTTTACCACTTTCGTGTTTCCCAACAGGAACACCACGCCCTTCATCTTTAACTGTTACACTTCCATCTTTATTTATAATTACATCTACTTTTTTACCAAATCCATTTATTGCTTCATCAATTGAATTATTTACAATTTCCCACACTAAATGATGTAGTCCTCTTTTATCAGTACTTCCTATATACATTCCAGGCCTTTTTCTAACCGCTTCAAGACCTTCTAATATTTTAATTGATTTTTCATTATAATCTGCCATATTACCTCTATCCTTTTACTTCATTATAAACAAATTAACAAAAAAAAACAAGTTGTGATGTAAAGAAAAAAGTTACTTTTAATAATGCAAAAGTATTCAAATTATTTTTATTACTAAATTACAATTTAAACATTATAAAATATAATAGATAAAACTATAAAACATATAATATTTTTTTAATAAAAAAAGAACTTCTTAAGAAATTCTTTTCATTTTAACAACTAAATTATATTCTTGAATATTTCCTTCAAAGTCATATTCTTCTAAACTTTCTATTGAACTTAATAATTCTGATTTAATTAAATTTTCGTTTTGGTTAATTATTTTAATTATTTCTTCATTTTCACTTTCAAATGAAACTTTAATTCTATCTTCAACATTAAATTCAGCTTCTTTTCTAAATACTTGACAAGATCTAATTATATCTCTTAAAATTCCTTCATTTTTAAGTTCTTCTGTTATATTTACATCAAGAGCAATTGTTATATCATTCTCACTTAGTACTTTCACTGTATCTTTTTCGTTATAAGAAATATTTACTAATGTATTATCTAAACTATATTCTTCAAGTGTAAATGTTTCAGAATTTTTAATTTTAGAAATTAATTCTTGATTAGCTTTTTCTTTTTCTAAAAGTTCTTTTACTTTATTTACATCACCTTTAAATGCAGCACCGGCATTTTTAAAGTTTAGTGTTAAATATTCATCTTTTAATGAATCAAAATTATCTATTACTTCTAATTCTTTAATATTAACTTCACTTTTTAAGATGTTTTTATATTCTTCATTATCTATAGTTTTATTAATATATAATTTACTAAGTGGTTGTCTTACTTTGATATTTTTTTCATTTCTAGCTCTTAGTGCTAAAGAAATAACATCTCTTAAAGTAGCAGTTTTATCTAAAATACTTTCGTCAATATTATATCCACTTTCTTTTGGATACTCACTTAGATGTACAGATGTTTCAATATTATTTTCATACTTAACAACTACAGATTGCCAAATATATTCACTCATAAACGGAATAAGAGGAGCTAGTACTTGAGTACTTCTTTTAATTGAATCAAATAAGCAAAAATATGCATTTTTCTTATCGTTGTCATCTTCACTCTTCCAGAATCTTCTTCTATTTATTCTTATATAGAAATTACTTACTTCATCAATATATTTTTCAAAAGAATCTATTACAGGCTTAGTTTCATATTCTTCCATAGCCTTTTTACTTTCTTTTACAAAGTTATCTGTTAAGCAGATTAAATATTTATCAGCATAAGTTAATTCTTCTTCATTTGGTTTATAGTTTGTTAAATCTACTTTATCAATTTGAGCATAAGTATTAAAGAATACTACCATATTATAGAATGATAAAAGTTTCTTTTGTGCTTCTTCACCTAATCTATAACTAAATCTAACATCATTAGAAGTATTTGTTCCAAGATAATTATATCTTAAAGCATCACTACCTATAGTATTAGCGACATCGTTAAAAGATAATGAATTAGAATCTGATTTACTAAATTTACTTCCATCTTCTTTTACTACCATTCCGCTAGTTTTGATAAATTCATAAGGAGCATTTCCTTCTAAAACAGTTGACATGAATAACATTGAATAGAACCATAGTCTAATTTGTTCATGCATTTCTATAACAAAGTTTGCTGGATAATATTGTTTCCAGTATTCTTTATCAGTGAAATATTTAAGTGTAGAAAAAGGAACAATACCAGCATCTAGCCATACATCACCAACTTGTGGAACTCTTTCTATTTCTTTACCACATTTAGGACATTTTACTTTTATCTCATCTATCCAAGGTCTGTGTAATTCAGGTATTTCATCTACTCTTTCAGGATTTACTGCTTTTTCTTTTAATTCTTCTTTTGAACCAATTATTTCTAAGTGACCACATTCACATTTATAAAATGGTAAAGGAAGTCCATAGAATCTTCTTCTACTTATATTCCAAGAACCCATATTTTGAAGCCAATCAAGCATTCTTTTCCCTTGATGTTCTGGATTATATTTTACAGTTTTAGCATTTTCTATTAACTGTTCTCTTATAACATCAACATCTATTGCCCATTCTCTAACAAGCCTAAATAAAATATCTTGTTTACATCTCCAGCAATAAGGATAACTATGAGTATATTTATGAGTTAAGAATAATTTATCTCTATTTTTAAGTTCTTCAAATATTTCTGATCCTACTTCTTTAGCATTTTTACCACCAAATTGTCCATATTCAGAATAGATTACTCCACTTTCATCTATAGGTACTAATTTATCTAGTCCTAATTTTTCTCCTAGTTCAAAGTCTTCAGCACCACATCCAGGAGCAATATGAACTATACCAGATCCTTCAGAGTCATCTACTTCTTCCCAGCAAACAACAGGATGTTTAACTCCTTTTTGTGCTTCTATTTCAGGGAAACATGTTTCAAATTCAAGACCTTCTAAATCTGTTCCTTTTAAAGTTTCTAATACATTCCCTTCTTTTTTAAATTTATTTTCCCATACTTTCTTACATAATAATAAGTTATCTTTTTCATCATCGAATTTTACTACAACATATTCAAATTCAGGATTAACAGCAAGCGCTACATTTGCAGTAAGAGTCCAAGGAGTTGTTGTCCATACTAATGCTTTATAATCTTTACCTATTATAGGAAGTTTAAAAAATACTACTTCGTGCTCTACATCATGATAACTTCCAGTCATTTCATGTTCTGATAAACTTGTTCCACATCTAGCACACCATGGCATTGGTTTATATGTTTCTTTTATCATACCTTTTTCATGGCATTTTTTTAAAAAGTGCCAAATACTAGTTATGTTTTCATCAGTTAATGTATAGTAAGAGTTATCCCAGTCCATCCATTGACCTAATCTTTTAGATTGTTCAGTTATTATTTTTGAATATTTTTTAACTCTGTTTACGCAAGCATTAGTAAAATTATCAAGTCCAAATTCTTCAATGTCTTTTTTTGTTTTAAAACCAAGTTCCTTTTCTACTTCAACTTCTACCCAAAGACCTTGTCCATCAAATCCATTTCTATAGTGCGATGTATAGCCATTCATAGCTTTGTATCTTAAAAAAGTATCTTTTAAAGTTCTTCCCCAAGCATGACCTACATGCATACGATTATTCGCAGTTATAGGACCATCAATAAATTTAAATTTCTTTCCATCTTTATTTTTTTCTAATAGTTTTTCAAAAGTTTTATCTTCTTCCCAAAACTTTAAAACTTCTTCTTCGTTTTTAACGAAATCATAATTATTTTTAAATTCCATTTTCTCCTCCTAAATAAAAAAAGACAGCACTAGGAGCCATAAGGCGGTACCATCCTTTATTTTTCTTTTTATTTTAACGCAAATTACGCGTTCTTAGCTTTTCACTAAGAAACATCCAGAGTGATCTTTGTTTTTACTTCATACTAACTTCCATCAGCCGTTAGCTTTCTATAAATCCATAAAAACAACGTCTCTTTCTCTTGTTTTAAAAAACCAAAGTAATTATAACATTATTTAAAGTTGTTTGTAAAGATTAAAAAATGTTATTTACAATTATTCCATCTTTTTAACATAACCAGAGGTAACAAATTCACTTAACTTATCCATATTAATTTTATTTATAACATCTTTTAATTTCTTTTCGCAGTCTTCCATAGTTTCACCTCTTACGTAAGTAACCTCTTCACCATTTCTTACTTCATATATGTATTCCAATATTTCAATACTACTATATTCTGGAAGTTCATCAATGCTAGAAATCTCATATTCACTAGTTACAGTTTTTGTAACCTTATTACCATTTGTATCTATAAAATACCATTCGTCTTCATCTTTTGAAAGAACTAATGCTATACCATTTTGAAAAGGATGCGCCACTGAAAACTTTTTACCAAAGACATTATTGTTATTTTCATCTACATAATAATAATCTTTACCATCATAAGTTATATATAAATCGTTTTCAGTAATGGTAACTGAATTTTTAAATTTAGTTTTATGACAAAACACTCCATTTTTGTCAATAACTCTATAATGTTTTTTATAACGTACTACAGCTTTTCCATTTTTAAAATCTTGAGCTATATCAAATTTTGGAGGTATTATAGTTTCTCCACGCCAATTAATATACCCCATTTTTCCATTACTAAAAAGTGCAGGAATAAGTCCTTCAGAACAAATAAATACTTTCTTTATATTATCTTTAACCTTAGTAGCTTCAAGTCCAGTAATACCAGAGATTCTTACAATAAACTTTCCTCTATAATTACCTATACAAAAATAGTTTTCTCCCAAATACTGAAAAGTTTCAAAGCCACCCGATATATCAACATCTGGTTCAATTTGATTATCAAAAGGTATCTTCTTTACATAATCGCTTTCATTTAAATTCCAGATTTTATAATTATTATGCCAGTTTGGATTTGTTTTTTCTACTACATATCCATGAGGTAATATTTTTGTTAAATCATTGCTACTAGCAAATAAAACTCTTCCGTTTAAGTCTAAAACCACATTAACATCTTTTGATATATAACTTATTTTGGCTACAGAATAGTTAAAATCAAATTTAGTTGCTTCATGATAAACACATGGCACTACGATTTCACCTTTCTTATTTATAAATCCTTGCCAATTATCTTTTTCAACCATTGCTCTTCCACAATGAAAATCATATGCATCATAGTATTCACAAGGAATGACTTCATTTCCTTTTGTATCAATAAATCCAAGCGAACGAATCTCTTTATCTTTTCTCTTAACTAAACTTAATCCTTCATTAAAACCAGCCGAATAAACTTCATAATCTTCTAAAATATTACATTCTCTAGTTACTTTTACTTTTAATTTACTCTCTATTTGCATTTTTCAACACCTACCAATTTTATTGTTTTAGCGTTTTGACTATCAATATATTCACTTATTCTATCATTTATTGATTCTTCAAATTCCTCATAACTAGAACAATTTTTTGATTTTAATGTATCTTCATCAGAATACGTATACGAATAACTTATCACTTCTAATTCTTTTATACTTGAAGTATCTATTTCATCTAAACTTCGTATTTCTCTTATGTATGAAATAGGTTTAGTAATTTTTTTACCAGTTTTATCAATAAAATATACTTCTTTTTTTTCATCAGTAACAAGTGCATAGCCTTCTGAAAAATTTGATACTACTTTAAATTGAGGTGGAATTACAAAATTTAATGATTTATCTACAAATCCATATAATTTATCAACTCTAACAGCTGCCAAACCTTCACTAAACGGTCTTACATCAACAGCCGTTACTTCTTTAGAATCTAATATGAATTTATCGCAAAATTCTAAACAAAATTTTCCTTTTGACTTTTTAATTTTATGATAAATTGTTTTAGCTTTATGGGTTTCTATAGATTTTATTTCAACCGAAATATAGCCTTCTGATAAACATTCATAATCAATAATTTGATAATTTCCTAAACTTAACTTTTGATAAGAATTATCTACCTGTTTATTTTCATAATCATTTTCTACTGGACACACATATATTTCATTATTTGTTTTATCTAAAAGTAAAAATACACCTTCTTCATATCCTAAAAATTCAAGACACGAATTCTCTGGTCCTAAAATAGAGTTTACTTTTTTGCCAGTAGTATCTATAAATTCATAGTGTTCTCTATAATTTTCATCAATAGTAATTATAATTGCAAAACCATTTTCAAAAGGCTGAAATTCTTCAGCGAGAAAAGAAAATTTTTCATTTCCATGTTCATCGCAATATATTATTTTACCATTTCTAGAAACCACCGTAAAACCATTTTTATAAGGAAAACAAAGTTCTCCATGTAAAATCGAACAAATAACACCTTCTGAGTTAATCGTACAAATATTATCTGCGATTACAACGGTTGCGTATAATTTTCCATCTATAATAGATCTACTAAAATCATAAGCATCATCAAAAATACATGGTATAGCCTCTTTTGTATTATCTTCTTTTGATACGTATCCAAATCTATCATTTTTTTCAACTAGTGCATATCCCTCACAAAAATCAAATGCACTACTATATTTCGGTGCAATAAATACTTCTCCATTTTTATCTAAATAACCGTATTTGGTATTATAAGGAGTATATTCTTTTATTTTAACTAACCCATCTTTAAAATCTTCACTTGCTAAATCAATTCCAAAATTAATCGGTTTTTCTTCAACAACTTTAACTTTATAAAAAGTATCTAATTTCATATAAAATCCCTTTCTTTTTTTTACTTATTATAATCTATTATAAAAAAACTGTAAAGATTTTTTATAAAAAGAAAAAGATGATTTCTCATCTTTAAACTTAACACTAATTAATTTCAATTATATCTTCAGGTTCTGTGTTAGTTATAATTTCTTCATTAGTTTCTTTTACAGGTTCAATAGTTTCTAAAGTTTCAACTGGCTGAGCATTTACTTCTTCAAAATTAGAAGTTTGTTCAATGGCTGGTTGACCAAAACTAATTGCTGGTTCATTTATAGCCTCTTCACTAACTAAAGGTTCTGAAGAAACAGGATTTCCTAAATTAAATTCTTCGATAATTTCACCAGTCTGACTTAAATTATTTTGAGCAGTTGAATTTAAATTAACATCTGGCATGCTAATGTCATTAAAATTCATATTATTTGAATCAGTTACTACATTATTTTCAAATACAGTATTTTCATTAGATGTTTCCATAACTGGCTCACTTATGTTTTCATCAAAATTATTAACATTTGGATTTGAAAATTCTTGATTAATAACCTCCGTTGATTCTACATTTTGAGCTATTTGATTTTCTTCTGCCATATTATTTAGAGGTGCACTTTCTAAATTTTCATTTGAAACTAACGTTTCATCTTGTTTCTTTTTCTTTCTTTTAGAATCAAATATATATCCTATAAGTGCAAATAGTAATACTATACCTGCTACAAAAAACCAAATATAATTTTCTTCTAAAAAACTTAATAAACTATCCATTTTTGCCTCCTTATTCTTATTATTAATTTTATCAAATATAAAACTTTTTTTCAAGCATATTTACTATTCTTATTTTATTGTAAGATTATCATATGTTTTCTTCTTTTTCTTTAGAACTAAGAATATAAATAATGAAACAATTATAATAGCTATCATTGTTAAAGCTATAACAATTTTTAATACATTTCTTTTTTCTTCTTCCATTATTTGTATATCTTCATCCAATAAAAGTTTTTCATTTAAAATTAAATATTCACCTTTTTGATTAAATGTAAAACTTGCATATCCATTTTCTGAAATACTTTCTAAATTTTTATGAGTAACTTTTCCATTAATTACCTGATATAAATACATTTTTTCATTATCTTTGAATAAATCTCCTACAAATATTTTTAAATTTACTCTTCCTAAAAAGTTTTCGTTATTTGTAAAATCTAAATATTTATATTCTTTATTAGTTAATTCACCTAAATCTTTTATATTTTGAGGTGCGTTTAATTTTAATATTGGATTAAAGACTTTAACAGTATCTTCTATTGATAAACCATTTATTTCATATTGATATAAAACTTCTTTATTGCTGTTAGTTACAATTAACAATAAATTTTTATTTGAATTTTTTAATAACTCTAATATTTCAGCATCTATTATATTTTGATTATTTACATTTAATATAAGCGTTAAATTATCAAGCGCATTTATTTTTTCTTTTAACTCCATTTTATTAGGATTAATTAAAGTATTTTCATTAATTTTAGTAACATATATTTTATACACTCTTTTTGTTCCATTTTCAGCAATAACATTTAACGAAATTAAATTATTACCCTCTTTTAATGAATTATTTCCATCTTCAATAACTGTTGCTTTTTCATGTTCTGTTTTATAAATTAAATTTAATTTTTCTATATTATGAGGTATATATATATTATATATTTCTTTATTTTTATTAAAACTTATTGATATATTTTCTATTTTTAATTCTTGAAGATAATTGTTATCACTCAAATTAGTTTCACCAGTTGTTTTTCTTACAACTGTAATAGTATATATTTTTTTCAAGCCATTTTCTGCGGTTACAATTATTGGAACTACATTACTACCTTCTTTAAGCTTTATTTCCCCACTTCCAGATATTTGTGCTCTATTATTTTCAGGAACTGCGGTTATATAAACACTTTCTATGTTATTTTCAACTTCTAGTGTATACTCTGTTTTTGATTTATTAAATTTTATATCATAATTATTTACAGTTAAATTAGATAAATTATTATTATTACTTCTATCGTCTTTTCTCGTTACAACAACAGTATAAGTCTTTTTAGAACCGTTTTCAGCAGTTACTACAACATTTATTGTCTTTGTTTCCCCTTTTGCAATTGCAATTATTTTACTAGGTGAATAAGAAACTTTTGCCAAAGCATCAGTAGGTACTCCAGTTATTTCTAGTGCTGATTCATTACTATTTATTGTTACTGAATAATTTGTTCTTGTTTTACTAAAATTGATACTACCTGAAGACAAAGTTAAACTTTTTAGTGTATTATCTGTACTCCTAGTATCTTTTCTTGTTATATTTAAAGTATATGTTTTTTGACTTCCATTTTCTGCGGTTACTAAAATTTCTATTTTTTTAGTTTCACTATAATTTAATTCAACAGTATTTTTAGGCGAATAACTTATTGTTGCTTTATCATCATTAGGAGTTCCAGTTACTTCGATACTATCAGTTTCAATAGTTAAAGAATATTCTGTTTTTGTTTTTTCAAAATTTATACTACCCGTTGAAAGCGTTATACTTTTTAATGTACTATCCGAACTTCTATTATCTTCTCTTGTAACTATAATTGTGTAAGTTTTTGTATTACCTGCTTCTGCGGTAACAACAATAGGAAAAGTATTATCCCCGTAATTCAAAGATTTAGTTCCAGTTCCTGTTACAGTAGCACTGGAAGAATTAGCTACAGCACTAATAGTTATAGAGTCCTGATCAGTAGAAACTGAGTAATTAATTTCACTTGGTGAAAATGAAGGAAACATATCACCACCACTAATAGTTAAACTACTTAATGTAGCATCTGTTGATTTAACTTTTATCGTTTGCGAGATATCTGAAGGACTTGCTTTTTCAGTAGAACCTGAAACTTCAATACCCATTTTATTTGAAGTAAAACCTATTGTTTGATTAGTAGTTGCATTAACTGTACTACATGTTAATGTAGCTATAGTAGTTCCACTTACTACTGGGGCATTTTTAAGTTCTAAAAGTAAATTAGTCCCACTTAAATTAGCTGTAAAAACATTACTTGACACACTAGTACAACTTACATTAGAAGATAAAGAGAGTTTCGATTGAAATCCAGAAATATCTCCATCACTACTATAAGCAGTAATCGAACAATTAAACGTTTCATTTGCGCCTGCTGATGCAGGGCAAACAACAGATATACTTCCACTAGCTGCATTTACCACTAATGGAAATAATAATAAATATATAAATAATAAATATTTTTTCATTTCTTACCTACCTTCTAAGATTCTAATATTTTCTTTCTTATTTTTATAATATCATATACATCTATCTCTTCATCATCTTCATAATCACTAGCTTCAATTGAAATTTGATTAGTAATAATTTCTGTTTCAAGTATATGTTTTCTTATAGCAATAATATCGTATAAATCAATTTCTCCATCACTATTTACATCACCAGTAACTACTAAAGTATAACAAATATCATCAACTTCATTATATATACATAAAACATCTCCAGATTTAATATAATTTGTATCTTTTTTTAGACTTCCATCACTATAAAAAATATTAAATTTAAGGTTTTCATTTAATCTTAAAGAACTTTTTACATCTTCAGATTTCAAAGTATCTGGGAAAAAATGCATTTTAGAATCTTTAATTTTTATATTGCTATTATTAATTGATATATTTGTAACATTATTTTTATTAAATATTTTTAACGTTGGAAAAGAATTTTCATTAATATGCCAAACATTTGTGAAATCAAATCCATTATAATAAAATTGTTCATACTTATAATCTTCTAAAATTTCCGCATTGTTTTCTTCTGTATAATTAGCATCCATCGTTGTACTTCTATACTGAAAATATCCAAACGGATACATATATTTTAATCCATCATTCTTTGCTTCAGATAAATAATAATTATTAGTAAAAATCATTTCATAATTATCTGCATAGGAATCATTTACATAGTAATAAATTTCACCTGTTATTCCACCTGGACTAGTTAAAGTATTTAACGCTCCTGTACTACTTATTGATTTAATAGCTACAGTTCCTACGAAATATGTGTTATTTATTATTAAATCGTGATTATAAGTATTATCATAGTAAGCATATGCCGTAATTCCACCAGCATTTGTTTTACCTATTACGTCACCTTTACAATAACTATTTTCAATTTCACTATTATCTAAAGATCCTATTAAACATCCAACATTCTCACCCTTTATTGCTATATTTTCACCGGAAATGTTATGTATATATGAATTTTCACTTAAATCTACAAGAGCACCACCATAAAATTCATCTTCTGTTAGTTTGTTTATATTAAAGTTTATTAATCCTACATTTTTAATTTCACTATCATAAATATAACCAAATAAACCTCCATATTTAGAATTTAGATTTTTTATTTTATAACCATCACCATCAAATGAACCTGAAAATCTTTTATTAATCCAACCTAATTCATTATTAAAATATATTCCATTAGAAGTTGTAATTAGTTTTAAATCTATATTGTTTTCAAGTTTATAGTAATAATACGGTATACTAGTATCACTAAATCTTGTTCCTAACACTATTAATTCTTCTGGTGTAGATATTAAAAATGGATTTTCTTCTGTTCCAGAACCTCTAAATTTTATCACATCATAATTTACATTTTTAACTACATTACCATAAGCTATTTCTACTCTAAATTTATCTACATCTAAATTTGAATTAAATGATATATATCCTATATTATTAATTACTTTTATTTGAGATATATTAAACCCATTTGTTATATTATTATTATTTTCATCAAATACTTTAACGTTATAAGAACTTCCTGTATTGATATCATCACTAAAAATATAAATATAATCCATAATTTCAAATTCTGATAAAATATTAGTAGTAGGAACTGGATTAAAATCTAGTTTCAGCTGTTTTTCTTTAGTAAAAACAGATAATTCAGGATTATCACCTAATTTCCCATCTATATAAATCATAAAAGTATCATTATTTAAATTTATATTTCCAATATCTATTTTATGAATTCCAATATGATCTATATATTGAGATTTTAAAAATTTCAAATCTTCTCTCTTACCAGTTTCTGATATATATATATCAATTTCATTATTTGAATATGATATTTTATTATAGAGTTTAATATATTTTAATTCTTCAGAACTTTCATCCTTATTAAAAATCCAAGTATTATTGTTATAACCATCTAAATCAATATCCGAAGAAAACTGATCATCATCAATATTTAAACTATATTTACTGTTTAAATAATCATAATTATTATCCCAAGTTTTACTATCTATACTTAAAATTCCCATTGTATTTAAAAGCACATCTTTATCAAAATATGATACATAAAAATAACTATTATTGTCACCCCATGAATTTTGAACTAACCACGCACCATCAGGAGTTCCATCGTTATTAGCATCTCCATAGTTATCATCCCATCCAATTATAGTAACAGCGTGCCCTGTTTTTTTATATTTAGAATACGAAACACTTAAATCATTATATAAAAGGTCAGTAGCTGAATCATAAAAATAATAATAAACCGCAGTACTAAGTGCTCCATTTTCCATAATATGTTTTTTCAAATCTTTATTATATTCATATATTATGCTTTTTATTTCATCAAAACTTTTTTGTACTTTTAAATTAGCGATATTAATGCTATCAAATTCAATAGTCCCAGTAACATCAAACGACATCTTTTTAGTAGATAAAACATCATACAAAGTTTGTTTGCCACCCGTATTATATTCTATAAAATCTTCTTCAAAAAATGGTGATACACCACTTGCCCAAAGATAAGAAACTATCGAATTGTTACCTCCTTCAGTTAAGTTTCTAGTATAAACATAGGCATTATCAGATGCATATGGGTTATAATTAAAGTCACTTATAGCTTGCAAAACAGGAACAGTTGCATAATCTATTTGCCTTTCAGAAAAATCATAACTCCCAACATTTTTAATAAGCAAGTGCGATTCAAGCGCTGTATTAGCGGAAAAAGTCCAGCATAGCCCATAATCTCCTTGATTTTTTAATGTTGGAGTATATCTTTTACCATTTATATTTGTTAAATCATAACTTGTAGGTATAACTTCATAATTGAAAACATTAAATTCTTTTTCTTCTTTATATATATTCAAATATTTCTTTGGAATTATATTTAAACCTTTTTTCTCTTCATCACTAAGCTTTTCATATTCTTCATAGTCTGGATTAACTATAATATTTTCACCATAAAGTTCATTTAATTTTTTCTCTTTTTCTCTAAAACCCGTTAATACCAATAAAGACAAAATTAAAACAATTAAAAAACAACTTCTTTTCATAACTACATTCTCCCTATAATAATTATAAAATATTATTTAAAATTTTACAATCATTAAATAATTTAATTAAAAAAAAGTTGTTCTTTAAAAGAAACAATTTTAATATCTAGTTGAAATTTTTATCTATCTTGATTTCATGAGTATACTCTTCTATCTTTTCAACACTTACACCTGTGATTTCTGAAATATCACTGTATTTCATATTCATTTTTAACATTTTCATTATAAATTCTGATATTGCACTCTTTCTTCCTAATTTCTTTCCTTTATTTATTCCAGCTTCTTCTGCATCTAGTATTTCTAACTCTTTTAAATCATTCCATGTTGTGTGTATTACATCTCCTAACTCTGTCATCTTATATCTTTTTACCTCCTCTCTCATTTTTTCTTTTACTTCTTTTTCGTAACTCATCTTTTCAATTATATTAAATACTTTTTCTATTTCTTCTACTTTTGTATTTAATAAATCACACCATAGTTTTAAATTGTGTTCACTTTTAGTATACTTTAAGTCATCTTTATTGTCAATACCTACTTCTATTATACTTATAACATCTGCATAAATTTTTTTATCTTGTATATAATTTACACTACAGTGCTTTCCTTTTATAAAATTTATTTGGATTATTTTTATATTATTCTTATACTTATTATCTGAATTATAATAATTTAAACATATCTTTGATATATAATTTAAGTTTTTATTTTTCTTTATATTATTATAACTTATATATGCTTCTACATTTATTATTTTATTTCCTATTTTTACAAGTATATCTACTCCACTATTAGGATCCTTTACATTTATTTTTCCAAGTTCTTTATTTAAATATAATATATTTTCATATATATACTTATAATCCATTTCTAATACTTCACTAAGTAAACAAGACAGACACATTTTATTTTTTTCATTTCCAAATAAACTTCTAAAGAAATAATCACTTAACAAAATAGATTCATTTTTTGCCATACAATTCTCCTCCAAACACATACTATCAAACAAAA
>JAFQIC010000053.1 GCA_017397745.1 Bacilli bacterium
ACATACACATGCCCACAAACAGGAACAGCCGTGAATATAGCATCATCGCAAGCATATTACACATCAGATAGTGATAAAAGTTATGTAAATTATAAAACAAGTAGCATAAGAACAGCAGTAGAAAATTGGTATAGAGATAATATATGGAAAAATGGACAAAATACTAAAGTAACAAATCTAATAGTGGACTCGCCTTACTGTAATGATATGAGCGAAAGAACAATTGGAAATAATGTATATTTTGGAGCGTATGATAGACTTGAAACAAATAAAAGTCCACAATATAAATGTCCAAGTAGTACATATGCATATACAGTAGCGAAAGGAGATTTAACGTATCCAGTAGGATTATTAACCGCAGATGAAGTAGCATATGCTGGAGGAACAACTACTACTGGAAATTCAAGTTATTATTTATATACAGGACAGGGTTATTGGACAATGTCGCCGCATCGCTTCAATGGTTCGAGTGTGAGTGTGTTTCCGTGTGCATTCGGTTGGGCACCTGAACGGCTACTATGTGGACACTACTAATGCGGCGGTGCCTGCCGTTTCCTTAAAGCCTGAAGCAAAAGTAAAAAGTGGAACAGGAGCATATAATGATCCGTATATAATATCAGTTAATTAAATTCGTAAAAAATATACGAATTTTTTGTTTATTAACTATTTCTATATTATTTCTTAAACATATATTATAGTATAGAGATGATTCTCTAAAGGAGAAATTAAAAAATGCTTAATTTGGATTTAATTAAAAGTGTATTAATCACTGCAGTTGCTTCTGGTATTGTAACTACAATGTTAGTACAAAAAATAAAAGCGCATATAAACACTAAAAAATATATAATTTTAATTAGTTTTATAGTTTCGCTTATTATAGGGACACTTTTTTCTTTAAGTTTTAGTGATTTGAATTTAATATATAGTATGTGGACTGGATTATTTTCTTTTATAGAGGCTGATATGTTATATCAACTTTTTGAAGATAAAATTTTTACAAGATTTTCAGATATGGATAATGTTATAACTATAGAAAGGCCTGATGATGTATGATATATTATAGATATCCAGTAGAAAAAATAGGTATTACTAGTGATTATGGTTATAGAAATGGAATATTACATGCGGGGCTTGATTTAGGTTGGTTTGATTACCAAGGAGAAAATATTTATTCTATAGGTAGTGGAGAAGTTATTGAAAAAGGATTCACTAGTTCTCAAGGGAACTATGTTGTAATTAAACATAATGATAGAGATACTAGTAGATATATGCATTTAAAATCTTCATCAGTTGTAAATATAGGTGATATTGTTTCAATGGGGACTCTTCTTGGTTATATGGGTACCACAGGAAATTCAAATGGTGTACATCTACATATTGAAATTAAAAGAGATAATGAATATATTGATCCAAAATCAATTTTATATGTTTATAATGATCAAATAGTAGGGGAAAATACTAAAGTAAATTATACTTTATTGTATTATGATCCTGTATTAGTAAGTCCAGTAGTTAGAGATGAAGAGTTAGATCAAATAATAATTAATGCAAGCGACTTAATTATTAGAAAAGGACCGGGAACAAGTTTTAATAAATATACAGAATTTGCAAAACAAAATGCTATATATAATTATTATGAGGTAGTAGAAAATGAAGGATATTTATGGTATAAGATAGGTGAAGAAGCATATGTTGCATTAGTAGATAATTCTTTGACCGTTTTAGATAAAAAAGAAGAGAATGATAATATAGAAAATTATAAATTTGAATATACTGCTTTAGAAACTGGAAATTACAAAATAAAACTAAATAAAGGAGAAAAATTAATAATTTTATAATTTTGACTTATAAATTAGTTTGTGGTAAACTGTATAAATAAGTTGGAGTGATACTATGGAAAAAAAATTTAAACGACCCAGTTTAATTTTACTATAAAAATACATAAAATATATAATAAAGGGAGAAAAATAATGGAAGAAGTTTTAAAATTATTAAAAGAAAAAAATATAGAATATAAAATTATTGAACATGAAGAAGTTCATACAATAGAAGATATGGAAAAAATCGGACTTTTAGATGCAGGTTATGTGTGTAAAAATTTATTTGTGAGAAATGCTAATGGTAAAGAACACTATTTAATAGCGTGTCATCATGATAAAAAAGTAGATTTAAATTATGTTGCTGAAAAAATTGCTACAACAAAACTTAGTTTTGGAAGTGCTGAAAGATTAGAAAAATATTTAAAATTACAAAATGGATATGTTTCTCCATTTGGTGTTATAAATGATGAAAGTAAGTCAGTAGTATTTGTATTTGATGAAGAACTTAAGAACAAAGAAAATGTTGGTTTTCACCCAAATACAAATAAAGCAACAGTTTATTTAAAATTTAATGATTTAAAAGATATAATAAAAGAACATGGTAATCAAGTTCTATTTATAAGATTGTAGAGAGAAGGAAAAAAATATGTCAAAAGATAAATTAGTTAAAGATATAACAAGTAGAGAAGTAGATTTTGCTCAGTGGTATACTGATGTAGTAAAAGAAGCAAAATTATGTGATTATACATCTGTTAAAGGGTGTCTTATATATCAGCCAAATGGTTATGCAATATGGGAAAATATTCAAAGAGACTTAGATAATAGATTTAAGGAAACGGGTGTTGAAAATGTTTCATTTCCACTATTAATTCCTGAAAGTTTACTTCAAAAAGAAAAAGATCATGTTGAAGGGTTTGCTCCTGAAGTTGCTTGGGTTACAAAAGGAGGAAGTGAAATACTTGAAGAAAAATTATGTATTCGTCCTACATCTGAAACATTATTTTGTGATCAGTGGGCTAAAGAAGTAAAATCATATCGTGATTTACCAAAATTATATAATCAATGGAATTCAGTTTTAAGATGGGAAAAAACAACAAGACCATTCTTAAGATCAAGAGAATTTTTATGGCAAGAAGGTCATACAATACATGCATCAGCTAAAGAAGCAGAAGAAAGAACACTTATGATGCTTAAAGTATATTATGATTTTGTAACAGAAGATTTAGCTATTCCTTTAATTCAAGGAAGAAAAACAGATAGTGAAAGATTTGCTGGTGCAAAAGACACATATACAATTGAAGCAATGATGCATGATGGTAAAGCTCTTCAATCAGGAACAAGTCATTTCTTTGGAGATGGTTTTGCAAAAGCATTTGATATTAAATTTTTAAATAAAAATAATGAATATGAAGTAGTTAACCAAACATCATGGGGACTTTCAACAAGAATAATTGGTGCAATAATAATGGTACATGGAGATGATAGTGGTCTTGTTCTTCCACCAAGAATCGCACCAACACAAGTAATGGTAATACCTATCGCAGCGCATAAAGAAGGCGTTACTGAAAAAGCAATGGAAGTTTATGAAAACTTAAAGAAACTTGGTGTTAGAACTAAAATAGATTTATCTGATAAAACACCAGGATGGAAATTCAGTAATCAAGAAATACTTGGAATTCCAGCACGTGTTGAAATTGGACCAAAAGATATAGAAAATAATAAATTAGTTCTTGTTAGAAGGGATAATAGGGAGAAAATTGAAGTGTCACTTGATGAACTTTCTCGTATTCCTGAAATATTAGAAGAAATACAAAGAGATATGTACAATAAAGCAAAAGTATTTTTGGATAGTCACATATATGAAGCAACTGAAATGGAAGATATGATAAATATCTTTAAAGACAAAAAAGGTTTTGTAAAAGCAATGTGGTGTGGTGAAGAAAACTGTGAAGATGAAATAAAATATGCTACTGGAGGAGCATCAAGTAGATGTATACCATTTAATGAAGAAAAACTAAGTGATAAATGTATCTTTTGTGGTAAAGAAGCAAAACATATGGTTTATTGGGGAAAATCTTATTAATAGATTTTCTCTTTTAAATTTGAAAAATAAAAAAAGCACATTTAAGTGCTTTTAATAACTAACTGGTCGGGAAGACAGGATTTGAACCTGCAACCCCTTGGTCCCAAACCAAATGCTCTACCAAGTTGAGCCACTTCCCGATGGCGTCCCTAGGAGGACTTGAACCCCCAACCTCACGGTTCGTAGCCGTACGCTCTATCCGATTAAGCTATAGGGACAAATCTTTCCTCGTGTTAATAATTATATAACACTTGTTTTAAAAATACAACTATTTTTTTAAATTTTTTTAAAAAAAATTTAATTTTATATAAAAATTTGTGTATTTATGGTATAATTTTATCATAAAAAGGGTGAAAAAATGAATAAAGAAAGAATATTAAATATTATAAATTATTATAATTTAAAACTTTCAGATGAAGATGTAAATAGAATTATAGAAGAATTTAAAGATGTAAATGTGGAAGAAAATACGTTAAATCAAATGATTCTTTCTAGAATAAAAAAAATAATGGATGAACCGATTACTGCGATAAAACTTAATGATTTTATTGAATATACAATAGGAAAAACAAGTTTAAATTTTTATTTAAATAAAAATACTTTAACTTTTCTTATTAACAAAATATCTAGAGAGTTTAAAGATGAAAAAATTGCTTATGAAACATATTATAATTATTTAAAAAACTTTTTTATAGAAGCACTTGTTTTAGCAGTTTCAGTAGTAGTTTCTAATGAAAATATAAATAAAGTTTCTGTTAATGATACTTTTATACAAAATCATATGAATTTGTTTGATGAACTTGGATTTATTATTAAAGTACTTGAAGATGATGAACTTGAAATGTTATTTCCAGAAAAAACAATAGAAGAAAGAAATAAACTTAAATATTATGCTTATATTCCAAAGGAAAAATATTTAGGTATTTATGCAAATTAAAAGATGTAAGAAATTACACCTTTTTATTTGCTTTGTAATTTATAACAATTATATACATTTTGAGCAACACTACACACAGTCATAAGACCAACACCACCAGGAACAGGGCTTATTGAATCAACATAACCAATTAAATCTTTGTGCGCATCACCATAAATTTTACCATCAACTTTATTTATTCCTACATCTATTACTACTACATTTTCGCTAACCATATCTTTAGTTAAAAAATCTTTTTTACCTACAGCCACAATAATTATATCCGCATTTTTTGTATGATGACTTAAATTCTTAGTTTTAGAATGGCATACTGTAACAGTTGCATTTCTATTTAAAAGAAGCGGAATTAAAGGTTTTCCTATTAGTGTACTTCTATTTATAATAGTTATATTTTTACTTTCTAATGAAATATTATAAAATTCAAGTAAACTAATTATTCCTTTCGCAGTACAAGCTTCAATAGCATCTTCACCACTTAATAATTTTCCTATATTAATAAAGGTAAGACCATCAACATCTTTTTTATAATCTATTTTATTAATTACATTACTTGGGTTAATATGATTTGGAAGAGGAAGCTGTACTAAAATTGATGTTACATTTGCATCTTTATTTAATATTTCTAATTTTTCTATTAATTCATTTTCCTTAGTATTTTCATTAAAATAAATTTCTTCAAATAAAATACCAATATCTTCACAAACTTTTCTTTTTGAATTTACATATATAATACTTGATGGATTATCACCAACTCTAATAACTACAAGTTTAAGTTTTTTTTCTATGTTTTTAATTTTTTCTTTATATTCATTTAGTAATTTATCTCTAACGATTTTAGCATCTAAAATATTTGTCATATATATTTCCTTTCGTAATAAATTATACATTTAAAATATATTTTTATCAATTAAAACATTGTTAAACAATATAAAATACTTTATAATATAGATAGAAAAAGGTGAATATATGATTAATGTTATTAAAAAAAATATGTATAAACATGAGAATAATTTAAGCAAATATGCAACTAAAGATAGTGATTATATTCGTTTTTTTGATGAAGAAGAAGATTTTAGATCACCGTTTTTTAGAGATGTTGATAGAATAATTCATTCACTTAGTTATACAAAATATTTAGATAAAACACAAGTATTTTCATTTAATGATAATGATTTTATAAGTAAAAGAATGACTCATGTACAACTTGTTAGTAAAATCGCAAGAACTATAGGAAGAGCACTTAAGCTTAACGAAGATTTAATTGAAGCGATAGCTTTAGGACATGATATAGGGCATACACCATTAGGGCATGTTGGAGAAAGCTATTTAAGTAAAATATCAGAAAGAGAAGGATTAGGTAAGTTTAATCATAATGTCCAAAGTGTAAGAGAACTTATGTTTATAGACAACTTAGGGAAAGGAAGAAACTTATGCCTCCAAACTCTTGATGGAATACTTTGTCATAATGGAGAATTTGCTAAAAAAGAATATTTTCCTAGAAAAAAATCTAAAGAAGAATTTTTAATGGATTATGAAAATTCTTATAAATTAGATTTTGACATAAAAACACTTGTTCCGATGACTTTAGAGGGCTGTGTTGTTAGAATAAGTGATATGATAGGTTATCTTGGAAGAGATATAGAAGATGCAATTAATATTGGTGTTTTAAAAGAAGAAGATTTACCAATAGAAATAACAAAAGTATTAGGAAAAAATAATAAGGAAATAGTTAATACTATAGTTCTTGATATTATAAATAATAGTTATGATAAACCATATATTAAGTTAAGTGATCATATATATGATGCAATTGTTACATTAAAAAAATTTAATTATAAAAATATTTATGCTTTAGCTTATACTAAAGAAGAACTTATTAAATTTGAACATATGTTTAATAAGTTATATGATTATTATTTAGCCGCTTTAAAAAAGAAAGATTTTACAAATTCTATTTATAAAGTATTTCTTAATAATCAGTGTAAAGAATATAGAAATGAAAATCCTAAAAGAATAGTAATTGATTTTATAGCTGGTATGACAGATGATTATTTTATAATAGAATACTCAAAAATAGGAGAATAAATGAAAAGAAAATTAAATGTTAAAAAATTAATTATATTTATAATTGTAGTTTTAACAATTTTTTACGGATCATATAAATGGGTAAAAGATTATATTTATAGTGGGAGTATAGAAGGAAAACTTACATTAAAAGGTTATAATGAAGATGATATTACTTTTTTAATAGAAAATTTAAATGATAAAGAAATAAATAAAATACTAGAAAAAAAATATAATAAAAATTATGTTAATTTTATTAAAGAAAAATATTTTATTTTTGATAATTTAGAAAAATATATTAGTTATAGTGAAAAAAATGAAGAACTTTCTTTTGAAAAAGTTGTAGCTATTATTAATACTGGAGCAAATGAAGAGTGGTATGAGAATATATTTGATAGCAATTTAAGTGATGAAGAAAGTATGCTTGTAAATAAGTTTTATACTTTAAATACGTATTCACCAGAAGATTTAATAGAAATAGATCTTTATTATGCTTTTGACGATGTATTTATTAGAGAAATAGCTTTAGAATCATTTGAATCGCTTTGTGATGCAGCTAAAAATAATGATATAACTTTAGTAGCGTCTTTAGGATATAGAAGTTATCAAGAACAAGAAAATACATATAGTAATTATAGAAGTTATTTTGGAACTAGGGAAGCAGATAATACAGTAGCAAGACCAGGACATTCTGAACATCAAACAGGACTTGCTTTAGAAATTGAACCTTATGGTGTAGATTATGAAGATGCTACTAAAACAAAAGAGTATAAATGGCTTATAAAAAATGCTTATAAATATGGTTTTATTCAAAGATATCCTGAAGGAAAAGAAGATATTACTGGATATGAATTTGAACCTTGGCATTATAGATATGTAGGAACTGATGTTTCGGTTAAACTTTATAGAGAAAAAATTACATATGATGAATATTATGCGTATTATTTGAAAGGAAAAGAAAATGAACAATAAAAAAGTAGTAGTATTAGGTGGAGGAACTGGAATGAGCGTTCTTCTTTCGGGACTTAAAGAATTTCCACTTGATATAAGTGCAATAGTTTCGGTATCTGATGATGGAAGTAGTACTGGAAAGTTAAGAGAAGAGTTTAATGTTCCAGCAGTAGGTGATATTAGAAAAATATTAGTATCACTTTCTAATTCTTCGCCGCTTTTGGAAGAGTTATTAAATTATAGATTTAAAACATATAGTGATTTAAATAATCATGCAGTGGGAAATCTTTTATTAACTGCACTTTGTGATATTAAAGGAAATATGTCAGATGCAATAGAAGGCCTTGAAGGAATTTTGGATTTAAAAGGTAAAGTTATTCCACTTACTGAAGATAATGTAACATTAGTCGCAAATATGAAAGATGGTAGTGTTATAGAGGGTGAAAGTGAAATAACTGAGGCTAAAAAAGTTATAGAAAAAATATATTATAAAGAAGAACCACTCGTAAATGAAGCGGCTATAAAAGCAATAGATGAAGCAGATTTGATAATTCTTAGTATGGGAAGTATATATACTTCAGTTATACCTAATTTAATCTGTCCAGCTATAATAAATGCTATTGATAAATCAAATGCAAAAATTATGTATATATGCAATATGATGACACAACCAGGTGAAACTGATAATTTTAAAGTAAGCGACCATGTAAAACTTCTTAATTCGTATTTAGGTAAAAGAAAGATAGATGTAGTTGTAGCAAATAATAAATCTATTAAAAAAAGTGTTCTTAAAAAATATGAAACATTAGAACAAAAAGATGAAGTTTTAGTTGATAGTGAAAACTTGAAAGATGTGAAGTTAATTTTATCAAACTTTTTTATAATTAAAGATGAATTGATAAGACATGATGCTTTAAAACTAGCACTTAATATATTTGTTTATATAGCAACATATGTAAAGTAGATAAAATATATAAAATTTGTTGACAAAAATACAAATTGTGATAAAATTATATTACTTGATTAATTCAAGTGCCTACTTTATGGGGAATTAGCTCAGTTGGCTAGAGCATCTGCCTTGCACGCAGAGGGTCAAGGGTTCAAGTCCCTTATTCTCCACCATAAAGAAATAATACGAACCATAATGGTTCGTTTTTTAAATGCAAATAAAAAGAAAAGGCTATAATTTTTAGCCTTTTTCTTATGATAATTAAATATTAATCATTTAAATCTGATTCGAAGTTGTTTTTTCTCTTTTTTGTATAAACATTTTGAGTATCATGATTAGGTGTAAGTGATTTTTCATATTCAGGATTAAAAGCTAATGAATATCCGTTTACATCTTTGCGAATAAGTCCTCTTACTAAATAAAAATATTCACCATCTACACAATATTGTTCTATAACTGCTAAATAACTAACTGCAGTTTCTTTATTTTCTTTTTTTACTTCCTGTATTTGTTGTTTCAAACGACTTTGAACATAGTTGGATGCTTGACTACAGTTAGAAGTGACAAACATTTTAAAATCATTTGCTTTAAACATTTTTTCTACATCAATATCATTCCAATTTATATAAGATTTTTCTTCGTTAATATCTACAGTAAATATATGATTTGGATTGCAAATAAAGACTATATTATTATCCCAAACAGAAAGCATATCAAGCATTAATCTTTTTCCACTAAATGATAAAATATTTTTTTTATCGTTTTTTAACTTTGTAAAAGTTATCGGTGAAACTTCACTTTCAATGGCTCTATCATAATCTTTACAAAAGTCAATAAAATTTGCTAACTTTAAAATTTGGCAAGCAGGTAAATCTAAATTTTGTGTTTTTAAAAAATCATCTAATAATTTTGTATCATATCTTAATATTCTTAACACTTTAATAAAATTCTCTATATCAGTTTTATTATCACTTTTAAATAATCTTAATTTTCCAAAAACTGATAATTTAATTTTTTCATAATCTTCATAAATAATTTCATCATTCCATACAGTTATTAAACATCTTTTTTCTTCTAATCTTTTTAGTGCTTCTTGTTCAATTTTACCAAACATATTTTCAATATCTTCTTTTTTAACTGCTGAATTATAATCTACTTTTCTTAAAACAAATTCTTCAATATCAAAATTTTGAAAAAAATTTAAAATGTGTGGACCTGCGATATGTTCTAAAACTTCTTTTAAAGTAGAATTCTTATCTTTTATATATGATTCAAAAGATAATCCTTTTTTTAAAGAAATTTTACCCTTACTAATTTCTATATAATCTTTTAAACTTTCTAGTTTTATTTCACTTAGTTGATAATTAGGATTATCTTTTAAAATTTGAGCTGATAATAATGAAATATCTAAACTAGAAATACAATCAAAGTTTAAAAGAGTACCAGCAATAAGTTCTTCGCTATTTATAATTATTTTTTGCATATTGACCTCACTTTTTTTATTGATTATTATATCACTTATAATTCTTTTAAATCAATACATTTTATATTATATAAATAAAAGTATTATATTAAGTTTTAATATGTGATATAATAAATATATAAAGTCTGGAGGTAATTAATGTGGAAGAGATTACTTATGATAAAGTATTAGATGAAAAAAATCCCGATGTTAAACAATTATATTGGGATATAGCATTTGGACTACAAGAAGTAGATGGTTTAAAACCTTCAAAGTATATGGTTCAATTATCTAAAGAACACATTGAAGGGAAGAAAACGTATAAACAAGTACAAGATGCGATTACGTTATATTATGCAAAAAATTTAAATAATCATGATGACGATGATGAAGAAGAAGCAGATGAGGTTGCAACATCTATCTATGAAATATTAAGTGATGGAGCATTTCGTTTTGATTATTTAACTTATAAAAATTATCATAAAAGATTATTTAAAAATTTAAATAAAGAAAAATATAATCCAGGAGAATTTAGAACTTACAATTTTACTAAAGATGAACCTATATTAAATGATGATACTGTGGATTATCAATCTTATGATTTGATTGAGGAAACGTTAAAATATGACTTTTCTGAAGAAAAAGAAATTAATTATGTTAATATGAATCAGGAACAATTAATTAATAGAGTAGTAGAATTTACTTCTAGAATTTGGCAAATTCACCCATTTCAAGAAGGGAATACTAGAACAACAGCGGTATTTATTCAAAAATACTTAATAAGTATGGGATTTAAAGTTAATAACGATTTATTTAAGGATAATGCTTTATACTTTAGAAATGCTTTAGTAAGAGCTAATTATACTAATTATGCTAAAGGAATAAAATCAAATAAAAAATATTTAATTATGTTTTTTGAAAATTTATTATTAGATAAAAATAATAAGTTAGATAATGAAGAATTAAAAATATAATATGACTTAGAGATAGATCAATATGATTTATCTTTTTTTGGTAATTTTTAAATTTTTGTTATAAATTTGTATCTAAAAATCAATTTTTTTTAAAATTTATGATATAATTTATAAGAGGCGATTCGTTTGAAAAAACAAGAAAAAATAATAGAAAAATTAAAAAATAAAAATGTTGCAATATTAGGTTTTGGTAGGGAAGGAATTTCTACTTATAAATATATTAGAAAGTATCTTCCTGAAAAGTTTTTGACAATTATAGATGAAAAAGATATTAAAGATAACGAATTTATTAAAGGTGATAATAATTTAAGTTTTGTTATTGGAAGTGAATATTTAAATAATTTAGATATTTATGATTTAATAATTAAAACTCCAGGTATATCTTTAAAAGAAGTTGAAGTAAAAAGTTTTAAACATAAAATTACTTCTCAAATAGAACTTCTTTTAGAAGAATATAAAGATAGTGTTATAGGTATAACTGGCACAAAAGGAAAAAGTACTATGTGCACTCTTCTTTATGAAATTTTTAAAAATTCGGGTAAAGATGTGTTTTTGCTTGGCAATATAGGTGTTCCAGTATTTGATGAAATTGATAATTTTAAAGATGATTCTATTTTAGTTGTTGAGATGTCTTCTTTTCAAATTGAATATTTAAAAACTGCTCCTCATATTGCTATAATACTTAATTTATTTATTGATCACTTAAATCATGCTGGTAGTATTGAAAATTATCATGAAAGTAAACTTAATATTTTTAAAGTTCAAGATAAAAATGATATAGGTATATTTATATGTGATGTAGAACCTTTAAATACTAAAGTGAGAAATAATAAATACAAACATAAAGAATTTAAAATATCATATGAAAAACAAGTTGATTGTGATTTATATATGGAAGATGGATTTATAATATATAAAGGTGAGAAAATATTTAATACTAACATTGAAATGAATTTAAAAGGAAAACATATTTTTGAAAATTTAATGACTATACTTTTAGTTTGTGAACTTTATAAAATAGATAGAAATATAATTTTAAAGACAGTAAAAGAATTTAAAACTCTTCCTCATAGAATGGAATTTGTAGTAGAAAAAGATGGAATAAAGTATTATAATGATTCTATTGCAACTGTTCCCGAGGCTACAATGTGTTCTATTGACACTATAAAAGATGTTGATACACTTATAACTGGTGGATCTGATAAAGGAAGCGATTATAAAGAATTTATAGATTTTTTAAGTAAATCAAGTATAAAAAATATTATATTTATGCCTGATACTGGATATATGCTTAAAGAAGAACTTGAAAAAATATGCAAAGATAAAAATTTATATTTAATTGAAAAATTAAAAGATGCAGTAGATAAAGCTAAAGAAATAACTGATAAAGGAAAAAGTTGTTTAATGAGTCCTGCAGCAGCTAATTTCACAGAATACGCTAATTATGTTGCTAAAGGTGAAGCATTTAAAGAATTTGTAAAAGGAAGTGATTAAAATGGATTATGAAAAACTTGCAGATTTACTTTTTGAAAAAGATTTAAAAAGTACGGAATATTATGAAAAATTATATTCAAGACGTAATTTAAAAGAAGGAGCTATAGTAACTAGATGTGCTCCATCACCAACAGGAAGAATTCATATAGGAAACTTATATTCTTATTTTATAAGTGAAGCTTTTGCTCATCAAAGTGGTGGAATATTTTTCTTAAGAGTAGAAGATACAGATAAAAAAAGAGCAATTGAAAATGGTGTTCAAAGTATTTTGGATGATTTGAAAGAATATAATTTTAAAATTGATGAAGGACCAGAAATAGGTGGAGATTATGGCCCATATATTCAAAGTGAAAGAAAAGATATTTATAGAAGTTTTGCTAAAAGTTTAGTATTAAAAGGTCTTGCTTATCCTTGCTTTTGTTCTGAAGATGTTCTTGAAGAAATAAGATTTTCACAAGAAAGAAGTAAAAAACGAATTGGATATTATGGAAAATATGCAAGATGTAGAAATTTAACACTTGAAGAAATAGAAGAAAAACTTAAAAATAAAGAAGACTTTGTAATAAGACTTAAAAGTCCAGGTAACTTTGAAAATAAAGTTATTTTAGATGATCTTATTAAAGGAAAAATTGAAATGCCTGAAAATGATTTAGATGTAGTGATTTTAAAAAGTGATGGAATTCCTACATATCATTTTGCTCATGCTGTTGATGATTATTTAATGGGGACTACAGTAGTTACTAGAGGAGATGAATGGGTTTCATCTTATCCTATTCACGATCAATTATTTAAGGTTTTAGGATTTAGTCTTCCTAAATTCGCTCATATTGCGCCACTTACAAAAAAAGAGGGAGAAAATGTTATTAGAAAACTTTCTAAGAGAAAAGATAATGAAGCTAAAATAAGTTATTATTCTGAAAAAGGTATTCCAGATGTAGCAGTTAAATTATATCTTGCCACTATAGCAAACCCTGATTTTGAAAGATGGTATACAGAAAATCCTGATAAAAGTTATAGTGATTTTAAATTTGAATTTGATAAAATGAGTGTTGGTGGATCACTATTTGATGTTATTAAACTACAAAGTATATCAAAAATATATTTTAGTAGACTTAAAGCAAAAGATTTATATGAAGAAGCTTTAAAATATTTCAAAAAATATAATAATGAATTTGCTTCTATCATGGAAAAATATGATGCATATACTATCAATGTGTTAAATATTGAAAGAGAAACTTTAAGACCTAGAAAGGATATTGATTCATATAGTAGCATTTATGAAATAATTTCTTATATGTATGATGAGCTATTTGATAAAGAATATAAAGGTGTAGACATAAAAGAATTTTATGAAATAGAATTACTAAAAGATTATATTACTAATTACTATGATGAAAATGATACAAAAGATGAATGGTTCAGTAAAATTAAATTACTTTGTGATAAACATGGTTTTGCCAGTGATAATAAAGAATTTAAAGCAAGTCCTGAAAGGTTTAAAGGAAATATATCTAATGTTTGTGAAGTTATTAGGGTTATGGCAACAGGAAGAGTACAATCACCCGATCTTTATGAGATATTAAAACTCTTAGGTAAGAAAAGAATAAATGATAGAATTGGTTATTTTGAAAAATATTTAGGAGAAAACAAATGAAAAAAGTTATAATATTATTTTCTATGTTGTTATTTTTAAATGGTTGTGAAAATGCAGATACTATTGAGTTTAATCTTCAAACAAAAGTAGGAGATAATTATGAATGGATATATGAAATTGAAGATGAAAGTATATTAATAATTGAGTCACTTGAATCAGAATTAGAAAATACTTTAAATGGTTCTTATACTGATTATAATTTTGAATTTTCAGCACTAAAAAAAGGTGTTACAAATATTACTTTTAATTATATAGATGAAAATAATGATATTTTACATACCATGGTTTATGAAATTAAAGTTGATGCCTTAAAAAATATAAAAGTAATAGATAAAAAAGGAAGTTATATAAATAAAAATTTACCTATACCAGAAATTGATGATTAAATATTGAATATTTTAGTAAATTTGATAAAATAATAGTACTTATATTAAGTGCTATTGATGGCCTGTTGGTGAAATGGTTAACACATTGCCCTCTCAAGGCAACATTCACGGGTTCAAATCCCGTACAGGTCACCATTATTTGAATATAAACTAGAAATTAATTTTTCTAGTTTTTTCTTTGTAAAAAAAGGTGTTAGCAAATATAAAATTATAATATCAGTTCATATCTATATATTTTTGACAACTAAAAAAAGTGGCGGAAAAGTGGCGGATTTTTCTGAAATTTTCAGAAAATTGTTGAATATTTTATAAATATATAATATATTATATCACGAGTGGTACTCAGGAAACTTTAGAAGCCCTGAGTCATTTTTTTATATAAGCGAGGGGAGATATAATGAAAACGTATAAAAGTGATGAAGAATTAATTGAATATTTAATTTCTAAAAATGTGAAAATAATAAATAAAAAAGATACATTAAATAAATTGTCTAAATATTCTTATTATTCAATTATCAATAGTTATAAAAATATTTTTAAGAATGAAAATAATGAATATAAAGATGGCGTTACTTTTGATGAAATATTTTCCCTATACGAATTTGATAAAATTTAAAATTTATATTTTTAAAATATACACTAGAAATAGAAGTATATATTAAATCATTAATTGCAAACCAAATATCAAAAGAATACGGAATAATTGATTATTTAAATATTAGTAATCTTGATGAAAATTCAGACTATAAATCAAAAATTAAACTTATTAACAAAATAAATGATGAAATTGATGATGATTATAAAGTTCATACTGCTGTAACTCATTACAAAGATAAATATGGATATGTTCCTCCATTTGTCTTAACTAAAATACTAATTTTCGGAGTTATAAGTAGTTATTATGGGTTATTAAAACAAAAAGACCGTCAGTATATAGCAAAGCATTTTAATTTATCAGATAAAATTTTAAAACAAATTCTAAAGAATCTAACTATAGTAAGAAATATATCAGCACATTCTGACAGATTATATTGTTTCCGTAGTAAGTATTATATAAGTTTTAAAAATATAGAAGAAAATTATATTAACAAAGATAACTTTACAAATTTATATATGATTATAAAATGCATGAATTGTTTACTAGATACTAAACAAAAAAATAAATTTAATAAAGAAATAAATAGAGAATTGAAAAAATTAAATAAAAAACTATTTTCAATAGAAATAAATGATATCTTAAATGTAATGGGTTTTCCTATGAATAAAAATAATTTATAAGTATATAATATTTATGAGTGGTACTTAGAAAACTTTAGAAGCTCTAAGTCATTCAAATCCTAGTTTCTTTAATAGATTCTAGGTTTTTTTATTTGAACGAGATAAGATGTTTCCACCACTTTTTTAGTTAAAGCCTTATTTTATAAGGATTTTCGCACTAAAAAATGGCGTCAAAACACATTTTTGCGGATTTTTTTTAAATTCCCTAAAAAGGATAAAAAAATCAAAGAAAGTTTTTTAGAAAAAACTCAATATTTCAAAGAATTTAAAGGGAATTAAAAGAATTTTAAATAAATGTAATCTACCTATAATACTAATAATAGTTCTCTCAAGGCAACATTCACGGGTTCAAATCCCGTACAGGTCACCATTTTTTAAATTTGAAACGACTTGCCAAAAAGTCGTTTTTATGTTACCATGCATATGGATGAATGAAACTTCATATAATAATTTTAAATTTTTCTATTGTCAACTTTATTTTCCGCTTATGTTTTTGCTTTTATTTTTTGTGATAAAAATTTTGATGCTTAATAAAAACTATGTTTTTTGTTTACTTCTGATGTTCATAACTATTGCAATAAGAATCATATAAATTATGAGGGAACTTCCACCATAGCTTATAAAAGGAAGAGGAACACCTGTTATAGGAAGAAGACCTATTGTCATGGATATGTTTTGAATTTGATAAAAAATAATTAAAGAAATAATTCCGGAGATTATATATTTATCAATATTTTTTTTTGCATTTAATCCAACAGTAATAATTTTTATATCAAAAATTAACAAAACTAATATAAGTAATATTGAACCAAAA
>JAFQIC010000054.1 GCA_017397745.1 Bacilli bacterium
AAAGGAGATTTAACGTATCCAGTAGCATTATTAACTGCAGATGAAGTAGCATATGCAGGAGGAGTTAACTATATTGTTAATTCAAGTTATTATTTATACACAGGAGAAGATTATTGGACAATGTCGCCGTATTACTTCTATGTCTCGAATGCGTTTGTGTTCTTTGTGGAGTCGGGTGGGCACATCAGCGGCACCTATGTGGACACTGCTCTTGTTGCGGTGCCTGCAGTTTCCTTAAAGCCTGAAGCCACAGTAGAAAGAGGAACAGGAGCATATAATGATCCGTACGTAATAAATACGGATTAAAGGAAAAATCAACCTAAACGCTGTGGAAGCTTTTCGAAAACCGTTTCGAAAAGCCACATTTGAAAAACGCGAAAGGAACGAAAGCAAAACTTGTTGAAACGGACATGAAATTAAATAAAAAATGATACTTTTAAATAAATTAAAAAATAATTAAATTTTACTAATTTTAAAAATCTGCTTAAAAAAATTTATGCGGATTTTTTAATTTTGCTTAATAGAATTTAACTAATTTATGAAAATTTGCTATAGAATTTTGAAAATCTGTAATTTTACAAATAATATTTTATTTGATAATCTTTTAAAGAAAAAAAGAAGTATGTCAAATAAAGGAGAAGTATGAATTATTATAATGATATTAAACAGGAATTAGTAAATAATGAAATAAATAGGAAAGTAAAAAATTATTCAATTAATAGTAGTGATTTAAATACTTATTATAATGTTGGAAAATTATTATTAGAAGCTGGTAATAGATATGGAGAAAGTATAATTAGAAATTATTCCTTAAGATTAACTAATGATTTAGGTACAGGATACAGTCAAAGAAATTTAAGAAACATGAGACAATTTTATAAAGTATCAGAAAAATGGCAGACACTGTCTGCTAAATTAAGCTGGAGTCATTATTGTGAAATACTTTGGTTTGATAACATTAAATTTCAATATTATGCGAAAATAACTGAAATGAATAATTTATCAGTTAGACAACTAAGAGAAAAAATTAAATCTGAAGAATATGAAAGATTAGATGAAAAAACTAAAAATAAATTAATTACTAAAGAAAAATATAATGTGGTTGATTTTGTAAAAAATCCTATATTAATTAAAAATACTAATAATTATGAAATCATATCAGAAAAGATATTACAAAAATTAATATTAGAAGATATAGAGTCTTTTTTAGAAGAATTAGGAAGTGGATTTACTTTTATTAAAAGTGAATATCCGATTAAATTAGGTGATAGATATAACTATATAGATTTATTATTGTTTAATTATGAATTTAATTGTTTTATAGTAGTAGAATTAAAAATAACTGAACTAAAAAAAGAACATATTGGACAAATAGAGGTTTATATGAATTATATTGATGAAAATTTAAAGAAATTTAATCAAGAAAAAACCATTGGAATAATTATTTGTAAGAAAGATAATAAGTATGTAATAAAATATTGTTCAGATGATAGGATAATTGCAAGAAAGTATAATTTAGTATGACTATATAAATAATAAGATTTTTATATAATAAGTTTTTATTAATTATAAGCAAATAAAAAAAGATATTTTAATACTTGAATATGAAAAATTTTTTTGTTAAAATATATCTAGCTTTATGAAAAGCAAAGTACATTTATATTTATGTTTAAGAGAACTGATGTGTGGTGAGAATCAGTACAAAGTATAATTTGGAAATTTCACTTTTCTATTAATAAAGATCGTGTGAATGCGCGTTAAGCTATTAAAGATGCATAATTAACTTTATGAATTAAGGTGGTACCGCTATTTTGTAGTCCTTAAGTCATAAAGTTTTTATTTTTAAGGAGATTGATAAAAATGATTGAAAAATTAGATGAAATAAAAAGTAAAGGATTAAGTAATATTGTAAATGCTAAAACACAAGAAGAACTTCAAGAAATAAGAAAAGATTTAACAGGGAAAAATAGTGAATTAACAGAAATATTAAGGTCTCTTAGTACTTTAGATGCAGAGTCTAAAAAAAATATAGGTATGAAAGCAACTGAAGTAAGAAATTTTTTTGAAGAAAAAATAAATGAAAAAGAAGATGAAATAATTTCATCTAAAAGTGTACTAGAAGAAGAGATAGATTTGACTCTTCCGGGGACAAAAGTTAGTGGAGGTGCTCTTCATCCTATTACTCAAATGTGTTATGACCTAAATGATGCATTTTTATCTCTTGGTTTTGAAGTGTATAGTGAAGATGATATAAGTAGTGAAAAATTTGCTTTTGATAATTTAAATTTTTCTCCTGATCATCCTGCTAGACAATCAATGGATACTTTTTGGGTAGATGGTACTGAAGATAAAAAAGGTAGCGATAGACTTTGTCTTAGACCACATTTAACTGGTGGCTCTGTTAGATATTTACTTAAACATGGAGCGCCAGCTAGATTTGTATATCCTGGGAGAGTTTATAGAAATGAAAACACTGATGCAAGACATGAAAGAGCATTCTTTCAATATGAAGCACTTATAGTTGATAAAAATATTTCATTTTCATCTGGTATGGTAATGATTCAAACAATATTAGAAAAAGTATTTGGAAGAAAAATAAATGTGCGTATGCGTGAGGGATTCTTTCCTTTTACTGAACCTGGTTATGAAATAGATATGGAATGTCTTGTATGTGGTGGAAAAGGATGCAAAGTTTGTAACCATAATGGATGGATTGAAGTAATGCCAGGAGGAGTAATACATCCAAATGTTTTAAGAAGTGCAGGGCTTGATCCTGAAGAATGGACAGGTTTTTACATAAATATAGGACTTGATAGGCTTGTTATGATGAGATATGGTGTCGATGATGTAAGATTATTTCACAGCGCTGACTTAAGATTTTTAAAACAATTTAAATAAGGAGGATATAATGAAAGTTTCGTTAAATTTAATAAAAAAATATGTAGATTTGCCTAAAGATTTAACTTCAAAGCAAATAGCTTATGATTTAACAATGAGAACAGTAGAAGTTGAATCTGTCGAAAATACAGCTGATAAATTCCATGATATAGTTGTTGGGAAAATATTAGAAGTTAAAAATCATCCAAATGCTGATTTACTTAAAATATGTATTACTGATATTGGAGAAAAAGAACCAGTTCAAATAGTTTGTGGAGGAAGTAATCTTTACGAAGGCGAGTATGTAGTAGTATCTAAACCAGGTGCTGAAGTTTATTGGCATGGTGAAGGTGAACCTGTTTTAATAAAAGAAACTAAGATGCGAGGTGAATCATCTTATGGAATGATTTGTGCAGCAGAGGAAGTATATTTAGATAACTTCTTCCCTCCAAAAGATGAAAAAGAGATAGTTGATTTAAAAGTTTTAGAGTGCAAAGTAGGACAAAACATAGCAGATGTTTTATACTTGAATGATATAGTACTCGAAATAGATAACAAGTCTCTAACAAATAGGCCTGATTTATGGGGACATTATGGAATCGCTCGTGAACTTTCTGCGATTTATGATGCTTCACTTAAACCATTAGAATCTTTTAGTTTAGATTTAAATTTGCCCGAATATAAAGTTGAAATAGAAAATGCTGAAAAATGCAGTAGATATGTAGCAATTGAAATAGATAATGTTTATGAAAAAGAGTCACCACTTTGGATGAAATCTTTTCTTATAAATTCTGGTATGAGACCAATAAATGCTATAGTTGATATTACTAATTATGTTATGATAGCTGTTGGTCAGCCAACACATGCCTTTGATAAAACACATGTTGAAGGAGAAAAAATAATAGTAAGAAATGCAAAAAAAGATGAAAAACTTTTACTTCTTGATGATAATGAGATAGAACTTACAGAAGATGATTTAGTTATTTGTGATATAAAAGAACCTATGGCTCTTGCTGGAATACGTGGTGGGAAAAAAGATTCAATTTTACCTGAAACAACATCTGTACTTTTAGAAGTAGCAAATTTTAGTGCAAAAACAATAAGAAAAACAGGTAATAGATTTGATGAAAAAACAGATGCATCTATAAGATATGAAAAGAATTTAGACACAAATCGTGTGGATGATGGTGTTAATTTAGCTCTTAATTTATTTAAGGAAATATTTCCTGAAAGTAAAATTGTTTCATATAAAGATAAGTATGTAACAAAAACTGAAAGAGCTAAAGTAGAAGTTCCAGAAGAATTTTTAAATAAAAGATTAGGTAAAGAAATACCTAGAGAAACTATAGAAAAGGTTCTTAAAGCTTTAGGTTATGAAATTGAATATAAAGATGGTATATATTATGTTATTGCACCTGTTTGGAGAAGTACAGGAGATATATCTATAAAAGATGATGTTATGGGAGATATCGCAAGACTACTTAGTTTTGAAAGTTTTGAAAAAAAACCTCTTCCAGTAAATTTCGAACATGCAGTTCATCAAAATGATGTTTTATTAGAAAGAAGAATAAAAGAATATTTATCTTTTAGATGCGGTTTTAATGAAATATTTACATATCCTTGGATAGATGAAAAATATATTAAAGCGGCTAAAATAAATATGGATAATTCTATAAAACTATTTTCTGCTCCTGCACCTGAACTATCTATTTTAAGAAGTTCACTTGTTCCTGGAATGCTTGAATCAATTTCTAAAAATTTAAGATATTTTGAAGAATTTAAAATATTTGAAATAGCGCAAGTATTTGAAAAAGGGGAATATTCACCATCATCGAGTGAAGAAAAACTACCTATTCATAAAAAACTTATAACTGGAGCTATAGTTGATAAAGATGTTAAAAAAATATTTTATGAAACAAAAGGTGTTATAGAAAATATGGCTAGTTTTTGTCATATGAGTAATATTACTTTTGAAAAAATTGAAAAACCTTCTTGGGCAGATGTAAATATTTATTTAAATATTCTTTTAAATAACGAAATAATAGGTAATTTAGGTGTTATATCTATCTCAACAATGAATGATGCTAAAATTAAACGTACTAATATAGCGATATTTGAAATGGATTTGGGTAAGTTAGTTCCATTTGAATCAAGATCAAATAAATTTACATCTTTACCACAGTTTCCGCTTGTTGAAATAGATTTATCACTATTATGTGATGAAAATGTAAGTTGGAAAGAAATGTCTAGTTCTATAAAAAACATGGTAAAAGATTTAGAATTTAAAGAAGAATATAGAGGAAGTCAAATACCTGAAGGTAAAAAATCAATTATGATTAGGGTTAAAATAGGAAATGAAGATAGTACTATGACATCTGAGCAAATAAATAGTAAAATTAATGCTATTGTAAAAACACTTAATAAAAAATGCGGTGCTGAACTTCGTGAGGAATAAATTTAGATAAAAGTAAAGTGAGTATATTTAAAACTTTACTTTTTTAATTTGACATAATAAAGATATCTTAGTATTATAATAAATAATTTAAGGAGGAAACGATGATTTTTGATAATAATTTAGATTCTACTTTTATGATGATTTTACTTGGAAGTGAAAGTACAACTGGTAAAATGATTATGGATTTTGTAAAAGTTATTCCTAATAACATAAGAACAGAAATAATAAGATTAACACAATCAGGTGAAACAAAGAAAGTAACTATTGGAAGTTATGTTATTGATTTTGAAAGTGAATATATTGGTAATAAGTTAAGAAAAAGATTAATAATATCTAAAAGTTTTGCTTTTAATGGAAATGATTATTTGGTTGAAATGGAACTAAATAATGATGATACAATTTATTGGAGAGACAGTAAGAATAGAGTGAGAGAAAAGTTGGATAGATGTACAAAATTATCAAAACTTAATAAACCTATTGGAACTTTTTCGGTTATTCAAAATAATAAAATATTAATAAAAGATAGTTTTCTTTTTGGAAAAGCTGATGATGAGTATCGTTCTTTAGGTTTATACTTATCAACAAAAGAACAAAGTAAAAATGGTATAAGAACTAGAAATAAAAAAATAGAAGGTTATACTAGTGAAGAAATATTTTATGATGACTTGTTTACATCTCAAAATCCAAGAAAAGTTTTTTTTAGAAAAGAAGAATTTTATTAAAATTTATTGAAATTTTTATAAACAATATGCTATAGTAAATTTAGTATATTGTTTTTAATTAAGGTAAAATGATATTTAATAAGTAATTACGAATTATTTAATTAAATGGAGGAAAAATGGAAGAAAAAGTATCTATTAATAGTAAAAGTATTTTAGATTATATTATGTTTAAATTAGATAAAATAGATAATGAATTTACTTTAGAAGAACTTTCTAAAATAGATGAAATAACTATTGATTATAAAGATGATAATGTTATCATTTTTGAAGAATTATTATTTTTAAAAAATTTAAAGACATTAAATATAAGGCATTCATCTTTATTTAACTCTGACTTTAACATATTATTAAATTTAAATAAATTAGAGAATCTTTATTTTGAAAAATGTGAATTTGAAAATGCAGATTTAATATCTTCTTTAAATTTAAAAAATCTTTCTTTAATTAATTGTAATATTAATAACTACACATTTTTATGTATGTTTAGTGATCTTGAAGAATTAAGTGTCATTAATGGAAATATAGAAATTAGTAAGATAAATAAACTTAAGAAATTAAAATATTTAAGATTATCATACTCTAAAATAATTGATAATGATAATTTATCCTTAGGAAATATAAGAGAATTATATTTAGATAACACCAATATTATAGATTTATCTTTTATTAATAATTTACCACATTTAAATAAGATTGTTATTTCTTTAGAACAATATAAAAATAATAAACAGTTACTCAAAAGGTTAAAAAATAAAGTACAAGTATATGATGAAAATAATATACCTTTCCAGGAGGAATAATATGAAGTTTGACTATCAATATAAAATAACATTTGATTATAATGAACCTTTGGATATTGATTTTATTAATAATGTTTGCAAAAAATATCCTAATAAAAATATACTTGTTGAAGTTAAAAATACTAAAGGTATTACATCTTCTGAGTTAAAAAATTTAAATTCTAATGTTAAAATAAGAGTATCTGGTGGATATGATGAACAAAGAGTAAAAATAAATAAAGGTAAACAATATAAAACTGGTGAAACTGGAGAATATTATGTAAATTCAGTTATTTATACAAGAAATGAATTAATAAAAATTTTAGAAGAATTTGAATATATTGAAAGAGGAATAGATAAGAATTGGAAACCTATTCAAAAAGTAGTATATATTTATGATAGACTTAAATCTGGAATAATGTATGATCCTGACTTTGAAAAAAAACTTTCCACTGAAATTAGAAGTTTAAGGGGAATAGTAACTAAAAAAACTGTATGCGCTGGTTTTTCTTTAATATTTAAAGAATTTATGGATAGACAAGATATTTCTTGCGAATATGTAGAAGGTTATATAAATGGAGATAAAAATAGAGTACATGCTTGGAATATTGTTTCAATTGATGGTAAAAAATATCCTATAGATCTAACTTGGGATAATACTAAGTTTAGAGCAGGTAAATCACGAAGTTTTGATTTTCTTGGACAAAATATTATAGAATTTAGTAAAAGTCATGTTCCACTAAGTTATGAAAAAACTCAAGATTATAAAAATACTTTATCACAGTTAAATCCTGATTTAATAAAGGAAATAATTTTACAAGTTCAAAGAGCAGTAGATTTTAAAAAAAGAACTTATTGTTCAGTTAGAAAAGATGGATCTAAATATATATTAGCTCAAGTAGGTGATGCAACAATAGATAATTCTGATTATTATAGATATTATTATGCTGATATTTTAGAAAATGGCAAGCTTGGTGCTCCTTTGATTTTATATAGTGATACAAATGTTGCTAATTATATTGATGCTAAAAATTTTGGTAGACCTATTCCTGATAATTATGGAGATGCTCTTGATAATATATTATTTTCAAGAGAAAATATTTTGGATTCTTTAAAAAGACAAACGCATTATATTGGAAAAATAAAAAAATGCGTTAAAGGTAATAAAGCAATTTTATATAATAGTGTAGCTGAAATAGAAAAACCTGATGAAAAAAGAAAACTTTTTAGCTATCCAACAAAAACATTTTTTAGAAGTGATGGTTCTGTTTTTATTGCTCAGCAAATGTTAGGTATACCTTTTGAAGTAAAAGGGATTAAAGTTATGAGATATGATATTTTTGAAATGGTGAAAGAAAATGCAATTTATGTACTAAAAAAGAATACAGTTTTTACTGAAAAGAATTTTTTTAATGATTTAAGACAAGATATGGTAGATGACTATTTAAGTCGAGAAAGATTAGATAGAAAAGTAAAAGAAGCTGGTGGTTATATTGGTTATTATAGTGATAATGGTATTAGAACTTATAACCCGAATCTAGTTACTTATTTTAAAACGGTCAATGTTTTAGAAATGGATGCGGGGACACAAAATCATATGTAAAAATTTTAAACAATAAAAAAGTTGTTACGCGAAAAATTTACTCTCACAATTGCTAAAATAATAAGATTGTGAGTTTTTTTATACTACATGATATGGTACTAATAGACGAGGCAAAAGAACAATAGCAAAAGAAAAATTATATAAAAATATATTAAAATATATTAAAAAATATAAGAACAATATATCCAAATTTTAATATAGGTATGTCTACAAGTGCAAGAGGAGATTTTTCAAACAATTGGAAAGATCCATATAGACATTGGTGCTTTAAATCTAAAAACAGTGTTTTTGATTCGACATTGACAAAAAAAGCAAAATAAAAAACTCCATTCTTCCTACATAAACCTTTCACGTACTAAACGTGAAGCTTCGGATTGAACAGAGTTCTTCTATAACAATAATATTATTTTTATGAATCATTGTCAATACTAGTATACTCAGTACTATTTTTATTTATGCACATAAATTATCTTGTATTATTAAAAATCTCAATTAATTTTTTTGTTCTTCTTTTACATAGTCTTTTGTTATATATCAATTTCCAATCCTATCTTTACAAACTCTACAACTATAGAATAACTATATAATTTTATATTTTGTTTAAAAATAGTGTTGTTTTCTCATACCATTTTTTAACAAATTCAGTTTGAAATTCAATAGGGAAATTTATTGACTTATCTCCTTTAGACAATGAAAAAAGCCCATAATATTTTAAGTGTCAATCTATATGCATTCTGTAATAAAAAAACTCACACACTCATATAAAGTGCACGAGTATAAACCTCATTGAAGCAGTTGTTGAAGATATCTACAACTTTTCGCTTCTTAACGATTTGATATACAAAATATCAAGCTAACATTGTTTTAACACATAATAAGTATTTTTACCAGTACCTGTCTGGACTAATATGTTATTATTTATCATATTGTTTAAAATATCATTAGCTCTAGTTTTAGATACTTCAAGTAAAGATTCTACTACAATTCTATTTATTTTATTATTTTTCTTTAAATACTCAATAATTTGTTCCTCTTGCGTTAAATTAGTAGGCAAGATTTTAATACTTTCATCTTTAACATAATTGACATTATATAATGTTACTTTAAATACATTTTCACTGTTCAATATCAATGGTTCTTTATCATATTCTTTATATGATTCAATAATTCTTCCAATACCAGTACCAAAACTTTCTACATATTTTAATCTATAAAATATATTTGCTAAATTAGGATTTCTTGATTCAGAAACTCCATTATATAAATCTTCTATGCTAAGCCCTTTAACCAATCCGCCTAAAGATGTAATTTCAAAATGGTCATCAAATAAGGATATTAATATGCTTCCAGTAAAATTATAATCTCTATGTATAATTGCATTTAATAAAGACTCTCTAAGAGCATATTCAGGATAATCTTTTGTATCTATTCTTTCTAAGCCTATAATTTTCCCCTTTGTTTTATTATATAAATCTAAATATTCAAATGTGTCATTTACCTGTTTTAATACAGAACCAGTAAACTCTTTTCTATCCTTAAATTCTAATTTGTTGTTTCCGTTAAAAATAGCACACTTTATCGAATATGGACATTCATCAGATAAAAGTAATCCTAAATTAGTATATTCATTATTTAAATTTGTAATGTTAAGCGTTTTAAATTTATTATCATCAATTTCAATATTATGCCTTTTAAAAATTTCTCTTAAATAATTAAAATGTAAATCTTGAATGTTAGAGATATTATTTTCAAAAGAATTGCTATTGCTTTCTATAAGCATCTTTTTTATAACTTCTTCATTTGCCTGTACAGATGCATTTCCATGTCTTAGATAAACTCCAGATGTTTTCAAACCTTTATCTGCTAGATGGTACGGTTTATTTGGTGCTTCACTAACTTTAACTATGATTATGTCTTTATTTTCAATTCTTTCGATATATATTTTGGTATAAAGAGTTAAATCAGATTTAATACCTTCGCGTATCATTCCGCTTAATGATTCTAAATCTTTATTAGCATTTTTTAAACCAATAACATTTCCGCTATCATCAATTCCAATATAAATAATTCCATCATTAGTATTAGCAAATGCAACAATTTCTTTTTTAATATCTTTAGTTAGTTCTACTTTTAATTCAGTTTTTTGATCTTCTATATACATTTTTATCACCCAATAATATTATATACAAAATTTAAAATATTAACAATGTATTCGACCACTTTTCGACCACTTTTCGACCATAGCAAACTTATATATTAAAAAATCGAACCAAAAAAGTTCGACTAATATACATATGGAGCGGGTGTCGTAGTTATCTACAACTCTTTTCCAATAACGAAAGAGTACATATAATCTTCCGTTGCTAGTAATAATATACCACGTTTTAAGTGTTTATGGAATAGATTTTTGTTAATTTTACAATCCTTCGCACAAATTGTAATTTTTAAAACTCCTTCTTTAAATATACTTTCTCTGATATTTTATAAGAAACATATAAAATAACTAAAGTAACTATTGGCAATATAAACATCCAATAATTATTTAATATATCTAAATGTTGAAGAATTGGTTTAAAATCAACAAATTTTGAAATTAAACTTGCCAAAAATCCAAGACCAAACACCCCAACAAAAATTCCTATACGAGCCTTTTCTAAACCAAATTTATAAATAACTGGATACATAATAGACTGTATTATAATCGTAGCTGATATTGTTGCTAACAACATTTCTAAAATTGTACCCAAATCTATTGAATTATCTTTGATATAAGTAATGGTTGCAGTGATTATTGATACTCCTATAGTAATCATAAAAAGCAAAATAATTGTTGCTATATATTTTGACTTAATACTATTTTTTCTTCCATCTGGAAGTGCAATAACATAAGCATCCCATTTATTATAAACATCATAACTAAAAGTTGAGATCATAATAACAACACTCATAAATGGTAATACAAATGATAGATCCATTTCACCATTAAAAGTCATAAATCCAAACACAATAAATAAAATCATTAAAACTTTAATGTTACTTTTTACAAGTAAAAAATCTTTTTTTATTAATCCTTTCATTATCTCACTCCTTTAATCATCATTACCATAAGATCTTCAAGTGTTATCTTATCTATAGTATTAATATTATATTTCTTATTAAATTCTTTCTTATTTTCAACTAATACTTCATATTCATATTTAGATTTTCTATACCTAATAAAATCATTACCATTTATTTTTTTAAATTCCTTTTCAGTACATTTAACAATTCCATATCTTTCTAATAATTCATCTCTTGTTTTAGATAGTAATATCTCACCATCATTAATAAATACTATATAATCGGCAATGTGTTCTAAATCAGTTGTAATATGACTTGATAACAATATAGAGCATTCTTCATTTTGAATGAAATCTTGAAAAATATCTATAACTTCATTTCTAGCAACAGGATCTAAACCACTAGTTGGTTCATCAAGTATTAAAAGTTTAGGATGATGCGAAAGAGCGGTTGCAATTTCTAATTTCTTTCTCATCCCCTTTGAAAAAGTTTTAATTTGATTATTTTGGGGTAACGAAAATTCTTTTAAATATTTAAAATATAATTTAGAATCCCAATTTACATAAATATCTTTCATAATTGAATTTATATCTTTAGGGTTTAGTATTTCAGGAAAAAACATATCATCTAACACTATACCTATATCTTCCTTGATAGCCTTGTCATTTTTCCTATTATTCATACCAAATACATTTATCTCACCAGTATAATCATTTACTATATTTAATATAGACTTAATTGTTGTAGTTTTTCCAGCACCATTTTCTCCAATAAATCCTAAGATCATTCCTTTAGGTAACTCGAAACTAACATTCTTTAACTCAAAATCGTTATATTTTTTTGATAGATTTTTAACTTCTAAAATATTATTCATCATTTTTCCTCCTCGTATAAAATATTTATCATTTCTAATATTGTTTTCTTGTCAATGCTATTTAATTTTGCAATATTAACTGCTTCATCTAATAACAATTCTATTTTATTTAACAATTCTTCACGAACAACTTCATTATTTATTTCAGCCACATAGAAACCCTTTGATGGAACACTAATAACATATCCTTCATGCACTAATTCTTCATAGGCGTTTTTAGTTGTTATGACACTACATCTTAAATCTTTAGCAAGAGATCTAATAGATGGCAATAATTCATTTGCTTTCAATTCATTTGAAATAATTTTAGCTTTAATTTGCTCTTTTATCTGTTCATAAATTGGAACACCACTTGAATTACTAATTATAATTTCCATAATTCACCTCGCTTGTTTATATACATTATATACAGTATACACACATTTGTCAATATAAAAAAACAGATCAATTTAATTGATCTGCTCGATAAATTGTAATTTATGATTTACTTATTACTTTTTTCTGTCAACTTTTTTGTTTACACTATTGCTAATAATATAGAAATTTGAAATATAGCTACTGATAAAATTCTTATTTTCCATTTTCAAATTTTAATTTTTTTTGGCGCTTAGCTTCAAATTTCCAATAACCATGATTACGATTTCGGTGTACTTTTTGCAACTTGTTTTGTTGGTTTTTTAGGGATTGTTCAGATCCTTTGATGATTTCTTTCTTTTCGTCCGAAACAAACCTTACGAATACATCATATAAAGCAATCCACCCTTCATAGGAAATTTCAGAAATAGATGAAT
>JAFQIC010000002.1 GCA_017397745.1 Bacilli bacterium
GAAAAGTATCTTAGAGAAAATGCAAAAGTTATTTTTTTAGAAAGGCTTAAATTTAATTTTAATAGGATGTTTAAAAAAGGTAATATTCCTACTTTAATAATAAAAAAAATGAAAGCTAAATGGGGATATTATAATAAAAGAGATAATATAGTATGTTTAAATTTAAATTTAATAAGTTATGATGTTGATGATATTGATTATGTAATTGTGCATGAACTTTGTCATATGGTGCATTTTAATCATTCTAAAGATTTTTGGTCTTTAGTAGAAAAATATAAAAAAAATTATAAAGTTAATAGAAAAAATTTAAGGGAGTAAAAATGATAGAATCAAAAAATAATGAAAAAATTAAATATTATAGAAAACTAAGGGATAAAAAATATATTTTAAAAGAAAAAAAATATATTGTAGAAGGATATCATTTAGTAGAAGAAGCAATAAAAAAAGGGGTTGCTTTAGAAATAATTTTACTAAGTGGAAAAGAATATAAAACAAATTTAAATACTATATATGTAAGTGAAGAAGTTTTAAAAAGTATTTCTCTTTTAGAAACACCACAAAGTATAATGGCGGTGGTAAAACTTGAAAAAAACGATATTCTAGGAAATAAAATAGTTATTTTAGATAATGTAAGTGATCCAGGAAATGTTGGGACAATTATAAGAAACTCGGTTGCTTTTGATATTGATAGTATAGTTTTTACAAATAATTCTGTTAGTCCTTACAATGATAAAGTTATAAGAGCTAGTCAAGGTATGATATTTCATATTAATATAATAGAAGATTCTATAGAAAACATTTTTAATAAATTAAAAGAAGAAAAAATTAAAATATATGTTACTTCTTTAATTGGAAAAGATTTAAAAAATATAGTAAAAGAAAATAAATATGCAGTAGTTTTTGGTAATGAAGGCTCAGGTGTTAGTAACTATTCATTAGAAAATGCTGATGAAAATATAAAGATAGAAATGAATGAGTCTTGTGAAAGTTTGAATGTTGGAGTATCTAGTGGTATAATACTTTATGAATTTAAGGTGAAGTGAATGGACTTTATTTATATTGGAAAACTTATAAATACTCATGCTTTAAAAGGCGAGGTTAGAATTATTAGTGACTTTGAATATAAAACTTTAGTATTTAAAAAAAATAATAATTTATATATAGGAGAAGATAAAATAAAAGTTACTATCGAAACTTATAGAAAACATAAAAACTATGATATGGTAAAATTTAAAGAATATAATGATATTTTAGAAGTAAGTGTTTTTAAAGGAAAAAAAGTTTATGCTTTAAGAGATGAAATTGAATTTGGTGATAATATATTAGATTCAGATTTAATAAATTTAAAATGCATTTATAATAATAAAGAAATAGGATATGTAAAAGAAATAATAAATAATAATGGTTATAAATTAATATCGCTTAAAGAATTTTTAATTCCATATCACGAAAACTTTATTGAAAATATAAATCTTTCTAGGCAAGAAATAATATTTAAAAATTTGGAGGGACTAATAAATGAAAATTGATATACTAACTTTATTTCCTAAAATGTTTGATGGTTTTCTTAGTGAAAGTATAATTAAAAGAGCAATAGAAAAAAGTCTTGTTGAAATAAATATTATTAATTTTAGAGATTACTCTCCATATAAAAATAAACAAGTAGATGATTATGCTTTTGGTGGAGGAGCAGGTATGATTCTTATGTGTGAACCTATTTTTAATGCAGTTAATGCACTTAAAACAGATGATAGCTATGTTATTATAACATCTCCTAGGGGAAACACTTATAATCAGAAAAAAGCAAATATTTTAAAAAATAAAAAACATATAATTTTAGTATGTGGGCACTATGAAGGTTTTGATGAAAGAATATATTCTCTTGCAGATGAAATTATTAGTGTAGGTAATTATGTGCTCACAGGAGGAGAAATACCTTCTATGGCAATTACCGATAGTATTGTTAGACTTCTTCCTGGAGTAATAAATGAAGAAAGTCTTGTAAGTGAATCATTTAATGATGAATATTATGATTATCCTGTTTATACAAAACCAAGGGTATATAATGATTTAGAAGTACCAGAAGTTCTTTTATCAGGCAATCATAAATTAATAAACGAATATAGGGAAACAGAAAGAAAAAAAATTCAAAATAAAGATTAAGAGGTATAAAAATATGGATTATTCACTAAAAAGAAAAAACAAATATAAAGTTCTTTATTCTTATGAAGAAAAAGGATTTATTGTTACACCTTTAAATTCTTCTAGTAAATATAAAATAAGTGTTTCTAAAATAACATTAATTGATAAAGATTTAATAAATTATTATATTGTTAAATCTATAAATAAGAAATTTGATAAACTTTTTAAAAGGATGTATGAAGTTTTAACAAATGAAGAAGATGATGATACAGATACACCTTTAATTCTTGATGAAATTGCTAAACTTAAAAGTGTAGTAATAACAAAATACAAAGATTATGTTAGCGAAAAAACATATAAAGAAATACTTAAAAAACTTTTAATAGCTGAAGAAGAGTTTAAAAATAATTATAATCAAAAATTATATTATTTGGCTACTAAAGATAGTGGATATGAATATGAAGAAAGTAAGGGAAAAAGTAGATAAACCCTTGCAATAAAAGTATTTTTGTGTTAAAATCAATTTGCTTAATCCGATGCATTACATGTAAGATTAACGTTATTAAGAAAGGATGATTTAAATGAATTTAATCGATAAGATTAATAAGAAACAACTTAATCCAAATGTACCTGAATTTAGAGTAGGAGATACAGTTAGAGTGGATGTAAGAATTAAAGAAGGAAAAAGAGAAAGAATACAAGCTTTTGAAGGTATTGTAACTGCGAAAAAAGGCGGTAGTGTAAGTGAAACATTTACAGTTCGTAAAAAATCTGGAAGTGTAGGAATAAACAGAGTATTTCCAGTACATAGTCCATTAATTGAAAAAATAACAGTAGTTAAAAAAGGAAAAGTTAGAAGAGCAAAACTTAATTTTTTAAAAACTATTAAAGGTGGATTTAAAATTAAAGAAAGAAATTAGGTTAAGTGCCTAATTTTTATTTTAGAAAAGGAAAAAAGATAATGAATAAATTAAAAAATTTAGTGCCTTACATAATTATTTTTATATTAGTAGTAATAATAAGAACTTATTTGATTAGTCCCGCTAAAGTTAAGGGTGAATCTATGGAACCTGTGCTTTATAACAATGAAATTGTTTTTATAAATAAATATACACAATATTTAAAAAATTATAAAAGATTTGATATGGTTGTAGTAAAAATTGAAAACGAATATTTAATTAAAAGAATTATAGGTTTTGAAAATGAAAAAATAGAATATAAAGATGATATTTTATATATAGATGGAAAACAAGTAAAGGTTCCTTTGGATTTCGAATATACAAAAGATTTTGAAGCATCAGTAGAGAAAGATTCTGTATTTGTTCTAGGTGATAATAGAAATGTCAGTAAAGATAGTAGATTCTATGGATCTTTTAGAATAAATGATTTAAGAGGAACAGTTAAGGTAAGACTTTACCCTTTTAATAAAATTGGATTAATAAAATAAAAAAATTTATTTATTATTCAATTTTTATTTAGTGGAAGGAAATTTAAAAGTGGAAATTGAAAATGAAATAACAGTAAAAGTTAATATTTCGAAAAAAGAATTATTAAAATTTTTAAAAAATAATAATTATAAAAAAATTGATAGTTTTATTATGGATGATATTTATTATGTAGAAAAAGACAAAGATTTAGATGTAAATCCACTTGAAATTTTAAAAAAATATATTTTGATTAGAAGTATAAATAATAAAAAACATTATCTAATGTATAAATATAAAGAATATGATAAAAATGAAAACATAATTAACCAAAGTAAATTAAAAGTGCAAGTTACAAATAAAAAAGATGCTGAAAAGTTTTTAAATATAGTAGGATATAAAGAATTAATAAAGGTAAATGATTATATAGAAATATATGAAAAAGATGAATTACAAATTTGTGTTCAATATGTTAATAGAAAATATTTGTTTATAGAAATTGAAGAAAATGAAAAGTATGATAGTATAAAAAAACTAATAGAAATTTTAGATAAAACTAAAATTAATTATGATAAAAGTAATTATTTTGTAAATAAAGCAAAAGTTATTTTTGAAGAAAAATACAGAAATGAAATATAAGTATTTTAATTAGAATAAAAAAAGAATATGATAATCATACGATAGGGTTATTATTATGTAAAGAATAAGATAGATTAACATTTGATTGGTCATTAAAATCTTTAAATGTTAAGGATAAAATCCAATTTGTTTATAAAAATTTAGGTAGTAACGACTTATGATAAAAAATTAAATAGTAAATAAAATAGAAAGGAGAAGCTTATGCCAGAAAATGATTTAATAATATATAAAAAATAAAGATGGAAATATAATTGTTGATGCAATATATAAAGATGATACTTTGTGGTTATCTCAAAAAGGAGTGTCAAAAGTATTTGAATGTACAACTGATAATATTAGTCTTCATTTGAAACATATATTTGCAGAAAAAGAGCTAGATAAAAATTCAGTTACCGAGAAATGCTCGTTAACTGCAGATGATGGAAAAAATTATAATACTGAAGTATATAGTTTGGATGCAATAATTGCAGTTGGCTATCGTATTAATTCTAAAAAAGCAACTGAATTTAGAATATGGGCAACTAAAATATTAAAAGAATATATTACAAAAGGTTTTGCAC
>JAFQIC010000055.1 GCA_017397745.1 Bacilli bacterium
GGTGGTGTTCTTGCTTATAAAAATTTAAAAAGAAGTAAGAAAAAATATCGTACAACAGTAATATCATTAACAGTAAGTATCTTTGTATTTATAACAATGTTTTACTTTGTAAATGAGGGATTTAGTCAAGCAGGTATGTATTATAAAGATTATGATTATAATGTAATTGTTTATAATGGAACATTACCTGAATATAGCGAAGAACAAATAAGTTTATTAAGAAAACTAGATAACATTGATAAAAGTTATATGTTATATGAACATAGAGGTTTATCTAAAGTATTAGATGAAAATAAAATTAATCATTATTCAGATTCTGATCTTAATGAAGCATATATTGCAGTTGCCATTTATTCATTAGATAGTAATTCATTTAAAAAGTATGCAAAAGATTTAGGATTAAATTATGAAAATATTAAAGAAAAAGGTATCTTAATTGATGAATTGAGATATTGGAGTACCACAAAAAACAAAGAGATAATAACTGATAGATATAAATATAAAGCTGGGGATAATATGAATTTATCTCTTGAATCTGGAGAAACTAATACTAATATGTCAGTAGAAATTGCATCAGTTACTGATGAAAGACCTATTGGGTTAGAAAATGTGTTTTATAATGGTGGATATTTAATAGTAGATAAAGAATACTATGATAATTTAAAATTTGTACCTTATAGAATGATGATAGAAACATCTGACTCTACAAATTTAGTTAAAGATATTGAATTATTAGATAGTGAATTAGTAATCAATAATTTTGATGCACAAGCAGAAGCAGAAAGATCAATGGTAATAGTAATAAGTATATTCTTATATGGATTTATAGCTGTTATTACATTAATTGGGGTAACTAACATATTTAATACTTTAACATCAAATATGGAATTAAGACAAAAAGAATTTGCTATGTTAAAAAGTGTAGGTATGACTAAAAAAGAATTTAATCGTATGATTAATTTAGAAACATTATTCTATTCTTCAAAATCTTTATTTTATGGAATTATTTTAGGAATAGGTGGATCTTATGCACTTCATTTAGGATTTTCTCAGAAAGTTGAAACACCTTATCATTTACCAATAACAGGAATTATGATAAGTATAGTATTTGTATTTATTATTGTATATATTATTATGAGATATTCTATAAGTAAAATTAATAAACAAAATACCATAGAAACAATTAGAAAAGAAAATATTTAGAATGCTTAGGGGATATGATAAATATTCCCTTTATTTATGGTATAATTATAAGTGAAAGAAAGGGAATAATATGAGTATTTTATTAATTGAAGATAATGAAAGTATTGCTGAAGGATTAGTGTATGCTTTTAAAAAGAATAATTATAATTTAGATTTCAAAACAACAGTTAAAGAATCAGTAGAATACTTGAAATTTAATGAACCAGAATTAATTATATTAGATGTATCGCTTCCTGATGGAAATGGGTTTGACTTATATGAAAAATATATAAAAGAAAAAAATATTCCTGTAATTTTTTTAACAGCAAGAGATGAAGAAAGTGATGTTGTCAAAGGACTAAATTTAGGTGCAGAGGATTATATGACTAAACCATTTTCTACTATGGAATTATTAGTTAGAGTTAATAAAGTGATTTTAAGAAATAAAAAGAAATCAGTAATTAAGGTAAAAGATATAAGTTTTGATTTGAATAAAATGAGTGTTAGTAGAAATAATGAGATTATAGATTTATCAAGTTTAGAACTAAAAATACTTAATTTATTATTTGTAAATGTTGGTAATGTAGTAAGCAGAGAAACAATTTTAGATAAAATATATGATTGGACAAGTAATTATGTTGATGATCATACAGCAACAGTTTATTTAAAGAGAATAAGAGAAAAATTAGGAACAGATATAATTACAACAGTTAAAGGTATAGGGTACAGGATAGATGAAAAATAAGGAATATTTAAAACATTATTTACTACAAAGTTTAATTGTTATAACAATCTTTTCTTTATTGCTTGTTATTGTTAATACTATTGAATATAACCAATATAAAAGAAACTTTAATTATAAAATAAATGCTATCTTAGAAAAAGTAGAAGAAAAATATCCAAATTTAGATCAAAATGATTTAGTAGAAATATTAAATTCTAAAGAAACTGAAGATAATGTTTTGAAAGATTATGGTTATGATATGTCTAAAGATTCTTATGTATCTAAAAATGATAATTATAATTTGATTTTTGGTATAACAAAATTTGGAATATTATTAGTTGCATTTATCTCATTAATCTATTTATTTATAAAACATAATTTAAAAAATGATAAAGAAATAGATAAGATTATAAAATGTATTGAAAAAATAAATCACAAGAATTATGAACTTGATTTGGATGAATTATCAGAAGATAAATTATCTATTCTTAAACAGGAAATATATAAAACAACAATTATGTTAAAGGAAAATGCTGAAAATTCATTAAAAGATAAAATTAACTTAAAAAACTCATTACAAGATATTTCTCATCAATTAAAAACTCCATTAACATCAATTAATATTTTGTTAGATAATATAATTGATGATCCTAAAATGGATGATGAAACTAGACAAAGATTTATAAAAAACATAAAAAGAGAAATAACAAATATTACTTTTTTAGTTCAATCTATCTTAAAACTTTCAAAGTTTGAAGCTAATACTATAACTTTTATAAGAGAAGATATATCAGTAAAAAAAATAGTAAATGAAACTATTAAAAATGTATCTAATTTATGTGATTTAAAAAATATAAATATTGAAGTAAATAATAAATGTCAAAATAAAATAAATTGTGATTATAAATGGCAAGTTGAGGCATTAACTAATATTTTAAAAAATGCAGTAGAGTATTCTTATAATGATAATAAAATTTTAATAGA
>JAFQIC010000001.1 GCA_017397745.1 Bacilli bacterium
CGTTAAATTTAGAGATAAACGCACGGTTAGTGAAAAAATAAGATTATTTATTTAACTGCCCGTAAAATAGGCATAAAAAGACATAAAAATTGAAAAAAAATAAAAAATGTAGTAGTATATATGTCAATAAGCGAAGTATTATTGCATGATAAAAGACGTGCAGTTGAGGATTTTAAAAAAAGAATAGAGGTAACTGCCCGTATTTATTGAAGAAAAATTTTTGTATCTTAGCTTATGAAAAGATTACTTTTTAAGCAATCTTATTGAAAGATCGATGTCATCGTTATCGATCTTTTTTATTTTGAATTTTTTTAAATTTTCTTCTCCTAAAAAAAGTATTGCTGAATCAAAAGGAGAAGCGTTGTTTAATGATACTCTAGGAACAGAGTTTATATGAGAGGCAATTAGAAAACAATCATCTTGGGTTAAACCAGCGAAAGAAGAACCTTTAGGTAAGATATAGCGAATAAATTCATGATTTTTTTCAATAGAACCTTTTTGCCAAGAACAATTAGGATCACAATAGAAAAGGCTGACTAATTTTTCGCCAGTATTAAAATCTAATTCAATACTTTCTGGATCAGAAAATTCAGTGCCATTATCAGTTAGAATTACTTCAAATAATCTTTTGAATTCTTCAATTCCGATAAGTTCTTTAATTGAGTTAAAAACTTCGATAACATATTTAGTTTGTTTGTAAGGTAATAAATAAATTAACATTAAATTGAAATTTCTAAATAATAGAGTAAGAAAACATTTACCACCTTTGCCACCAGATGTACCAATAACTGTATCCATTTCAACAATAGAAGCAGTGGGATTATATTCGATATATTCTTTAAAATCTGTATAAAATCTACCAACTTTAATTTTTACGTTAGCTTTAATGCGCGTATAATCATATTCTTTTTTAACTCTAAATCTAACTTTCCTAGGTAAATCTAAATTTTTAACATTTAAAATACCTAAATCAATATATTTATAAAAGGTAGATTTAGAAAAAGGTAAAACTTCAGGATGTTCAATAAATACTTGATTAACAGAATGTTTTTTATGCATCATAAGCGGAGCGATAATATCATTTATAGAAACAATTTGTTCTTTAGTAATTTGTAAATGTGCGCGCTGTTTAATTAAGGTTTGTTTATATTCATTGTAAGCTACATCGTGAGAATAAGAGTATCTGACGTTGGTACAATGATTAAATTTTTTACAACCATTACAAACATAAGGAGGTTTGTTTTCAAAGCAACAAGGTTTATTAGTACAATTCCAACCAGAGCGTAAAAATCTATGTTTTTTAATATCTCTAGAAATAGTAGTTCTATCTTTAGCTAATCGATTAGCAATTTTAGTAAAGTTATATCCAAAATTTAAAAATTCTTCAATAACACATCTATCTTCAAAGGATAAATGTTTGTTTTTCTTAGCATTTTTCATAAAATAATTCCTTCCATAAGCTAAGATACGAGAAAGTATTATAACATTTAATAAAATAGATAACAAATAAAGATAAACTTTATTTGAAAAAAATATTATAAAAGTAACAAAAAATCAAATCAAGGACAAACAAGTTAGCAAGCTAATCCTTGATTTGTTTTTTGTTCCCCCATCAAAATTACAAAACTAACTGCCCAAAATAAAAAAAACGGGCATTTAAATAAAAATTTTACAGTTTTTTATAAACTAACAAAATAATTTATACAGAAAATGGTGGACTTTCACCATTTTATTTTGACTAAAAGTATAAAAAAGTATAAAATAAAGTGTCAAAAGAAAGGAAAAAGACAAAAAAAGAGAAGCATTTGCTTCCCAACCCAAATAATTTTTTGTCTTAACGACGTGTATATGATACTACTTTTTAGCGAAAAAATCAATAATTTTAAGAAAATTTTTAAAAAATACGAAGAAACAATGGATTTTAACTTTATAAAATGTCCTAATTGTAATTCAGATGATTTAATTAAATGGGGAAATTATAAAAGAAATATAAAATATATAAACGAAAAATTAGAAAAGAAAATAATTACCATAAAGCGTGTGAAATGCAAGAAATGTGGTAAAACACATGCTTTATTACCATTATATATAGTTCCATATAAAATCTCACTTTTAGATGTTATATTAAATTCTTTTAATGATATAAAAGATATAACAATAGATATAACAATAGATATACCATTTGATACTATAATCAAATGGAAAAAAGACTTTAATAAATTTATACCATATTTAAAAACTATGTTTAATAATATATCAAAAATAGAAATAATTGAAGCGTTAAAGAAAAATATTTTTAAATATTATAAACTCTTTTATGATATAAATAAGAAAATTTTAATGATGATACATAAAGGAATTTATAATATGGCCTATTTTTAAAATAGGCCACCAACATAACTTTACCTTTTTTCTCTTTTTAAAGTGTTTTATTATACTTTCGAAAGGAGGAAATTGATGAAAAATTATAATGACTGGGGCTTATTTAGATTTAGTTTAATAGCTCCTCTTATAAATAATACTCATGGATATGATAGTAAAGAGGCGTATATAAGGGATATTTCTGCCCAAAAACATGAATTTAAAGGTAAAGAATATACTTTTTCTTCTAGTTGTATTAGAAATTGGTATTTCAAATATAAGAAAAGTGGTTATAAAGCTTTAGAAATAAAAAAAAGAAAAGATTATAAATCATCAAGGAAACTTAATAATGAAACTATTCAAAGAATTATTACTTTAAGAGAAGAATTTCCTACTATAAGTGGCACTTCAATTTATAAGAAATTATTAGATGAACATTTTATTAGTAAATGTGATATCTCATTAAATACAGTTCTTAGATTTATAAAAAGCAATAATTTAAAATCTAATCAAAATATATCTGTTGATAGAAGAATGTTTGAAATGAAAAGTGTTAATGATTGCTGGCAAAGTGATACTTCTTTCGGACCTTATGTTACTATCGATGATAAAAAATATCGTACTAAACTTATTATGTTTATTGATGATAAGTCTAGAATGATTATGGGATATGAGTTTTTCTTAAATGATAATGCTATTAATATGCAAAAAGTGTTTAAAAACGCTGTTAAAACTTATGGTATTCCTAAAAAATTATTTGTTGATAATGGTTCTTCTTTTGATAATAAACAACTTTCTTTTATTTGTGCTTCTTTAGGTGTAGAACTTATTCATGCTAAACCATATTCGCCAGAAAGTAAAGCTAAAATTGAAAGAACGTTTAGAACTATTAAAGATGGCTGGATGAGATGCACAAATTGGAATAATTTTAAATCTCTTTCTGATGTGAATGAAAGTTTAAAAACATTTATTTATAATGAGTATATTAATAAAATTCATTCTTCTACTAATGAAACACCTAATCAAAGATGGCATAACGAATTTAAAAATATTAGATTTTTAGATGAAAAATTTATTGATGATGCTTTTATGCATAGAATTATACGTACCGTTAGAAATGATAGAACTGTTAAAATTAATAACGATTATTATGAAGTGCCTTTTAAATATATAAGGCAAAATATAGAATTAAGATACGATCCTAATGATTTATCTAAAATGTATATTTTTGATAATGATAAGATGGAAGATATATGTACTAAAGTAGATAAACAAACTAATTCTATTATTAAAAGAAATACTTTAATAGATTATTCTAAAATAGTAAATGATGAGAGAAATGTTATTGATAAGGATGGTGATTAATTTTGTATACTTCCTTTTTTGGTATGAATTGTAATCCTTTTCTTAAAGAAGATAGTTCTAAATATATTTTTAAATCAAATGATTATATACAAGTATTAAGTAGACTTAATTATATAAAAGATATAAAAGGTATAGCTTTATTTTATGGAGAAATTGGTTTTGGAAAAACTTATGCAGTTAGAGCTTTTATTAATTCTTTAAACAAAGACTTATATAAAATTATTTATATTAACGCTACAAGTGAAATGACATCTTTTGATTTCTTAAAAATTCTTACTGATAATTTCTTTTTAAATATAGGTTCTTGTTATAGATCAGATATATATATAAATATTCAGGAAGAAATAATAAGAATAGTGAATAAAGATAAGATGAAAATTATTATTGTTATTGATGAAGCACATTTATTAAGTAAAGATGTTTTCTCTATCTTAAAAGTACTTTATGACTTTGAAATGGATTCAAAAGATTATGTATCATTAATATTAGTTGGTTATAAAGATATTAAAGTAGAATTGTCTAAACGTATTTATGAAAGTTTAAATCAAAGAATAATTGTAAAATACGAATTTAAAGGTTTTGATAGAGATGAGGTAAAAGAGTATATTGCTTCTAGGCTAGAACTAGCTAATGCAAGTAAAGATATATTTTTACCAGATGCTTGTAATGCACTATATTCTTGTTCAAGATCATCACCAAGAAAACTAAATACACTTGTAATAAATGCTTTAATGTTAGCTTTTCAAATGAATAAAACAATTATAGATAGTGAAATAGTTATGTTAGCGAAAGGAGAAATGGATTTAAAATGAATAGTGAATTATTAGAATATATAGATGAAATAATAGATTTAACAAAAAATTCAATATTACATTTAGTTAGTATAGATTATGTTCCAGAAGCAGTTATTTCAAATTTGATAACAATTTTTGAAGATTCATATTTGATTAAAGGCAAACTAGAAAATAATAATTCAATATTAAAAGAGGACTGAGTCCTCTTTTAATATATCATACTTTTGTCTTTTTGTGTTGTACAAATTATTTTGGTGAAAATCAGCTCAAAATAATTTGGTGAAACTTGGTTAAATTAATTTGCAAATCTATATTTATTTTTCTATTTTTATATAATTTTTCTTTCCTTTTTGTAGTATAAACATATTATTTTCAAATAATTCATCATTTATAATTAGATTTTCATTTTCTACTTTTTCATTATTTATTTTTACTGCGTTTGATTGAACTAATCTTTTTGCTTCACTTTTTGAAGTTGTAAGTTCCGTTAGTACTAGTAAATCCATTATGTTAATATTACCTACTTTTTCGTTATCTAATTTATAAGTAGGCATATTTTCACTATGATTACCACTAAATACTTCTTTACTTGTTTCTTCTGCTTTAATTGCTTCTTCTTCTCCATGAAGAATTTTTACTACTTCAAAAGCAAGTCTTTTATGCGCAGTTCTTTTTTCTGGTTCATTTTTAAGTAAAACTTCCATTTCATCAATTTCTTCTTTACTTAAAAATGTTAATTTTTTAAAATATTCTATAACTTTACTATCTTCAGAATTTACAAAATATTGATACATTTCATATGAACTAGTAAGATTTATATCAAGCCATAAACTTTTACCACTTTCACTTTTACCAAATTTACTTCCATCAGCTCTAGTAATTAGTGGCATAGTAAGTCCATAACATTTTGCTTCAGGATGAAACTTTCTTATTAGTTCAAGACCACTTGTAATATTTCCCCATTGATCTTGTCCACCAATTTGCATTATGCAGTTTTCTCTTTCATATAATTTTAGAAAATCAATTGACTGAAGTATCATGTAAGAAAATTCAGTATAAGTTATTCCTATATCAAGTCTTCTTTTAACTGTATCTTTTGAAAGCATATAATTTATATTAAAATGTTTTCCAAAATCTCTTAAATAATCAATAGCATTCATTTCAAGAAGCCAATCTGCATTATTTATTACTTTTACATCATCTCCTAGCAATTTAACAAGTTGTTTTTTTATATTTTCTATATTTTGAAGTGAAACTTCTTTTGAAAGCATACTCCTTTCAGCATTTGGTTTAGGATCTCCTATAAGTCCTGTTCCTCCTCCTGCGATAATTATAGGCTTATGCCCTGCATTTTTTAGTCTCATAGCCATAGCTATAACACTAGAATAATGTCCTATGTGCATTGATGCCCCTGTTGGATCTACACCAATATAAAATGTTAAACTTTCATTATTTAGTTTATCAATTAAGTCTTCACTAGTTATATTATCTATAAGTCCTCTATATTTTAATTCTTCATATAAATTCATAAATTCCCTCCTAAAAATAAAAACTTTATAATTTAAGGACGATTTACTCGCGGTACCACCTTAATTCATAAAGTTATTATGCACTTTTGATTATAAAGCATCACCTATTAAACTCAAAATATGTAACTTCTTTTTAAATAAGTATTAATTTTCACCAAACATTAACTCTCTATAAATCTTATTTAAAAATACTTTTTATTTCTCAACATTTATTTTTTAGTATTAGCATTTGTTTTTTTAGTATTTGTAGTTTTTTTAACTACTTTTTTTTCTTCTTTTGGTTCTAATTTTTTTACAAGCACTGAAGCATATTTATAAATTTGATCTTTAACTTCTAATGCTGCTTTTTCAAGATAAGGTGTTCCTTTTTCTTTTGCATAAGCATATAAATCTTCTGCTTTCTTTTGAAGTTTTTTTAATTGTTCTTCAGTTATTTGAAGTGCTTTTTCTTTATCAAGATCAGCTACTTCTTCTTTTAAAGAATTAATTTTTTTAGTTAATTCAGCTTGAACCTCTTTAACATCTATTTCTTTAATTTTTTGAGTTAACTCATCTAATTTTTCTTTAACTACCTTTCTAGTTTTACTACCTTCTTGTGGAGCAAACATAAGACCTAACCCTGCTCCTAATAAAATACCTGTAAATAATTTCATATTACTTTTTTTACTACTCATCTTCGTCCATCTCCTTTCCTTTCTTTTTTGAACTTTTTTTCTTGACTCTATCACTAATAAAATCTAAAGCAACATCACCAAATCTAGATATTTTATCAGCAACAAAATCAACTGCTGTGAATAGGCTCTTAAATGATTCAAGTCTTTTTGTGAATTCATCAACAGCCTTTTCAAGTTTTAATACTGCCATTAATAATTTTATTCCAAATGTAATTAATATTATGAGTAAAATAATTAGTAAAAAATAAATTATTATTGGCAACATTTGACTTAATGCTTCCATTTTTATTCCTCCTTATCTTCATACATTGAATCGATTAAATTAAATAAATCGTGTTCAAGTGTATTATCTATTCTTTTTTCCTTTTCTTCTTCAAATTTAACTTTTTCTTCAAGTTCACCAACACTTATTTTATTTGTTTCAATTTCATTTAGTAAATCTTCTATATTTTTACTTGACTCTTCTATTTTTTCAATAGTTTCAGTTATATCTTCTGTTAAACTTTCTATTTTTTCTTCACTTGGTTTAATACTAGTTAAAGTATTTTCAAGTTCATCTTCTAATGTCCCATAAGCTTTTTTTCTTACGTAGTCAAAATCAGTTTGACTTTTTCTTACTTCAACTACTTCTTTCTTTGGAACAACTTCCTCTTTTTTATAATTTTTATCTAATATTCCATATACCGGAGATATAACAGGAGTTGGTACAAATACTTTCCTAGCATGATCTCTTGAATTATTTAATTTATCATTATTAATATTTAAACTTCTTGATTCTATATTAATACTTTCTCTTCTCACTTCTCTTTTAGGAATCTCAAATCTTTTTATTTCTTCTTCTCTTACTTTATTTTTAACTTCTTTTTTCTCTTCTTCATCATCACTATCAAATATCGGAAAGTTAAAAGTATTTTTTGTTTTAAAAAGTTCTCTTTCGCTTGTAGAATTATCAATAATTGGATCAATTTTTACTTCCGATGTTTTCTCTATCTTCGGACTACTAATTGTTTCCTTTTTCTCTTCTTCTTTTTCAACTTCTACTTCTTCTATATCATAAAATATATTTTTAATTTTTCCAAATAATCCCATTATTATACTCTCCTTTAAATCTTAATCAGTTATTTTGTCTTCATCTTTTATATTAGTATTATTATTTACTTCAGAATTATAATTATCATATTCTTCTACCCAGTCAAGAAAATCCCTATCATCAACTTCTGTTTTAGGTTTTTCTAGTTCATAAACAGTTTCTTTTTGGGTAAATATACTACTTCCTATTTCATTTTCAATGATTTTATCATTAAACTTTATAGAAGACAGTATTTTAAGCATATTTATAACAGCATAATTTATCTCACTCTCTTTTACTGCTACTTCTATTATAGCATAATTATACATTATTTCTATAAAAAAGTAATTATTATTTTGAAATATTTCAATATATCCTTCTTTTTTATCTTCTACAAATGATTTGTAATAATAAGTATTTTCTTTTTTTGTATGTGTTGGACTTATTTTATTATAATAACTAATTATATCAACATTTAAATAATATTTGTTATTATTTGATATTAAAACTTGATTATATAAATTATTTTTAAATATCATAAAACCTTTAGGCATATAATATTTAAAACCTTTATTATATGTATTTATTAAATCATTATCACCTATTAGTCCTATATTTAAAGATTCATCTATAGATAAATCTTTTATATCATTAAATGAACACCCAGTTATAAAAAAGAGCATAAACAAAACAATTATTATTTTTTTTATTTTAAATCACACTCCTTTTACCTATTATAGCAAAAATATTATAAATTTTAAATTAATATTTTATAAATTTATTTTACCACTTTACAATAATTAATATTTTTACCTTTTTCTAAAAACTTCTTTTCATATTCAGTTTTATATTTAGAAATTATATTTCTATTTTCATCAAGAATTTTATATCCATTTTTTTCAAATGATTCTAAAGAATAATCAAATAAATCATCATTATCTGTTTTCATTTCTATTATTTTATTTAACTTAAATATATTTTCATATTTACTTAAAAATACATCACTTGTAAGTCTTCTCTTAGCATGTCTTTTCTTTGGCCAAGGATCAGAAAAATTTAAATAAAGTAAATCTATTTCATTTAAAAATATTTCTTCTATTTTAAAAGCATCAACACATATTATTTTTAAATTATCTATTTTTAAATCATTTAACTTTTTTATTGTACTTAAAATTACACTTGCATACTTTTCTATTCCTATATAATTTATATTAGGATTATCAATTGCAAGAGAAATTAAAAAATCTCCTTTTCCCATTCCTATTTCTAAATTAATTGGATTATTATTTCCAAAAACTTTATTCCAATTACCTTTATTTTCAAAAGGATTTTTTACAACATATTCACTATTAAAAATAAGTGTTTCAGCATCTTTTATATGTTTAAGTCTCATAATTCACCACACCTCTAATTATACACCAAAACCTATAAAAAGAATATAATAAATTAGGTGAAAACAATGAAAAAAAATAATAATAGAGATTACTTTTATCAAGATTATCAAGTAGGAATACAAAATCCTATGATGCAGATGCCTAATCCTATGATGCATAGTGGTTATATGATGAATAATAACTATGCAGCTTATGGCCCAAACACTCTTCCTCAGCAATATCAAACAGAAGACTATGATAACAACTATGAAACAAGAATTTCAAAATTAGAAAGACAAGTTAGAAAATTAGAAGCAAGAATTTCAAAATTAGAAACAGATACAAACATAGTTGAAAATGAAGATAATCTTTACATAATTTAAAAATATTTCCAAAATCGGAAATATTTTTTTATAGCTTACTATCTCAAATATTATTCAGTCATTATAACATACGGATCATTATATGCTCCCGTTCCTCGTTTTACTGTGGCTTCAGGCTTTAAGGAAATTGCAGGCACCGCAGCATTAGTACTGGCCACAATGAGGCCGATTTGGCTCCCAACCGGATCCACATAGAACACAGACGCAAACGAACTAGCGAAGCGATACGGCGACATTGTCCAATAATCCTGTCTTGTATATAAATAATAACTTAAATTTGATTGCCAATATCCTGCTCCTGCATATGCTACTTCATCTGCGGTTAGTAGTGCTATTGGATATGTTAAATCTCCTTTCGCTACTGTATATGCATATGTACTACTTGGACATTTATATTGTGGACTCTTATTTGTATATATTCTATTGTATGCTCCAAAGTAATTAGTTGTTGGTTCGCTCATATCATTACAATATGGTGTATCCGCGATTAGATTTGTTACTTTTGTATTTTGTCCGTTTTTATATATATTGTCTCTATACCAATTTTCTACTACCGTTTTTATATCACTTGTTTTATAATTCACATTACTTTTATCAGCACTTGATGTGTAATATTGGGATGAACCTATATTTACGGCTGTTCCTGTTTGTGGGCATGTGTATGTT
>JAFQIC010000056.1 GCA_017397745.1 Bacilli bacterium
ATACTGAATCATCTATTCTAACTAATTTTTCTGCTTCTTCTTTAGAATCAACACCTAATTCTAAAATTAAATCGTTAACACTAACACCTTTATCCATATGAGGCAAATATGTTATAACACCAGGAACAACATTTCTATTGCCATCTTCATCAACGTGATAAATATTAACATGTTGACCTAAATATACATATGGTTTAATTCCACCATTAGAACATAATCTACAAGTACCATTACTACGAATTTCTTCAATAACTAAACTAATTTCATCTACATGTCCAGCTAATAATATTTTTACACTACTATCAGGATTAATTGCATGAACAACATTCATGTTATGATGAGTATAAACCTTATCATCAACATTTTTCATTGCTTCAATTAAATACTTTTGAATCTCTAATTCATCGCCAGATGGTGAAGCTATTTTAAGCATATTAAATAATAAATCTTTATTTTGTAAATCTTTCATTTTTTAAAAACTCCTTTTTTATTTTTTAAAATTTTCCTATCTTACGCAATATCTCTTTTAAATATAGTTTGCTTATTAATAACAATATTTTCATAATAAATGTCACTTAACATTGTTATATCAGTCCATAGTCCATCTCGTATTGTAAGAATAAATGAATAGCGCAATTTAATATCTTGAGAATTATTTTTATTATTCACAACAACAAATTCAATAAAATTACCATTGCTAGATTGCACCTTGTTATTTAAACCACTGGTAAATTCATACCCTAAACTAGTTGCTTCATAATCTAAACTTACCTCAGTTTTTTCAATACTCCATTTAAACTCAGCTTCACTTCCTAAACTTTTATAAAAGTTTACAACACCTTCCGTTTTAACATAATTACTATATTCACTAGGCATTATATTATCATATTTTTTAGAAACTTTATCATAACTATGGAATTCATATAATCCTATTTTATTAAATTCTAGTCTACCAAAAACTTTCCCTTCATCTTCAGTATAAGTTTCATCATAAGTAAATAATAAAACAACACTCTTAAAATAATTATCAGAATTATATCCTTCATTCTCTTCTTTTAAATCTTTAACAGTTCGAATATAATAACCATAACCGCTTCCAATAACAATTTTACCTTCAGGAATATATGTAAAGAAATAGTCTTTTGGTATTAAATTAACAATATTATTATCCTTAGGAAAAAGACCTTCTCCATCAAAAAATCTTATTCCATTTTTATAACCTAAATCTCCAACATTAGGATATTCACTAACATATATTTCATTATCATTGTATAAGTATTTATCCCAATTAGCTAGTTCAAGTGCTTTTTCAGAATTTTCTTTCTCAACAACATCAAAAGTAGTTATCCCTTTATATAACGCTTGATACTTATCCATTTCACTATTAAACTCATTAACACTACAAAATAAAACGCAAATAACAAAAATAGTTACAATCCAAAATGACCACTTAACAATCTTTTCTTCATTCACATCTATCACCTACGCTCTACTTTCATGGCAAACCAAATATAAAACTTGATATTCTTTACTAATTTCTTCTAGCATTTTTTTAGCTTTTAAAAGCTTATTTTCGTCTAAATTAACAAAAGGATCATCTAAAATCAAAATTGGTTTTTCCTTTTTAAATATACTTTCAACTAATGAAAGTCGTAAACAAATATTTACTAGATCTTGATACCCTTTACTTAAATACCCTATTTCATATCCTTCACCAAATTCTTCAACCTGAATATTCAAATCAATATCCATACGATACTCTTTATCTTTCGTATCAATTAGCTTTACATACTTATCAAAAGCTCTTTTCATAGGAATTAAATAATTAACTGAAATATTACTTTTTGCTTCATCTAATAATTCAATAGCTTTATTAATAATATCTTTCTCATTTTCAGCATCTTTAAGCAATTCTTGCTTTTCTAAAAGTTCACTTTCGTAAATAGGAAGACTATCAATTAAATTATCTAAACTTCTTATTTCTTCATTTAATTTTCCTTGCTTTTTAAATAAAATTTCTTTTTTACTATTTAACGCTTCTTCTTTTGTTTTTACTTCTTCTTGTAGCTCTCCACTATTTTTTAGCTTCAAACTAAAGTCAATATCTTTATGGCTACTAGTAAATGAATTTAATTCATCTAAAGATTCAGAAATCTTACTACAAGTAAATTGATAACTCTTAACTCTTTCATCAATTTCATTATCAAAAAGAACATCAAATCCATATTTACTAGCAAACGAATTTATATACTTTTCTTCATTTAGTATTATTTTTTTCTTTTCTTCAATATCGTTTTCTACGTTTTGTTTTTTTGTTTCTAGTTCTTTAAAAAGTAGATAATCTTTTCTTATATTATTAATAAACTCTTTATCTTCTAGTTCACTATATTTATAATCTACCTTTTTTTCGTTTAAAATACTATTACATCTATTAAGCTCTTCATTAATTTCATTAACTTTCTTTTCGTCTTCAAAAAGTTCACTTTTAACTTTTAAATACAAAGGATATTCTCTTTTAATTTTATAAAGTTTTTCTTCAGTTGAACTTCCGTTAACTTTAGATAAAATATCTAAAACTTCCTTATTAGATTTATTAAACACCATCTTAAATAAACTAACTAAAAACACAACTAGGAAAACAAAACTAGAAATTAAAAATAAGAAATCTATAATTAAAAGCCCTAAACTTACAGCAAATAAAACTCCACTTACAATAGTAATTATCTTATTTTTATTATCCTTTTTTATTTCAAAATTTTCAATAACTTTATACTCATTATCATTAATTGCTTCAAGTTCTTTATTATAATCAAAATATTTTTTATTTTTTAACTGATTTAAAATAGAAATAAGTTCACTTTTTTGATTATACACATTCTCAATTTGTAGTATTACATTTTCACTTAATAAATGAGCTTTGTGATTTAAAAGGCCTTCATACCTTTCATCATTAAAAACTATTTCACCAACAACATTTTTATTTATTTGAACTTTACTTTTTGCTTTATTATAATCTTTTAGTTCTTCTTCACTAGGTATACCTAAATTTTCTAAAGAAATTTTTTTATTTTCTAAATTATTAATTTTATCTTTTATTTCTTTATATTGTTTATAAAGAATAGTATTCTTATCATTTCTTACAATTTCATCTTTTAACTTATTAATTTCGTCTTCTTCATTTAGGATACTATTTTTTTCAATATCTAAATTTTTAAGTTCTACTTCTTTATTTTTCTTATCTATAATGAAACTTTCAATTTTTTTAATTTCAATTTCAATCTCTTCAATTTCCTTATTAAGGGTTACAGTTAACCCTTTACTTTTATTTAAAAAATAGTAATGAGATTTTTCTTCCAAAACCTTTCTAGCATCATTATATCCAGTATCTCCCTTACTCTCAACAAGTGTAACGAGTTTTTGATGAATACTATCTGATATTTGATTTACATCTAGACCAAGCTGAGGAAAAAAAGTACTTTTTTCAAAAGCATCCTTATCTACACCAAATAATTCTTCGCCAACATTTAAACTAAAATCTTTTGATTCTAATCCCGTCTTTAAATTAACAAGTTTAAAAGTATCTTTTTTTTCAGTTTTTTCAAAAAATCTTTCTATACGATAAACTTTATTATCAATTTCAAAATCTAAACTACCACCAAATTTACCACGATTCCATGGCATATACTTTTTTCTTTCACTTACTAAAACTTTACTTTTTCCAGCATTATCAAGCCCATAAAACATCGCCTTAATAAAAGACGCAAGAGTAGATTTACCGAAGCCATTTTCTTCATTTATAATATTTAAATTATCATTAAATTCATATTTAAATCCACTTAATGTACCATAATTTTCAATACTACATTTAATTAGCTTCATAAAATCCCTCCTTTTTATAGATCTTCATTTTTTAATGCTTTAATACCATACTCTAATATTTTATTTCTTTCACCTTCAGATAAATCCTGTTTATCTAATACAGTTCTTACAAATTCTCCAAGTAGTGAAATATCATTTTCATAATCTTTATAATTAATTTTAAGTTTACTTTGATCTTCTATCTTAACAAAATAGTATTCTTCATTTAATTTTTCTGTTATTCTTTGAGTATTCTTTTGAACTTCAAGTTCATACTCACCTGTTAATATAACTTTAAATAAATCATTTTTTGAATAACTATTTAACTTATTCTTAATGTTTTTCAAAATATCATCACTATCTACAGCACTTGATATATCTACATTAACAATATTAATACTCCTTATTGGTGAATTAACAAACTCTAAATTTACAAGTTTTTTATCATTAATATCTAAAACATAAAATCCTTTAGAACCAGCCTCATCAAAGCCTCTTCCTTCTAAACAGCCACTATAAACAGCCACGCTTTCTTTACTTACATTAATTACTTCATTTTTATGAATATGTCCTAAAGCAAAATAATTAATATTTAATCCATTATAGTTTGGTAAGTATATATCATCTTTTTCATTAGAATTATACTTTACTACATTACCATGAAGTAATAAAATATTATACTTATCATTATCAAAATTTATATCTTTTGTATTATTAGAACATATACCACCAATACAAATATCATCAATTACATATTTTTTAAACTCACTATTAAATACAAATAAATTACTTGGTATATCAGTTAAATCTAGTACATGTGCATCATGATTTCCTTCTAAATAATAAAAATTAATATCACTGTGTTTATTAAAAATCTTTAAAACCTTATTTTTTACAGTGCTACTAACATTTTTACTATCAATTAAATCACCAGATATAATAATATGCTTAATATTATTACTACTAGCATATTCAATCATTTTATTAAAGGCATCAAAAATCTCTTCTTTTCTTATCTTAGCTTTTTCTTTTGATAAATTAGTTTCCATTTTTGAACCAAGATGGATATCTGCACAATGTATGATTTTCATATTACTCCTCTTTCAATCCTCTAGCCATTATTTCTTTAAGCTCATTTTTTGGATCTTTTTTATTATATATTACATTATAAATCGCATCAATAATTGGTGTTTCTAGACTATATTTTCTAGCAGCAAAATAAGCAGATATACAAGTTCTTGCTCCTTCAACTACCATTGGAATACTATCTAATGTTTCTTGTAAATCTTTACCCCTTGCAATATTCATACCAGC
>JAFQIC010000057.1 GCA_017397745.1 Bacilli bacterium
ATACATTGATATCATTCTAAATATTGCATCACTCTCTCTAAATATTAATGTACATTCTGTTGATGATATATTTTTTGCTACTACTGTTCTTTTCTTTTCATTCCAGTAAAGCTCTGCATTTTCATCATCACATGTATAACTCATAAACCAAGATCCTGTTTGCGGCACTTGTTTTATTATTTCTGTATCTTCTCCTACTATTTTTAGCATTGAGATATTATCTTTTTCCCTTAAAGTACTTATATATTTTTTATCTTCTTTTTCATAATAAATAATTAAAGACATAAAAATTAAATTTAAAATTAATAAAAAAATTATTATTGTTTTCTTAGACATAACAACCTCTTTCTCACATTAAAAAATGTGCATAAACAAAAGATTTACTCTTCTATTCATACACATTATATAATAAATTACCCCCCCCCGCAAGAGAACAAATGTTCTACAGCCACACGCCATAGTATATCGCAAGCATTCCAAGCATAAATCCTACTATCCAAAATAATTTAACTATATCCCTTTCATCCCAACCTAATTTTTCAAAATGGTGATGAAGTGGCGCAAAAAGAAATATTTTTTTATGAAAGTATTTTACTGAAATTATTTGAATTAAACTTGAAAGTGTTTCTACAACAAACACTCCTCCAATAAGAGCAAGTGAAAGTTCATGTCTTGTAAGTATTGAAACCGCTGCGAGTGTAGCTCCTAACGAAAGACTACCTGTGTCTCCCATAAAAACTTTAGCCGGATTTGTATTATATACTAAAAATCCTAAAAGTGAACCTGTTAAAATAAAGCAAAAAATTGCTATTTCTTGATATCCTTCTGCCCAAGAAGTTCCCCACGAAAGTATTCCAAAACTTAAGAATGCTATCGCAGAAAGGCCACCAGCAAGTCCATCTAAACCATCCGTTATATTAACTGCATTTGATGATCCTACTAATAAGAAAAGAATAAAAATCCCATAAAGCCAACCTAAATCAACATTTATTCCTAAAGAAGAAATCCATAAAGTAGGTTCTCCTCCACCTCTCATATATATATAAAAGAAAACTAAAGATATTAATACTTGTACTATAAGTTTTTGTGTAACTGAAAGTCCATCATTTTTCTTTTCTCTAATCTTTTTAAAATCATCTACAAATCCCAAAAGTGCATAAGCAATGAAAACAAATATGATAATAATAAGATTATGAGTCATTTCAAGACTACCTCTTAAATATAGTATAAGCATAGTAATAAGCGTTGGAATGATAAATATTATACCACCTATGGTAGGTGTTCCATCTTTTCTTTTATGCCTAAAAGCTACATACGAACTTATACTTTGCCTAAAGTTTATTTTTCTAAGCCAAGGTATTATTACAAGTCCAAATATAACTGATATAAAAAAACCTATCATTAATCCTAATATTGATTTTGCAAGTATTAACATTTTATCACCTTCTTTACCATTATATAATAGTTTTACTTTTTTTTAAAGTTTTAAAACTAATTAAGTAAGATTTTTACAGTTGAGTTTTCTTTTGCTTTAGAATTTCCTTTAGGATTCTGCTCTATTACTGTTTCTCCACTTCCTGAATATTCAACATTAAAACCATAAAGTGTTTTTATTGCTTCTTTTTTTGTCATGCCGATAACATCAGGAACTGTCACATATTTTTGTTCATAATATAAATATTCCCTAGGTATTCCTTCTTCACTACTTTTTAAATCAAAGATTTCAATCGCAGTTTTTAAAACATTGTTAGCAATAGGCGCAGAAACTGTTCCACCATACTGCACAGTATTATGAGCACCATCAACTGCAATATAAATCACAACTTCAGGATCATCTGCAGGCATAAATCCAATAAATGAAAGAACGTAATTTCCTACCATATACCTTCCATCACTTCCTACTTTTTGTGCAGTTCCTGTTTTTCCACCTATCCTATATCCTTCAATGTACGCATTTCTTCCACTTCCATTTGCAACTACACTTTCAAGTGCATATCTCACTGTACCACTAGTTTCTTTTGTAATTATATTTTCTTTTGTAAGTGTTGGCATGTTTTCTTCAATTAAAAGATTTGTTTCAGGTTCATTCACACTTTTAACTACATAAGGTTTATACATATTTCCATTATTAACTATTGCACTTACTGCAACTACTTGTTGTAATGCAGTTACACTTACTCCTTGACCAAAAGATGTTGTTGCATGTTCAAGTGGACCAACCTTTTCTAAATCAAAAATAATTCCAGTACTTTCTCCATTTAAATCAATACCAGTTTTACTTCCAAATCCTAGCTTATCAATATATTCAAAAAGTTTTTCTTTTCCTACTCTTTGTCCTAGTACTACAAATCCTGGGTTACAAGAATTTTCTACCACTTCTAAAAATGTTTGTGCTCCATGACCTTTTGTTTTCCAACAATGTAAATGAGTTCCTGACACATTAATACTTCCAGTATCAAAATATGTTTCTTCAAATATATTAACTTTTCCTTCATTTATAGCACTTGCTAAAGTTACTATTTTAAAAGTAGAACCAGGTTCAAAATTTGACCATATTGCTAAATTTCTATTAATTACCTCTGCACTATAATTTTGATAATTTATAGGATTAAAATCAGGTTTACTACTCATCGCATATATTTCACCTGTTTTAGGATTCATTACTATTCCTATCGCACCTTCTGCATTATATTTGTTCATTGCATTATTAAGTTCATTTTCTAAAGTTAGTTGTAAATCTAAATCAATTGTAAGTGTTATATTCATTCCATTTTGAGGACTTTCATATATTTCTGAAAGTTCAAGTTTTTTACCTTTGCCATCACTAAAATACTTTATACTTCCATTTTCTCCAGTTAAAACATCATCATATAAAAGTTCAAGACCACTAAGTCCTTGATTATCTATACCAACATATCCAATTACGTGTGAAAGTACATTTCCATATGGATAATATCTTTTACTTTCTTTAACAAGATAAACTCCATCATAATTATAACTATCTATTTTATCAGCAATCTCATAGGAAAGTCCTCTTCCTTCTGGATGCACTCTTTCAATTGAAGTTTTTTTACTAACATGCTTATGCATTTCTTCATATGATACTTCTAATATTTCTGAAAGCATTTTAGTAACTTCTTCTTTATTAACAATTTGATTAGGTATTAAAACAAGCCCAGCTGTTGTTTCATTAGAGGCAATAATTTTCCCATTTCTATCTAGTATAAGTCCTCTATCAGCTCCAACTGGTAAATTTCTACTCCATAAATTTTCTGCTAAATTTTTTAGTTCTTTATACTCTATGACTTGCAAATAAAAAACTCTTAAAACTATTAATAAAAATAAAAATGACACTACTAATAAAACTATTCTTATTCTTTTATGTACATCATAAAAAAACATATAATCACCTAAATAATTATATGTTTAAAAAAATTATTTATTTAGTATTGCATCAATAGGTTTCATTTTAGAAATTTTTATAATTGGTAAAATAGTTGAAATAGTCGTTACTAAAAATACTAATATATAAATTACAATAAATTGCCTTATTCCAACTATAAAAGGAGTTGTAAGCATAGAGATTTGCCCCATAATAAATTTATTCATAAAATTAGAAACAACAACTAATAATATAGATGCAATTGTACCAGATACTAAAGAAAGACTTACACCTTCCCAAATAAATATTTTCATTATATCTTTACTTCTAGAACCAAGCGCTCTTAAAACACCTATTTCTTTTTTTCGATAAGTAATACTTGTAAACATAAAATTTATAATTAAGAATATTGTAAACACTAGAAATACAAGACTTGCATAAAATGCTAAAATTTTAATAGAATCTAAAATACCTTTTTCACTATGTAAAGCTTCACTATAAGTAGATTTAATTGCTAACTGAGCCTCTACTGGAAATATATTAGTAATTCTTTTAATATCTTTATAATCCTTTATAGGATATAAAATACTAGTTTTTTCAATTTGTTTACTCAAATAATCTTTTAATAAATCTTTAGAAAAGTAATTATAATAACTTCCTAAACAGATATTTTCATTATTTATATTCTTACAATAATCATCACGATAATATACCCCAGCAACAATAAGATTATCAAATTCTTTTTCTAAATCTCCCCAATATTTATCATAATATATTTTTAAATTTACTTTTTGACCAATAACATTTTTTTGCGTTATATAATTAGCCAAAAACTTCTTTTCTAAAACTTCATATTCTTCATATTCTATATTATTATTTATATAATTATTTAAATCATTATAATAATTTTCACCATTTATATTTAATTGATCAATACTTAAAATCACTTCATTTTCTTTAAGAGTATTTGTTTTTTTCCAAATTGTTCCGTCAAAATATTCAATTTCATGATCTAAAGTCGCAGGCGTTAAATATGAATAAGAATTCATATACCCATCTTCACTTTCAATCACAGGTGTAAAGTTGTTAATAAATATATCTGTTTCAAAATAATTTTTTAAAAAATTTAATTCTATTTTATTTAAAGAATCTATAAACTCAGGCATTACAAATATTTTATTTAGTACGTTATTAATATATTCTTGATTAAATTTATTTATATCATAATCTACTATACCAACTATTTTAACTTTTTGAAGAAATCCTAAATAATAATTATATTCAGCATTTAATATTTCATCATAAGTTTTAGGTTTAAAAATTTTAGAGGTTACAAATTCATTTGATACAACATTTTCATAAACTTCGATTCCATTTTCTATAATTAAATCTGCGACACGGTTTGATATAACAATTTCATTTGGATTTTGCGGTTTTCTTCCTATTATATCTTCTTTAATTATATTTGAAATATTAGAAGTACTTACTATTTCATAAGGTTCATAAATATAATCATTTTGTATGTGCAAAAGAGATGTTATAGTAAACTCATCTGCATATATTTCATTATTATATTTATATACATCATAGCCTTCTTTTAATTCATTTTTAATAGTTTTAATATCTTTTTCTTCTAAAGGAATAGTTGTAATATTTTTAAAACCATCAGAATCCACAAAAATATGTTTCTTTTCTATTTGAAAAAATTCTTCATTTCTCTCTTTTAATAATCTTGCGTGTGTATCACTAAAATCATAACTCGAAAGTGTATCCGCACAACTTAAAAATCCTAGAGTTAAGACCGTAAGAAAAATAGTAAATATTAATTTTATTTTTTTATGTTTTAAACTCCCTAAACCTAATTTAAAACTTTCTTTAAAAGGAAGATAAGATTTTATAGTTTTATAAGTATTTGTAATATCACTTGTTTTTATTTCATTTGTATCATTGATAATCTTTCCATCTTTTATTTCAATAATTCTATCTCCATATTTTTTAGCGTATTCTTCATCATGAGATACAATTATCACAAGTTTTTCTTTAGAAATTTCTTTTAAAAGATCCATTACTTGACTACCTGTTTTACTATCTAAGTTTCCTGTTGGTTCATCAGCTAAAATAATTTTAGGATTTTTTACTAAAGCACGTGCAATAGCAACTCTTTGTTTTTGACCACCAGATAATTCATTTAATTTTCTCTTTTTTAAATCAATTAGTTCTAGTTTATTAAGTAGTTCATCTATTTCTTTTTCATTTATTTCTTTCTGTTGTAGTTTTAGAGCAAGTACAATATTTTCATAAACATCATAATCTTCTAATATATTAAATTCTTGAAATATAAATCCTACATAAGTATTTCTATAAGAATCAAAATCTGCCTGTGTAAAATCCTTACTACTTTTTCCAAGAATTAACATATCACCAGAGTCATATTTGTCAAGACCGCCTAGTACATTAAGTAAAGTTGATTTACCAGAACCACTTTTTCCTAATATAAAAGTCATTCCAGTATTATCAAAAATCAAACTAACATCATTTAAAGCATTTGTATTTTTACTTTTTTTAGACTTATATGTTTTATTAACATTTTCTAATTTTATCATTTTTTTCACCACACTATAAATATTATATAATATTCAAATTAAAAATACATAAAAAAAACATAAAAAGCCTTGTTTTTACGTTAAATTATTTTTTATTTTTTAAATATCTTTTAGCATTTATCATCTTTTTTAATTTCGTGTCATTTTCAGCAAGATTTTTCTTTTTCCTATACGCGTTTTCAACGCGGATTTTCGAAAACGGTTTTCGAAAAGCTTCCACAGCATTTAGGTTGGGGTTATCTTTAATCCGTATTTATTACGTACGGATCATTATATGCTCCTGTTCCTCGTTTTACTGTGGCTTCAGGCTTTACGGAAACTACAGGCACCGCAGCATCAGTATCGTCCACATCATAGCTGCTCAGGCTCCCACCCGAAGCCACATCGAACACAACCGCATACGAGCCAGAGAAGCGAGACGGCGACATTGTCCAATAACGTTGTGCTGTGTATAAGTAATAACTTGTATTTTCAGTAGTAGTTGTTCCGCCTGCATATGCTACTTCATCTATAGTTAATAGTCCTATCGGATATGTTAAATCTCCTTTGGCTACTGTATATCCATATGTGCTACTTGAACATTTATATTGTGGACTTTTATTTGTATATAATCTATCATACGCTCCAAAATAATTAGTTGTTGTAGGTTCGCTCATGTCATTACAATATGGTGTATCTGCGATTAGATTTGTTACTTTTGTATTTTGTCCATTTTTCCATATATTATCTCTATACCAATTTTCTACTACTGTTTTTATACTACTTGTTTTATAGTTTACATAACTTTTATTATCATATGATGTGTTATATTTCTGTCCTGTTGCTATATTCACGGCTGTTCCTGTTTGTGGACATGTGTATGTTTCTCCATTTTGTGTTGGTGTTCCTCCATATCTTAGGCGCACACTTCCATCTTCTACTGTTCTTACTATTCTCCAGCAGTAATTACCAAATACAACATAATTATTCTCTACCACACCTCTATAGAAATAGACTCTTTCATTTCCTTCAGTTCCGTCTTCTGTATAGTATAGTCCATCAGTTGATTTTTCTGAATTATAACTAGTACATTCATATAAGTCCGAAAATCCATTTAATACATATTCATCACAACCTTCTGATGTATTGGCATAATCTATATTAACATCACTTTGCGCTGTATCAAAGTCAAATAGGACATTTGCTACTGATGTTGTTGTATCTGTATGTGTGTACTCTCCGTTTGAATTGATTTGTAGTACTCCTCCAAATATTGCTCCCATATTTGAGTTTTGATTACTTCCTGTTTCTTTGAATAGTACTGTCATTGTATATGTTTGTACTACTCCTGGAGCTATCGTTGCTGTTTCTAGTGTTCCTTCTGTTGTTGGTATTGCTTTTCTATTTGCTGTTGCTCCTCCATTTGTACTTGTTAGACTATATACAAGTTCATTATTTACAAATGTATTTGTTAAGTTTTCTATATCTATTGTATATTCTATTTCTACATCACCTTTATTTTCTACTGTAAATGTTTTTGTTACTGCTTGTCCTGGTAATGCATCTATCATTTGTA
>JAFQIC010000058.1 GCA_017397745.1 Bacilli bacterium
AAAAAGTTGATTATTGAAGTTTTCTATAATCAACTTTTCCAACTTTAGTTTTAGGAAGTTCATTTATAAATTCATAATATTTAGGTAAAGCATATTTAGCTATATTCTTTTTAGCATATTCTTTTATTTCTGATTTTAAATTATCAGTAAGTTTAACATTATTTTTTAAAACTATTATTACTTTAACAGCTTGAACTTTAATTTCATCATTAACTCCAACTACTACTGAAGAATCAATATTAGGATGTCTATTAAATATTTCTTCAAGTTCACCAGGGTAAATATTGGAACCGTTTGAAATAATCATTCTTTTAAGTCTTGTAGAATAGTAGAAAACACCATCTTCATCCATATACCCTAAGTCACCTGTATGAAGCCAAAGTTTTCCATCTTCGTGTATTCTTAAAGTTTTATAAGTTTCTTCTTCGTTATTTAAATATCTTTTCATTACTGTAGGACCACTTATACATATTTCACCAATTTCGTTATAGTCCGCAGTTATGTGAGTATTTGTTTTAACAATTTTATAATAATTATCTGGAAAAGGTATTCCTATACTACCATTTTTATAATTATCAATTAAACTAACACTTGTACAAGCAGTACATTCTGTAAGTCCATAACCAATTCTAATTGTAATATTAGATCCATGATTTCTAAAATAATCTTCTGCTTTTTGTTTTAAATCAAGTGATAAATAATCTCCACCAGATAAAACTTCTTTAACTGAAGAAAAAGCATTACTTCCTAGTTTATTATCTTTTGTAATAACATTTAAAAGTGCTGGTATTACTGGTAAAATTGTTGGTTTTTTTGTTTTGATAACTTTATTAATTTTACTAGTATTAAGTTTAGGAATTAAAATACATTTCATACCTAAACAAAGTGGTGCATTTATTGAAACAGCAAGTCCAAAACCATGAAATATAGGTAAAAAAGAAAGCATACTATTACCAGGTTTAGCAGTATCAACTACGTATTTACAGGCTTCAGTAAGTGCATTAAAACATAAATTAGATAAAACAACACCTTTTGATTTACCAGTCGTTCCTCCGCTATAAAGAATAACCGCATCATCATCTTTAGTTCTTCTAATAAAAGTATCAATTATATCTGTATTTATAAAATCATTCCATATAACATATTTATTAGAAATTTCATTTGAATTTACTTTGCTTTTAGAAGTTAAATTATATAAGACTTTTGTTACTAAATCCATTGAATTAGCTATTGGTGCTATAATTGTTGTTTTTACATTTATATCATCTTCAATATTCTTAATGTTTTTATAAAGTATATCATTTATAAATAGCGTTTTAGAACCTGATTCGACAATTATATTTTTTATTTCATTTTCACTAGAAAGAGGGTGAACCATATTAGCTATCGCACCTATTTTATTAATAGAATAAAAAGCAATAATAGCTTCTGGAGTATTAGCCATACATATAGTTACAATATCATTTTCTTTTACACCAGATTTAACAAGTGCGCTAGAACATTTATCTATTTCTTTCATTAAATATTTAAAAGAAAAAGTATTTTTAAAATATTCTAAAGCAGTAAGATGTTCAAATTCATTTTTATTATTGTTTAAATATTCATAAATAGAACCTTCAAAATAAGTTAAAGTATGAGGTACCTTCCCACACCATTTAATCCAAGGTTTATCTTTTACTTCAATTTCTTCTTTCTTATCTTTTTTAATAACATTAATTATTTTCTCAAACATATTTTTCTCCTTTTTTCAACATAGTGTTGAATATATAACACACTTATATTATAATTACATTATGTATATAAATACAATCATCAATTTAAAATTATTTGATATAAAATAAACATAATTAATTAAATTGTTTAAAAAAGAGGGATTATGGATAGAAGAGTTAAATATACCAAACAAATTATTAGACAAACACTTTTAGAACTGATGCAAAAGAAGGATATAAATAAAATTACTGTTACTGAAATATGTAATCTAGCTGATGTAAATAGAGCAACATTTTATAAATATTATTTAGATGTTTATGATTTACTAGAACAAATAGAAGATGAACTTTTAATAGAAATAAAAAATACACTTTTAAAAGAAAATGAAGATAAGTCTGTAAAGGAAAAAATGCGTGATGTAATAAATACAGTAAAAGATAATGAAGATATATTTAGGGTTTTGCTAGGAGAAAATGCTAGAAAAGATTTTTTGTTAAATATTTTATATTTTGCTAGAACTCTTTGCTTTGAAGCATGGAAAAATACATTTAAAAATATAGATGAAAATGACTTTAATTATTTGTTTACTTATACTTCTAATGGAGTTATAGCAATTATACAATTATGGGTTAAAAATGGATGTAATGAAACAGTCGATGAAATAACTTCTTTAATTTATGAAATAATAAAAGATGGAAATAGTATATTTGTAAAATAAAATTAATTACAAAATAAATATATTTAATAAGAGAGTTTTATATTACACTCTTTTTTTCTGTTTGAACAGAAATATACTTTTCTCATATAATAAAAATAGAAAGTGAGGAAATATGAAAAGAATATGTTCTAAGTTATTATTTTTATTTATTATGATAATATGCTTTACAGGATGCCAAAAAGAAACAGATAAAACAAAATTAACAGTGGCAGAAGTAACACATTCAGTATTTTATGCTCCTTGGTATGTAGCAATTGAAGAAGGATATTTTAGTGAAGAAAATCTTGATATTGAAGTTATTTTAACACCTGGTGCGGATAAAACTGCGGCTTCTGTGCTATCGGGAGATGCACAAATAGGATTTAGTGGTCCAGAAGCTACAATTTATATTTATAACAATAAAGAAGAAGATTATTTAAAAACTTTTGCTGCTTTAACTAAAAGAGATGGACAATTTATAGTAGGACCTTGTGATTTAAAGAATAAATTTACTGTAGAAGACTTAAAAGGAAAGAGTGTTTTAGTAGGAAGAAGTGGAGGTATGCCACTAATGATTTTTAAATATGCATTAAAAGAATCAGGGATTAATTTAGAAGAGGTTAATTTAGATTCTTCAGTAGAATTTGCGGCTTTGTCAGGGGCATTTATAGGTGGTAATGGAGACTTTGTAAATTTATTTGAACCTAATGCTTCTAAAATAGAAAAAGAAGGTTATGGATGTGTTTTAAAATCTTTAGGTCTTTTAGCGGGTGAAGTTCCTTATACTGCATTTTATGCACAAAAAAGTTTTATTGAAAATAATGAAGAAATTATTAAATCATTTACAAAAGCAATAAATAAAGGACTTTTATATGTAAAAAATAGTTCTTCAGAAGACATAGCAAAAAAAATATCTAATCAATTTGTAGATACTTCTATAGAAGATTTAACAAATATGGTAGAAAACTATAAAGAGGCGGATTCATGGTGGGGTAATGCTACAGTAGAAAAAGAAGCATTTGAAAGATTACAAGATATTATGATTTATAATGAAGTGTTAAATGAAAAAGTATCTTTTAATAAGTTAGTTACTAATAAATATAATGAATGATATATTAAATATTGAAAATATTTATAAAACTTATTATTCATTAGATGGAGAGACATTAACTTTAAAGGATTTTTCATTAAATATAAAATCAGGAGAATTTGTTTCTATAATAGGAACCTCTGGTTGTGGAAAAAGTACAATTTTAAATATAATAGCTTCTTTAGATAAAAATTATGAAGGTAAAATAAAGTTTAATAAAAAAGTTACAATAGGATATATGCTTCAAGAAGATACATTATTTGACTGGTTAACAGTTTATGAAAATGCTATATTAGGATTGAAAATACAAAATAAAATGACAAAGAAAAATCTTGAATATGTATCTATGTTATTAAAGAAATATGGTCTTTGTGATTTTAAAGATAAATATCCAAATAGTTTATCTGGAGGGATGAGACAAAGAGTTGCTTTAATTAGAACACTTGCAATTAAACCAGACATACTTCTTTTAGATGAACCTTTCTCAGCATTAGATTATTTAACTAGACTTAAAATAAGTGATGATGTTTATAAGATAATAAAGGAAGAAAATAAAACTATTATAATGGTTACTCATGATCTTGCAGAAGCAATATCAATGGCAGATAGAATAGTGGTACTATCTAAAAGACCTGCGCGTATTAAGAAAATTTATGAAGTAAAACTTACTGATAAAAAAACACCTATACATAATAGAAAAGCCAAAGAGTTTTCATATTATTATGATTTATTATGGAAGGAGCTTGATCAACATGTCTCCTGAATTAAAAAAATTTATAAAAAAAGAAAAAAGATTTCGAAAAAAAGTGTTTATAACTCAAATTTTATTAACAATAGGAATTTTAGTTTTATGGGAGTTATTAACAAGAGTAGGCGTACTAAATTCATTTATTACTTCTTCTCCAAGTAAAATAGTAACTACCTTAATAAATTTATTTGAAAATAACAACATATTTTTGCATATAATGACAACATTTAAGGAAACTATAATATCTTTTCTAATTTGTACAATAGGTTCACTTATAATTAGTATTGTGCTTTATAAAAGTAGATTTTTATCAAAAGTAATAGATCCATTTTTAACATTATTTAATTCACTTCCTAAAGTAGCTTTAGGACCAATAATTATTATTTGGTTAGGGGCTAATACAAAAAGTATAATAGCTATGGCAGTATTTATATCTATTATAGTAAGTATACAAACAATACATAATGGATTTTTAAAAACAGATAAAAATAAAATAAAATTAATGAAAACGTTCAATGCATCAGAAAAAGATATTTTACTAAAAGTAGTAATTCCTAGTAATAAACATATTATAATAAATACATTAAAAATAAATATTTCAATGTGCTTAATTGGAGTTATAATGGGAGAATTTCTCACTTCAAAAGCAGGAATAGGATATTTAATATTATATGGTTCTCAAGTATTTAACCTAGATTTAGTAATGACAGGTATAATACTTTTAATGATATTTTCTATATTATTATATAAAGTAATTTCATACGTTGAAAAAAAAGAAACTGTTTAAAATTAAGTGAATAATTTTTAAGCAGTTCTTTTTATTTTTTTTAGTTTATATTGTAAGTCATCATAAAGTATATGTGCAAAAAACATTACTTTTTATATTATTAAAAAACATTAAAATTTAAAAATTAAAAAAGCGTTTTAAAAAATTATGACTAATAATATAAGTAAGAGGGTATCTGTTTCAATATCCTTTTAATAAATGTTAAAAATAAAATAGTAAAGGAGTGATAAATAATGAAACAAGATAATATGCATTTAATTAATAAAATATTTAATGCAGAAACAATAAGAACTGTATGGGATAAGGAGGATGAAAAATATTATATTAGTATAGTTGATATAGTAGGAGCATTGTCTGAAAGTAAAGATGGTAGGAAGTACTGGAATAAGTTAAAACAACGTCTTAAAGAAGAAGGAAACGAAACGGTGACAATTTGTCACCAGTTGAAATTAAAAGCTCAAGATGGTAAATATAGATTAACAGATGTATGCGATATTGAGGGGATGTTTAGAATAATTGAATCTGTCCCTAGTAAAAATGCTGAACCTATAAAACAATGGCTTGCACGTTTAGGTAAAGAGAGAGTTGATGAAGTATTTGATCCATCATTAACAATGCAAAGAGCAATTGATACATATCGCACTAAAGGATATGATGAAGTATGGATTACTAAAAGAATTAAAGGGATTCAAGAAAGAAAAAAATTAACTGATGTTTGGGAAGAAGGTGGTATTGAAAGTAATTTAGAATATGCAATACTTACTAATGAAATATATAAAACTTGGTCTGGAATGACAGCTAAAAAGTATAAAGAATATAAAGGACTTAGAAAAGAATCTTTAAGAGATAATATGAGTGATATTGAAATAGCACTTGCTGATTTAGGTGAAATTACAGCACGTGACATAGCAAATACTGAACATCCAAAAGGTTTAAAAGAAAATATGAAAGTTGCGAGAAGAGGTGGAGAAGTTGCTAGTGATGCTAGAAAGTCATATGAAAAAGCAACAAATAAATCAGCAATTTCAAATCAAAATGCATTAAACTATCAATACATAAATGATAATAAATATATAGAAAATAGCTGATTTTTAAAACATAAATAAAGAATTAAAAGAAAAAATAGAAAAATTTTAAAATAAAAAAAGCGTTTTTAAAAGTTATGACAAATAATATAAGTGATAGGGTATTACTTATATAACCTTTTGCTTAATACATATTGAAAATAAAACAGTAAAGGAGTGATAATTAATGAAAAATGAAATTGTATTATTTGAAAATCAAAATGTAAAATTAGAAGTGAATATGAAAGATGAGACTGTATGGCTGTCTCAAAGTCAAATGGCAGAACTGTTTGGAAAAGATAGAAGAACAATTACAAGGCACATACAAAATATCTTTAAAGATGGTGAATTGGATGAAATTTCAGTATGCTCATTTTTTGAGCATACTGGAAATGATGGAAAAAGGTATAATGTTCAATTTTATAATCTTGATATGATTATTTCGGTTGGATATCGTGTTAATAGTAAACAGGGTATAGCTTTTCGAAAATGGGCAACAAATATTTTAAAAGATTATTTAATTAAAGGTTATGCAGTAAATAATAAAAGATTAGAATATCTTGAAAAAACAATTAAATTAATTGGAATTGCTGGAAGAATAGATTCTGATTTAAAAGGTAGTGAAGCACAAGGCATTATTAAAGTTATAAATAATTACTCAAATGCTTTAAACTTACTTGATGATTATGACCATAAGAGACTATCTAAACCGAGTGGTACTACTAACAATAATAAAATAACTTATGAGGGTTGTATAAATATTATAAATAAATTAAAATTTAATAGTGATAGTAAATTATTTGCGTTAGAAAGAAATCAAGGTTTAAAAGCCATTATTGGTAGTATATATCAATCTTTTGATGGGAAAGACTTATATTCTACAATAGAAGAAAAAGCAGCTAATTTTCTATATTTAATTACTAAAAATCATACATTTATAGATGGTAATAAAAGAATAGCTGCAACATTGTTTATTTATTTCTTAGAGTTTTATAATATATTATATACAGAAAATGGACAAGTTATAGATAATAATACTTTAGTTGCTATAACACTTTTAATAGCACAGTCTAATCCTAAAGAAAAAGATATATTAATTGATTTAGTAATGAACTTCTTAAAAACAAACTAATTAAAAAAGTTTTTTTCTATATTATTTATAACTACAAAAAAAAGGTTTGAGCAAAACCTTTTTTAGTTGTTATATTTTTTTCTTATTATTACTATTGTTAATAAACTAAATAATGAAATAAAAGTTGTTAATAAATATAAATTAATTTCATCATTCGTTTTTGGATTAGAAGCACTTGGTACTTGTTCTACAACAAATGTCATTGTTTTTTCAGAAGCTGCATTTAATGTAGGCATAACCATATTTTGAATACGACTAAAGAAAGAAACTTGGCCATTATTAGATACATGTGCTCTATATACATTATCGGATACATGTTCTACACGTACTTTTTCTCCTGATTTTAAAACATAATCTTCAAAATATTTAGCAATCATTTCTATTAAAGACATATTTTCTTTAGTTGGAACTTTAAGAGTTCTATATATATCAATTTGATTAACAGTATAATAAACTCCATTTTTACCTAAAACTATATGTCCACCAAGCATAGCAGATTCAGGACTATCATCACCTTTTCTTATATCAAGTTCATAATCAATTCCAAATTGTTTAAAAACGCTATGAAAACTTGCATTGTCAATTAATTTATCCATATCAAATTTTTCATAAGGATTAGCATTTATATATGAATAGTAAGTTGTATCTAAACCTTTAGCGAAATCATTTACAAATTTTTTATCTTCTTCATTTCCATTAGCAAATTCAATTTGAACAGTTTTTGTTGTAGATTTAGGACCTTGCATATAATGATATCCATCAAAAAATTCATATGTAACAAAGTATTGAGTATATACTTCACAACTTGTTTCACCGCAGTCATAATTAAAATCTACATTCTCTGGTGTTTCAGGTTTATATTTATAACTTTGAATAAAATCTAACCCATAGTTTTCAAACATCCATTCATAACCATCATCATTTACTACTAAAAAATCATACGACATTAGTTCTTTAACAAAATCTACTTTAATAGTTGTTAGTGAATCTAAAGTATCACTAAGCATCTTTTCAATTGTTCCGTCTTTAGTAACCATAACAGGTACTCTGTGGCCCATATGATCAGTTGTTGCCTCTTCAACATAAATTAGAGTAAAACCATCCGCAATTGGTGTTATTAAGCCAGTATCTGAAACAGTTGCAACACTTTCATTTGAAGAAACTAATGTTACAGTAGAAATATCTCCTGTGTATTTAATCTGATAAGCATCTTCGCTATCTAAAGTAATGTCACTATATTCATTCATATTAAAATTAATTTCAGCATTTAAATTAATTCCAAAAGATAAAAGTAACATTAAAAATAAACAATATTTAAATTTCACTTTATCCCTCTTTTCTAAAAAAATTATAGCACTATTTAATAATTAAGTAAATAAAAAGAAAGTACAAAACTTTCTAATTTAGTGAACCTTTTTTAATCTGTATTTATTACATACGGATCGTTATATAGTCCTGTTCCTCGTTTTACTGTAGCTTCAGCTTTTAAGGAAACTACAGGCACGACCGCGCTCGCGCCGCTCACATCGTAGTCGCTCAGATGCCCGTCCGAAAGCACACCGAACACAGTCGCAGACGAGAAACGGAAGTAATACGGCGACATTGTCCAATAGTATTCGTTTGTGTATAAATAATAACTTGAATTTGATTGTCCGTATACTCCTCCTGCATATGCTACTTCGTCTGCCGTTAGTAGTGTTATTGGATATGTTAAATCTCCTTTGGCTACTGTATATCCATATGTACTACTTGGACATTTATATTGTGGACTTTTATTTGTATATAATCTATCATATGCTCCAAACCTATTAGTTGTTGTTGGTTCACTCATATCATTACAGTATGGTGTATCTGCGATTAAATTTGTTAAAGATGTATGTGGCGCTATATTATCTCTATACCAATTTTCTATCACTGTTCTTATATTACTTGTTTTATAATTTACATAACTTTTATCATCAAAGTCTTCATTATACACTTGGTCTGTTCCTATATTCACTGCTGTCCCAGTTTGTGGGCATGTGTATGTTTCTCCATTTTGTGTTGGCGAACCACCATACCTTAATCGCACACTTCCATCCTCTACTGTTCTTACTATTCTCCAACAATAATTTCCAAATACTACATAGTTGTTTGCTACTGCTCCTCTATAGTAATAGACTACTTCTCCATTTTCTGTTTTTGTTGTATCACTTGTATAATATAGTCCATTTGTTCCATCTGATGCTGATGTACTTCCAAAACTTATTCCTGCATCACTTTGCGGAATGTTATCCGCAAGTATTGTTTGAGTTAAAGTTCCTCTTTCAACTTCATACTCTCCTGTTAGGGAAATGTCTGCTATGAAGTATGATCCTTGTATTGAGTTAGGTGCATCTTCTTTAATCCATAACCATAGGTTATATATTCTTTCTTCGTTAGGTTCTAAAACTATTGTATCAAGTATACCATCAAATTCTTGGTAAGGCATAGTTTGAACTTCTAAACCTAATTCTGAAAATGATAGATTTAAATATTGTAAATCAAGTTCTCTATAATCACTATAATTACCATGTAATTCTGGATTTTCTTTTTTCATTAGTTTTATTTTTATAGTTTGTTTATAATCTCCTGTATTAGTAACTTTAAATATATAAGGAACATTTTCAAGTGCTTCAAGTTCTGATTGTGGATACATAGAAACTGGATCTCCATTTTCATCTGTTCCAATAGTTCTTCCAATATTTTCGATGTTACTATCACAAGAAGCATCGACGCAGAATTCTAAAGTTAAATCTCCATAATTTAAAACATTAACATCAGTTTCTTTAATATCCATAAAAAATGCATATGTAAATAAAGAGAAAAAAGAAACTAAAACAACCACGGATATTATAGTTAGTATTATTTCTCTTTTTATAACTTTTGATATATTTTTTTTATTTTCTATATTCATATGATCACCATTTATTTTCATAATAATATTCTATAATAAAAATGGTTTTATTTCAAGAAAAAAAAGAACTAATAGTTTATTATTTTTCTATTAGTTCAAAATTATATATAAATGAATCAATATAACTAGGTAAAATTATATCGATATTATAGTCTTTTTCACTTGATAAAATACCTTTATCTATTAGAAAATAATTGTAATTTTCAGAATAGTTGTATCTTATTTCTTCAATATTTTTTATTTCGTTATTAAAATTAATTTTTATATCTTGTGTATTATATTTATTATCAATTTTTAAAAGTAAAAAATATTCTTTTTGATTTTTATTATTATCTAAATTTAAACTTACATAATAACTATTATTATCTTTGTTATACTCTTTTTGTTCATAGTTAATTTTTGCTAAGTTTTTAACATAAGTATCATATTCTTTAGCTGTCGTAGCATAAGAATTATTCTCAAATATAGTCCATAACGGAACTGAAAGCATAACAAAAGTAATAACTGTTAATATTTTAATTCCATAATTTTTTATTTCTTCATTAATTAAATAAATCATTCCCAAAACCCCTTTTAGAAAACGAGATATATTATATCAAAAAATTATAAAAAAATCAATGATTTTCATGTTTTTATATGTTAAACTTATATAGAGGTAGATATTATATGAAGTTAAATAATAAACAAATAGAAGCTGTTAATCATAAAGAAGGTCCTTGTCTTGTACTCGCAGGTGCTGGTAGTGGAAAAACAAGGGTTTTAACTGAAAGAATAAATGAACTTATTGAAAGTGGGGTAAGTCCATATAATATACTTGCGATTACTTTTACAAATAAAGCTGCTAAAGAAATGAGAGAAAGAATATCTAAAAGAGTAGGAAGTATATCTGATAATATTTTTATTGGGACATTTCATTCTTTTGGTCTTAAAATTTTAAGAGAAAATAAAGAAGTAATAGGATATAAAAATAATATTACTATTCTAGATAGAAGTGATGCTACTTCTATTATTAAAAAAATTATAAAAGAAAATTATTTAGATGAAACACTTGATATAAAATATATAATTAATCAAATAAGTTTTGCTAAAAATGAAGGCCTTTCTCCTTCAGAGTATTCTAAATACATGAAAGGTCCTATTAATGAAAGTATAGCTTTTATATATGAAAAATATTTAAGTATATTAAAAAGAAATAATACAGTTGACTTTGATGATTTATTAATTTTACCTTTAGAGATATTTAAAAAAAGTAAAGAAGTACTAGAAAAATATCAAGAACATTTTAAATATCTATTAATTGATGAATATCAAGATACTAATCAAGTACAATATGATTTATGTAATATAATTGCTAAGAAATATAGAAATTTATTTGTAGTAGGTGATATAGATCAAAGTATATATGCTTTTAGATATGCAAATTATGAAAATATAATTAATTTTGAAAAACATTACAAAGATGCTAAAGTTATACTTTTAGAACAAAATTATAGAAGTACACAAAATATATTAAATGCTGCGAATGATGTAATTAAAAATAATAAACAAAGAAAAGAAAAAAATCTATGGACTGATGGTGATATTGGGAACAAAATTGGTTATATAAGATGTACTGATGAAAAAGATGAAGCTGGGTATATTGTAAGAAAAATAAGAGAATATATGTCTTTAGGAAAAGATTTAAATGAAATAGGAGTTCTTTATAGAACTAACGCTCAAAGTCGTGTGATAGAAGAAGCACTTTTAAGAGAAAATATACCATTTAAAATAGTTGGAAGTTACTACTTTTATAATAGAAAAGAAATAAAAGATTTAATTAGTTATTTAAATTTAATATACAATGAAAATGATGATGTAAGTTTAGTTAGAGTCATAAATACACCTAAAAGAGGTATTGGACCTAAAGTAATTGAAAAACTCGAAAAAATTTCAAATGTAGAAAATGTTTCTTTGTTTGAAGCTATTAGTGAAGGAAAAGAACTATTGTTTAAAGAAATGATTTTAAGTTTAAAAGAAGCGTCTAAAGATTTATCGCTTACTAATTTTATTGATTTAGTTCTTGAAAAAACAGGAATGAAAAAAGAACTTGAAGAAAATGCATCTATGGAAAATGAAATAAGACTTGAAAACTTAGAAGAATTTAAAAGTATTACGAAGACTTTTGAAGAAAAAGGTATTTATACATTAGGTGAATTTTTAGATAATATTGCACTTGTAAGTGATATGGGACAATATAAAGAAGTTTCAAACGGAGTAAATGTCATGACGCTTCACTCTGCGAAAGGACTTGAATTTGATATAGTATTTTTACCAGGTATGGAAGAAGGTGTTTTTCCTCATTTTAGAAGTTTTGAAAGTGAAGAAGAAATAGAAGAAGAAAGAAGACTTTGTTATGTAGGAATTACTAGAGCAAAAAAGGAACTTTATTTATTAAATGCATCAAGTAGGCTTTTATTTGGTAAAATAAATAGAAATATACCTAGTAGATTTATAGATGAAATAAGTTCTGATTTGATAGAATCAGAAACGAAAGAAGTTTTTAAAGTAACACTAACTAAAAATATGTATGAAGATGGAAGTGAAAAGAATATTAAACCAGGTGATAATGTTATTCATGATAAATTTGGAGAAGGTGTTGTTATTAAAATAGAGAAAGATCTTGCGACTATTGCATTTAGACATGGTGTTGGAATAAAAATGTTATCTATTAATCACAAGGCACTTAAGAAAAAATAAATAAAAAAGTTGGGAGAAAAAATGGAAAGAATAGATGAACTTACAAAATTACTCAATAAAGCAAATTATGAATATTATGTACTTGATAATCCTACAATAACAGATCAGGAATATGATAGTTTAATTAGAGAACTTATAATTCTGGAAGAAAAATATCCTGAATATAAAAGGAAAGACTCTCCAACCCAAAGAGTAGGTGGAGAAGTTATTGATTCATTTAAAAAAGTAGTTCATACTACTAGAATGCTTTCTTTATCAAATGTATTTAATGAAGAAGAAATAATTAAATTTGATGAAAGAATTAAAAAAGAAGGACTTATTCCCAAATATGTTTGTGAATTTAAAATAGATGGTCTTGCAGTTTCTTTGAAATATAAAAATGGTATGTTAGAAACTGCGAGTACACGTGGTGATGGAACAGTTGGAGAAGATATTACTCATAATGTAAAAACAATTAAATCAATTCCTTTAAAACTTGATAAAAATATTGATATTGAAGTAAGAGGAGAAATCTTTATGAGTAAGAAAACTTTAAAGATTTTAAATGAAGAAAGAAGTAAAAATAATGAACCTTTATTTCAAAATTGTAGAAATGCAGCGGCAGGTTCTGTAAGGCAATTAGATCCTAAAATTGCAGCGAAAAGGAAATTAGATAGTTTTATATATCATCTTCCTAATCCAAAAGATTATGGAATTAAAACACAATATGAATCTCTTTTATTTTTAAAATCATTGGGATTTAAAGTTAATGAGAATTTTAAACTTGTAAGTAATATAAATGAGGTTATAACTTTCATTGAAGATGCTTCTAATAAGAGGGAAGAACTTCTTTATGATATTGATGGTGTAGTAATAAAAGTTGATAATTTAGATATGCAAGATGCTTTAGGTTTTACTGCTAAAACACCTAAATGGGCAACAGCTTATAAGTTCCCTGCGGAAAAAGTAATAACAAAACTTCAAGATATTATCTTTACAGTAGGTAGAACTGGTCAAATAACACCAAATGCGGTACTTAATCCCGTACTAGTGGCTGGATCTACTGTTAAAAGAGCAACACTTCACAATAAGGAATACATTATAGAAAAAGATCTTATGATAGGTGATGATGTAGTTGTATATAAAGCAGGTGATGTTATTCCAGCGGTTTTAGGGCCTTTGAAAGAAAGAAGAACAGGTAAAGAAATACCTTTTAAAATGATAGATGTATGTCCTATGTGTGGGCAAAAATTATCTAAAAAAGAAGGGAACATAGATTATTTTTGTTTAAATAAAGAATGTCCTAAAAAAAATATAGAATCCTTAATACATTTTGCTTCTAAAAATGCTATGAATATAGAAGGCCTAGGTGAAAAAATTATAGAAGACTTTTATAACTTTAATATAATAAAAGAAATACCTGATATTTATAAATTAAAAGATAAAAAAGATGAATTGATGTTGTTAGAAGGATTTAAAGAAAAAAAAGTTAATAATATTTTAAATTCTATAGAAAAAAGTAAAGAAAATTCACTAGAAAGAGTTATATTTGCTCTTGGTATTGAAGGTATTGGAGAAAAAAATGCTAAAATTTTAGTTAAAAATTTTAAAAATTTAGAAAATATAAAAAATGCAAAATTTGAAGATTTAGTTAAAATAAGAGATATAGGTGATATTTTAGCAAATAATATTGTAAATTATTTTGAAAAGGAAGAAAATATTAAAGAACTAGAAAAATTAAAAGAACTTGGTGTAATGTTTGAATATAAAGGTAAAGCAATAGTTGAAAATGAAAATTTTGTTAATAAAAAATTTGTAATAACAGGGTCTTTTGAAAATTTAACAAGAGAAGAAATAAAAGAAAAGATTGAAAGTTTTGGGGGATTTACAAGTGATAGTGTTAGTAAAAAAACTGACATAGTAATCGCAGGAGAAAATGCTGGAAGTAAACTTCAAAAAGCATCTGAATTAGGAATTATTATTTGGGATAAAGATAAATTAAATGATATGTTAAAATAATTATAAGAAAAGAAGTTTTATAGTAAATTTCTTTTCTTTTTAATGTAAACTAGTATTTAGAAGTAAAATATTGTATAATATGTTTACTGAGGTGGCTAATGAAAAAATTAAAAATGAATAAAATATTATTGGTACTAGTAGTTATAATATTAGTAGGAATTGGATTAATTTTCTATGGATTAATACGTTATTTTTATCTTGGAAATGGACAAGATAATTATGGAAATAGACTTAATGATATAGAAAAATATCCTATAACAAAAAAAGATAAAGAATCAATAACAGCTTTATATAGTGAAGTAAGTTCTGTAGGAGATGTTAAAGTAGAAATTCAAGGCAAGATAATTTATATTACTATAGATTTTACTGAAAATATAAAACTTGACGATGCCAAAAGTTTAGCAGTTAAAACTTTAGAAGTGCTTTCAGATGAAATTAAATCTTATTATGATATTCAATATATTCTAACTGCAGATAGTCTTAAAGAAAACACACTATTTCCAACAATGGGGTATAAAAATAAAACAAATTCCCAAATATCATGGATTAAAAGTTAAGAGGTAAGAGATGAAAAAAAATAGAAAAAAAATAATTTTAATTATTATTTCCATAGTTATATTTATAGTTGGTTTTGTATCAATAATGATATATTTAAACAACTCACAAAATAATTATACTTTTCTAGAAAAGAAATGGATTGATAATAATGAGAACAATATTATTGATATTTATGTTGAAGATGATTTACCTATTTTTTCTTTAAGTGGTAGTGGAGTGTTTTATGATTTTGTTAAAGATTTAGAATTGGATACAGGACTTTCTTTTAATATTTCATATACAAGTGCAAGTCCTATGGTGATGAGCACTAAAAGTAAAAAGACAAACGAAGATGTTATATTTTTTAAAGACCATTTTGTTCTTGTTTCAAAAACAAATGTGTATTTAAGTGACTTAACTGCTGCGGGGGCAATTACAGTAGGTGTTTTAAATGATGAACTTTCTAATATTTCTTCAAATTTGACAAAATATAGTAATATTGAATATAAAACTTATGATAGTATGGAAGAATTAGAAGAAGCATTCTCTAAAGATACAATAAGTTATATGATAATTAGTTTATATGAAAATTTAGATTTATTTATGAATAATAATTATAATGTGATTTATCATTTTGATGGTTTAAATAAATATTTTACAGTAGGGTTTAATAATGCTTCTAAAGAATTAATATCTATAATAAATAAATTCTATAATAAATGGGAAACAAGAAAAGAAGAAAAGTTTAGTAAGTATTTTACAGACTTATTTTATGATATAAATAAATATACAGAAATTGAAAAAGAATCTGTAACTAACGATGATTTTATAGTGGGTTATATTGAAAATATGCCTTTAGAAGGTAAAATAAATAATACTTTTTCAGGGCTAACTGGACATTATTTAAAAGAATTTTCAAAACTTACTGGAACAACTTATAAATATATAAAATATAAAAATGTAGATAAACTTTCAAAAGCTTTATCAGATAAAAAAATTGATTTAGTATATAACTCTTATGGTATAAATAATTCAAATTATGTTACTACGAGTTACATCGGTGCTAAAAATATAGTTGTACTGGTGCCAAATAATAGTGATTTAATCATTAATAGTATAGAATCATTAAAAGGTATGGATGTTAGTTTAATTAAAAATAGAAGTCTAAAAAATATGTTTTCTACTCAAAATATTTTCAATATAGTGGAAAGAGAGAGTGTAGAAGAATTATATAAAACTGACAATGATGTAATAATTATAGAGAAAGAAGTTTATGATTATTATAAAACTAATAAATTAGAAGATTATAAAATAGCTTATATAGGTAATGAATATGTATATGATGCATTTTTATTAAATAACTCAAATGAAGCACTTAATAAATTATTTAGTTTCTATATAAGTATAAAGAGTGCAAAAACATCTGCGAATCAAAGTGTAATAGATACTTTACAAGATAAAAATAATAATTGGTTTTTAAGTTTTATAGTAGATAATGCTTTTGTAATAATTATCATATTATTATTAGCGCTATTTATTGGTTATAAATATGGTAATAAAGTAAGACTAACTAAAAAGATAAAAAAAGAAGACAAGATGCTTTATTTAGATGTTATGACTAATGTAAAAAATAGAAATTATTTAAATGATAACATTGAATATTGGGAAAAAAATATAATATATCCTCAAACAATAATTATTTTAGATTTAAATAAAATAAAAGAACTTAATGATAAACAAGGACATGAAGCCGGAGATGAACAAATAAAAGCATGTGCTAATGTGCTTATTAAAACACAAAGAGAAAATTCTGAAATAATGAGAACTGATGGAAATGAATTTACTATTTATTTAGTTGGTTATGAAGAAAAAGTGATAATGTCTTATATTCATAAATTAAATAAGGAACTTAAAAATTCACTTCCAAATAAAGAATATGGTGTTTCTATAGGATACTCAATGATAACTAATGAAATTAAAACAATAGATGATGCGATTAATGAAGCTTTAATTATGGTAAAAGAAAATAAAGGGATATCTAATGAGGAAAATTAAAGAATATTTAAAAGAGTATTTTACAATATTAAGAAGAAAAGAAATAACAATATTACCAGCTAATCTTGCTTATTTCTTTTTCACGTCTACGCTACCTATTGCAGCTTTATTAGTATATGCGGCTACATCTTTCAGTTTATCTTTTGATATAGTAATGGAATTTTTAAAAGATACGGTTTCACCAGCACTTTTAAATATAATGCTTCCAATAGTACAAAATAGTACTTTAAATGGTGCTTCTATATTTATCTTGCTTATAACTGTTTTTGTAGCAAGTAATGGTGCACACTCAATTATAGTAGCATCTAATACAGTATTTAATATAAAAAATAGAAATTATTTTTATAGAATTTTTAAAGCATTTATTATTACTATTTTAATAATACTTATATTAATATTTTTACTAATAGTTCCAATATTTGGTGAAAGTATATTAAAATTATTTAGTTTTATAGGGATTGAGCATGAAGTTATATATGCATTTAATATTTTATATCCAGTTTTAAAGTATCCTATTTCTATACTAATAATATTTTTACTTGTAAAAATGGTTTATACAATAGCACCTGATGAAAAAATTAAGAGCGCATACGTAAATAAAGGTGCCTTATTTACAACTGTAGGATGGCTTATAGTTAGTTTTATATATGGTCTTTATATAAATAATATAGCAATTAAAACTTTTAACCTTTATTATGGTAGTTTTGCGACTATTGTAATGATACTTCTATGGTTTTATTTAATAGCGTATATTTTTGTTTTAGGACTTGTTATGAATTATAAAAATATGGAAACTAAAATAAGTGAAACAAATAAAATAGCTTTAGCTGAAATTAAAAACAAAGTTATTGAAATGGAAGAAAAAAACTTTCAAAAAGAAGTAAAAAGGAGTAAAATAAAAAAAGAAGGAGTAAAATAAAAAAAGAAGGAGTGAATTAAAATGGGAAGAGCGCATGAGGTTAGAGCTGCATCAATGGCAAAAACTGCCGCAGCAAAATCAAAATTATATTCAATTTATGCAAAAGAAATTTATCAAGCAGCTAAAGGAAATCCAGATCCTGTTAATAATGTTGTTTTAAGAAGAATTATTGAAAAAGCAAAAAAAGCTCAAGTTCCAGCAGATGTAATAAATAGAAATATAGATAAAGTAAAAAAAGGAGTAGCAGAAAATTATACATCTTGTGAATATGAAGCATTTGGACCAGGGAACTGTACATTAATTATTAAATGTTTAACTGATAATAGTAATAGAGCACTTAGTGAAATAAAAACCGCGTTTAATAAATGTGGTGCTAAACTAGCAAGAGAAGGTTCTGTTTCTTATATGTATGAGCATTTAGGTGTAGTCGGCATTAAAGGTATTAATGAAGAAGAAGTAATGAATGCTCTTATTGAAAGAGATATTGATGTTGATGATATAGAAGTTGATAATGAAGATGTTGTAGTGTATAGCGAAGTAGCAAATCTTTCAAAAGTAAAAACAGCTCTTGAAGAAGCGTTTAATGATATAAAATTTGAAATTGACGAAATATCATATTTTCCAAAGGATAGTATAGTGTTAAATGAAGAAGATAAAGCTAAATTTGAAAAACTTCTTAATATGCTTGATGAGATAGATGATGTAAGTAACGTATATCATAATGTTGAAAATTAAAATATTTTATATGAATAAAAAAACAATGAAATTTATGATTAATTCATTGTTTTTATTTGCAAATTTATTAATTAATATCTATATCTTTATATTCAACTAATAATTTTTCCATAACTATTTTTAGCTCTTCTTCATTAACTTTTTCAAAAATATATGTATTATTATTCTTATTTAATCTTACAATAGTACAGTCATCATTATTATCATCTTCATTTATTAAATAAAGATAAGTATTATTATTATAAGTAATTATATTTAATACTATAAAATTTCTTCCATTTACTTCTACAACATCAAATTTTTCAAAATCCATAATATCACCTATCTTTTTATTGAACTATCTGTCTCATCTTTAAAAATATCTAATGGTTTTACTTCGTTACCTTCTTGATCATAATAATTTATATCAGGCCCAGCAGAAGGTGAATAATAAACTATGTCTTCCGTTATTTTGCCTTCCTGAATTTTTTTATCTTTTGCAATATTCCAAGAAGCTAAAAGACCAGAAAATGCTAATACAAGAATAGCCCCTCTTAATAATTTTTTATTATTTTGATGTTTTCTGTTTGCCTTTCCTACATCGCCTAAAGCAATATCACTTTTTAAACGTTCTTGCTCTTTAATATATCTTTCTCTCGCAGAATTAGCAATATTTGAAGGATCTTTTAATTCGTTATTCAAAATTATCACCAATTTAAGTATAGAGATTTTTTTAAATTTTTTCAATTGTTTTTAAAATTATTTACATTAATTTACATCAAGATATTTTGAATTTATTTCTTAAAGTAGATAAAAATACTTTAACGAATAATCAAAAAAACATATATTATTAATAGGTGAGAATTATGGAAAAACAGAGTTTAAATTTTATGAATCCTAGATATAAAATAATAGATGTACAAGATAGAAGTATGTTTAATATATCTCACATAAATGGTGCTATAAATATTCCATATGATGATCTTATAAATAATTATAGAACATATTTAAATAAAAATGAAACGTATTATTTATATTGTAAAAGTGGAAAACTTTCTAAAAGAGCATCTATAATTCTTAATTATCTTGGGTATAATACTATTGTACTAGAAAAATAATTATTGTATAATTAGTGATGTAATATGGAAAATTTAAATGAAATAATAATTAATTTTATAAACTCAGCGGGGGCTTTTGGTCCCGTTTTTGCGTGTTTATTAATTTTAATAGAATCTATATGTCCTGTTTTGCCTTTAGCTATATTTATAGGAATAAATTTTTTGTCATTTGGAAATTTTTTTGGATTTCTTATATCTTGGATATTTACTATTTTAGGATGTATATTTTCTTTTATAATATTTAGAAAAGGTTTTAATAAAAAGTTTAACTTATTAATAAAAGATAAAAATAAAACTTATCATCTAATGGAAAAATTTAGTAATATTTCGTTAGGGAGTTTAACAGTTTTAATTGCAATTCCTTTTACACCGGCTTTTTTAATAAATATTGCCGCGGGACTTTCTAATATAGATTTTAAAAAATATTTTGTAGCGCTCGTAATAGGAAAAATATCTTTAGTTTATTTTTGGGGATATATTAGTACAAGCTTACTTGAGTCTATTAAAGATCCAATAATACTTTTAAGAATTATCTTTCTTTTAATTCTTGCATATTTAGTAAGTAAATTAGTAAATAAGAAATTTAATATATAGAAAAAGTAATGATTTGCTCATTACTTTTTATTTTTATCTTTTATAAATTTCATTACTTCTTCATAATCAGAGTGAGGTCTAATTTCTTTTCCGTATGTTTGATATGTTTCTCTTCCCATACCTAAAAGTAATAATGTATCCCCTTTTTCAAGCATATTTAATCCTTTTCTTATTGCTTCTTTTCTGTCATCGATAAAAATACTATTTTTAGTAGCGCCCTTTAAAACATCTTTCTTCACGTGATCTGGATCTTCATCAAATGGATGAGTGTGAGTTAGAATTGCAAAATCACTTTTTTCTCCAGCAATTCTTGCCATTTTAGGTCTTTTTCCTCTATCTCTTGATCCATCACAGCCTGTTAGTGTTATTAATTTTCCTCTAGTTAGTGGTCTATAAGTATCAATCATTTTATTTACAGCATCTGGTGAATGAGCGTAATCTATAATTACTTCAGCGCCAAAGACATCTATTTTTTCGTTTCTTCCTTCTGGATAATATAATTTATCAGAAACTTTTAATATATTATCAACATCAAACCCAAACTTATTAACAATCATTAAAGCCGTTAAAAAGTTATAAACATTAAAATCAGCATTAAAGTTTAAATTTATTTCATAACTTTTATTTTCATAATTAAATTTTACATTGGAACTATCTTTAAACAAATTTATTTCATTTATAATTAAATTAGAATCTTTTTTTCCTAAAGTGATTGAATTTTCTTTAATAAAATCTTTAGAATATTTATCATCATTATTTACTACTATAAAAGCATCTTTTTTTAAATAATTTAATATTTTTAATTTGGTATTTTTATACTCTTTCATAGTTTTATGAAAATCCAAATGATCTTGTGTTAGATTTGTAAAAGCTGCGGCATCAAAAGTTAAGCCTTTTATTCTATCGTGATATAAAGAATGAGAGCTAAGTTCCATCACTACTGCTTTGCACCCTCTTTTTTTTGCTTCCAAAAAAAGTTCGTAAAGTTCAATTTGTCCTGGAGTTGTATTAGAAGTTGGAATAATTTCTTTATCTACATAAAAACCTATTGTGCCAAGTACTGCACTTTTAAATCCTAATAAATTAAAAAGTTCGTAAATAAAAAATGTTGTTGTGGTTTTACCATTAGTACCAGTAACACCTATTAAAATCATATCTTCTAGTGTTTCATCAAAAAGTTTTTTAATTTCTTTATCAAGATAATCTTTTGTATTTTCAACAATAAGTGTTTCAACACTATAATTTCCTTCTTCGCATATTATTTTTGTCGCACCATTTTTTATCGCATCTTCAATATATTTATGACCATCTTCAGTAAGGCCTCTTATTGCGATAAATGTGTCTCCTTTTTTTACTTTTCTTGAATCAACTTTTAAACTCATACTTAAAATACCTCTAAGACAATTATAAAAAAAATATCTTAAAATATCAAATGTTATATAGTATAATTATTAAAAGAGAGGTAAAGTATGGAATATATAATAATTGGTTTAATAGGTTTAGTTATAATACTTGAAATAATAAATATAATAAAAAACGTTAATGAAAGTAATATTATAGAAAGGCTTGGAAAAATGGAGACTTCTATAAATAAAGAAATAGGGGAGTTTAAACTTTCATTTTCAAGTGATTTAAAAAAAGATTTTGATAGTCTAAATAATAAAATAGAAGAAAGATTAAATAAAATAAATGAAAAAGTTAATGAAAGACTTGATGTAAATTTTGAAAAAACAAATAGAACTTTTAATAATGTTTTAGAAAGACTTGCTAAAATAGATGAAGCGCAAAAGAAAATAGATAATTTAAGTAGTGATATAGTTTCACTTCAATCAATTTTAACGGATAAGAAAAGCAGAGGTATATTTGGTGAAGTAACATTAAAATATATATTAGAAAGTATATTTGGTGTTAATGATAGAGTTTATAAACTACAGTGCACTCTTCCTAATAATACTATCGCAGATAGCGTAATTTATGGACCTGAGCCACTTGGAACAATTGCTGTTGATTCAAAATTTCCGCTTGAAAATTATAGAGCGATGGTTGAAAAAGGATTAACTGTTATTGAAAGAGAAACAAGAAGTAAAATGTTTGAAAATGATGTTAAAAAACATATAGATGCGATTAGTGAAAAATACATTATAGAAGGAGTAACAACTAATCAAGCAATTATGTTTCTGCCTGCGGAAGCAATATTTGCTGAGATAAATGCATATCATCCTAATTTAATAAAATATGCGGCAAGTAAAAGAGTGTGGATAACTTCTCCTACAACACTTATGAGTTTATTAACAATAATAGCAACAGTTTTAAAAGGTCTTGAAAGGGATAAATATGCAAGTATAATACATGATGAACTTAATAAATTAGGAATTGAGTTTGATAAGTATAGAAATAGATGGGATAAACTTTCTAAAAGTATTGATACAGTTCAAAAAGAAGTTAAAGATATAAACATTACAACTGAGAAAATAACAAAAAGATTTGGACTTATTAGTAATGTTGATTTAGATAGAAAAGAAATAGAGTGACGAGGAGTTATCGATCAACATTTATACCTTGTGTATCAAAATTGGTCGATAACTTGCTTTTTTTTAAGAAAAATATTATATAATTTAATTGGAGATTTAGAATGTGATTTTATAGCAAGAAGAGGCATAGATGAATATTTTTATATTCAAGTAAGTAAAAATATTGATGATAAGAAGACTGAAGAAAGAGAATATAAGCCTTTTTATAAAATAAAACAAATGTATCCAAACTATTTATTTGTATCAGATTTAGTTTTACAAAAAAATGTTGATGGAATTAAAAATATAAATATTGTTGATTTTATATATAATGAAGAAGAATTAAAATAAAATATTGAAAAAATGTAAAAAAATAGTATAATATACACTTATAGACAAGGGGTGTATATTTTTTATGAAAAAAATATTTGTGGCTTTAGTTATATTTTTTTCTTTTATAATAAGTTTAAATGCTGATTCTAAATATATTAGAGTTGGTTGCAAAGAATGTAAAAGTAATTGTTATGTTAAAAGTGGAAAAATTTTTAAAGAGTCAGAAATAGATAATAAAGAAGACTATAATAGTATAAACGTTCCTTCAAATTTTACAGTTTACGAAGGCAGTAAAAAAATAAGCAGAAAAATATATTATGATAAAGATGAAGAGTTATTATTTGGATGTAAAAATTCAACTACTAAAACTGATGAAGATGAAGGAAACTTAAACATAAAGATAGGTGATGAACTTACATGTGAAGAACTTTTAACAGATAATGCTAAACTTTTTGTTAAATATGCAATTGTCTTTATTAGAATAATATCTCCTATATTAATGATAGTTTTATCATCATTTGATTTTATGAAAGCTATTTCTAGTAAAGATGATGATGAATTAAAAAAAGCATTTAAGAGACTTGAAACAAGAGGAATTATTTTAGTTTTGATAATGCTACTTCCTACAATAATAAATATTTTATCTAGATTATTTGGTGTATTTGATAGCTGTAGTATTTGGTAGCAAATTTTGACAAAAAAAATACTAAATATGTACTAAGATATATTTGGTGAAGAAAATGTTAAAAGTTAAAATATTTGATGAAACACATGAAAAAGACTTGGAATATGCAATAAATTCATTTATTGAAAGTACTAATTGTGAAATAATAGAGATACAATTTAGAACTGCGGTATCTATATTTTCTGAAGAACAAATATACTGTTTTTCAGCAATGGTTCTTTATGAAATGAAATAGAAAACTGTCAAAAGGGTTAAATATTATTGACAATAGTGAAACAATATATTAAAATTTTAAGTAGAGAAAGAGAGGAATTATATGGGTTCAACAATAACAGATGCTGCTCAATTATGTGCTAATTTAAAACCAGTATTAGGAATAGTTGGTTGGGTATTAACAGGAATTAAAATAATTGCACCTATAGTATTAATAGTGGTTGGAATGATAGATATGAC
>JAFQIC010000059.1 GCA_017397745.1 Bacilli bacterium
CACATCATATAATAATAAAAGTTATGTAAATTATAAAACAAGTGATATAAGAACAACAGTAGAAAATTGGTATAGAGATAATATATATAAAAATGGGACTAATACAAAAGTAACAAATCTAATCGCAGATACACCATATTGTAATGACATGAGCGAACCTACAACAACTAATTATTTTGGAGTATATGATAGATTAGATACAAATAAAAGTCCCCAATATAAATGTGAGGATTCTACCTATGCATATACAGTAGCGAAAGGAGATTTAACATATCCAGTAGGATTATTAACCGCAGATGAAGTAGCCTATGCAGGAGGCGTGTATTTTCTATCAAATTCAAGTTATTATTTATATACAGGAGAATACTATTGGACAATGTCGCCGTCTTACTTCGGCGGTTCGCGTGCGAGTGTGTTCTTTGTCTATTCTACGGGCGGCCTGAACTTCGGCAGTGTGGGCAATGATTTTGCGGCGGTGCCTGCAGTTTCCTTAAAGCCTGAAGCCACAGTAAAAAGAGGAACGGGAGCATATAATGATCCGTACGTAATAAATACGGATTAAAGATAAACCCAACCTAAACGCTGTGGAAGCTTTTCGAAAAACTGCGTTGAAAACGCGTTGGGAATGAAAGAAAAAACTTGTTGAAACGGACATGAAATAAAAAAAAGGTGATAAATGTTATAAGATTATCGAAAGGGTGTTGAAAAGACTTTCGAAAATCAAAATTTAATAGCGTTTAACATAGGGTTAAGCTGTAAGTCGCCGTATAACTTCTATAAATTGTAAAATAGAAAGTCATAATTATTTCAAAGTTAAAAAGTCATAACTTTGATGTGGTTATGGCTCTTTTGTTATACTTATGTTATCTCATAATAGTATAGGAATTAACAAGTAAAGTTATATAATAATATATTTATTTAGTATTTAAATTACAAAAAAATGTTGATTTTCACCAAAAATTATCATATAATGATAAAAAGAGGTGAGAATATGATAATAACAAGTGATATAGTAAAGAAAGCTTTTGATGAATATTCTAATAAAAATACAAAGTTTTATAGGGAAGTTAGAGATGGAAAATTATTTAAAATTGTTAATGGATTATATGAAACTGATCCAAATACATCTGGATATTTATTAGCTGGTAGTATATATGGTCCATCATATATTTCTTTTGAATATGCTTTATCTTTTTATGGTTTAATTCCAGAAAGAGTAAATACAGTAACATGTGCTACATGTGGTAAGAAAAAGAAAAAGGAATATAATACAGATTTTGGAATATTTACATATAGAGATGTTCCTGTTTTAGCATATCCAGAGGAAATACTTTTAAAAGAAGAAAATAATTATTCTTATCAAATTGCAACACCTGAAAAAGCATTATGTGATAAGTTATATACATTATCTCCGCTAAAAAATTATTCTAATTTAGAAAATATGTTATTTAATGATTTGAGAATAGATGAAGAAGAATTTAATAAATTAAATATTGATAAGGTTAAAAGGTTAAGTGATTTATATCATTCAAAAAACATAATTTTACTAGCAAAATATATGAGGAGGAAAATAAATGAATAATATTATAGAACAAATGCTTTCAAAATATGAATTGAAAAATACAAATGATGAAATAAATGCTTTAAAAGAAATAATTCAAGAGATAGTATTATCTGGATTATCTAGAGGGAATTTTTTTAATGAAGTTGCATTTTATGGAGGAACGGCATTAAGAATATTTTATAAACTAGATAGGTTCTCAGAAGATTTGGATTTTGCATTAATTTTTCCTAATAAAAAATTTGATTTAAGTAAATATTTTATTTATATTGAAAAAGAATTAAAATCTTATGGATTAAATTTAGAAATAAGCGCTAAGCAAAAAAATAAAAATTCTAATATAACATCAGCGTTTTTAAAAGGAAATACATTAGAACATATTTTAAAATTTTTCCCAAATGAGAAAAATAATAAATATAGTTCATTGTTGAAAAATATAAAAATTAAATTTGAAGTTGATATTAATCCACCGAGTGGGGCAGAATATGAAGAAAAATATAAATTACTGCCAAGTCCACATCAAATTAAAATATATGATAAAGAATCTTTATTAGCAGGGAAAATACATGCAATATTATGTAGAGGATGGAAAACAAGAGTTAAAGGAAGAGATTTATATGACTATGTATTCTTTTTAGCAAATGATATTAAAGTTAATATAGAATTAATTAAAAATAAACTAATAGAATCAAAATATATAGAACAAAATAGTAATTTTGATATCAATAAATTAAAAAAATTATTAATCTATAAATTTAATGAAATAGATTATAAAGAAGCAAAAGAAGATGTAAAACCATTTATTAAAGATATTGATAGTTTAAATATATGGAGTAAAGAATTCTTTTCGCGTATAACTGAAAATTTAAAATAGTATAATTGTAATTATAAGTTTTGAATCTTTAGACTTAAAGAATTTTGTAATTATCAGACGACATTTGAAGAATCAAATGTTTTTTTTATTTTGTGAATAAGTTAGAAATTTAAAATTTGTATAATTAATTTAAAAATCTGTTAGTGAATTTTTAAAATTAAGTGGTTTTTTAAGCTGTTTTGCTTAAAATCTGTATTTTTTTTTCTAAAAGTGTTTTATATATTTACCGCTTAAATAATAGTAGGAGGATAAATATATGAAAAAAAATCTTATTGTTATGCAAACGGGATTTAAGGATTGTGCAGTTTCTTGTTTACTTTCTATTATTAGATATTATAATGGGGATATTAGTAAGGAGGAGTTATCTTATATTATAAATACTAATGAAAATGGTACAAGCGCTTACCATATGATAGAAGGAATGAGAAAAATAGGATTTGATGGAATTGGTAGAAAGTTATTATTTAAAGATCTTATAAATAGTGATATTTCTTGCCCATTTATTGCGCATGTAAGAAACTTAAATTATTATCATTTTATAACTATTTATAAAATAAATGTTTCAAAAAAATATTTTCTTGTTATGGATCCAGCAAGAGGTAAATGTAAAGTAAGTTTTGAAGAGTTTGAAAAAAATTACTTAAATTCTATTTTAGAATTTACTTGCACTAGGGAACTTAAAAAAATAGATAAAAATGATAGTTTGATAAAATATATTATTGAAAAGATGAAAATATATAAAAGTAGTATAATTAAATTATTTCTTTTAGGTTTATTAGTTATTAGTTTTTCTTTTAGTAGTAGTTTATATTATAAAATATTTATAGATAAAATAGGTAATTTAGAAATTAAAATTGTATATTTTTATATAATAGTATTTGTTTTAATAAACCTTTTAAAAAATATTTTCATTTTATATAGAGATTTATTTTTATTAGAAGTAAAAAAAGATATTTATCAAACAATAACAGTAAGTACGATAAAACATATATTTTATCTTCCATACCAATACTTTAAAAATAAACCTACTGGTGAATTAATTAATAGAATTGATAATTTGAATGATTTAAACGAATTTGTTGTTAATACATTTATATCTGTTTTTATAAATTTAATTTTAATATTATTTTGTATTTTAGTTCTATTAATAATTAATGTTAAGTTATTACTTATTACTTTAGTATTTTCATTTATTTATTTTTTTGTAGTATATTTATATTCTAAAATAATTAGAAGTAATATTTTTGATTTAAGAGAAGTGAATGCTGATTACTATAATACTTTAAATGAATCAGTTCAGAATTATGAAAGTATTAAAAATTTAAATTTACTTCATTCTATGTTATTTAATATTGAAATTAAGTACAAGAAGTTTTTAAGAGTATTAAATAAGTGTGAAAAAAAGATATTTAAAGAAAAATTTTATAGAACTTTGATTTTAGATTTTAATAATTTATTTATATTAAGTTTTGGGGTATTTTTAGTTATTAATAAGATTTTATCTTTAGGTGATTTAATATTATTTATAGGACTTTTACCTTTTTTTCTCGATCCTTTTAAAGACGTTATTAGTTTAATAACGAATTATAATTATTCTTTATCGTCTTATGAAAGAATAAATGATATATTGCTTATTAGAAAAGAAAAGTTTAATAGTGAGAATAAAGAGTTTATAAAAGGTGATATATGTTTTAAAAATACTAGTTATTCTTATGATAAAGTTAATAACTTATTTGATAACATAAATTTTGTGATAAAAAATAATTCAAAATTTTTAATTCATGGAAATAGTGGATGTGGAAAAAGTACTCTGATGAAAATATTACTAAAATATTATGAAGGATATGGTGGTGATATTTATATTAATAATATAAATTTAAAAGATATAAAAAAAGAAGTTATAATGAATTCTTTTATGTATGTTTCTCAGCATGAAAATCTATTTTCTGGAACTTTAAAGGAAAATATTATTATGAATAGAAATGTAAATTTTGAAGAATATGAAAAAGTTTTAAAAATATGTGGTGTAGATAAAATAAGGAATGAAAAATTTTTAAGAGATAACTTTTTAATAGAAGATAGTGGGTTTAATATAAGTGGTGGTGAAAAGCAAAGAATTATTTTAGCAAGAGCTCTTTTAAAAAAAAGTAATTATTTAATTCTTGATGAATGTTTAAGTGAAGTTGATGTTTCTTTAGAAAAACAAATTATAAAAAATATTCTTGATAATTATGAAAGTAAAACAATAATTTACATAACTCATAAGGAAGAAATAAAATCTTTATTTAAAGAGAGTTTTGAGTGCTAGGAAAGGAGTATTATGTACAGTAGCGAAGAATTAAAAAATATAACTGGAGGAGGATTTAGTTGGGGTGTATTTACGGCAATAACCGCAGGTATTACTTTTATCATTTCAGTTATAGATGGTTATTTTAGACCGCTTAAATGTAATAAATAGGAAAGGAGGAAAATATGTATAATAAAGATAATTTATTAATGATAATAGGTGGTGCATCATCTTTTAATGGAACACTTATTAATTCTATTTCAAGGTTATTTGATACACTTTTAGAAGTAGGAAGAAGTTTAGGTTCAGCTATACGTAGAATGGTTGACGGAACTAAATGTTAATTAAAAAGCCTTAAACGGCTTTTTAATTTATGTATGTAAAATACGTGTAAATTGAAAGTCAAGGAGATAATTTGTATAATTAAAATGGTGGGAAGTATGGACAGTAGAATTGAACGATTTTTAACTAAGATAAATTTTGATAAAGATAAATATGAATGTTTTGAAACTGCAGTTTTAAAAAATTGTATTGTTGATAATGAAAAGTGTATGTGGAAGTTATATATATCTTTAGAAAAGCAAATTGATATTGATACATTTAAAATTTTAAAAAAATGTTCTAAATCATTAGAAAATGTTAATGATGTTTTTTTCTATTTTGAAGTTAAAAGTTATAAATATTTAAAAGAATATTTTTATTATATACTTGATAAAATTATTGAAAACTGTCCAATGATAGAAAGTATAATTAAAGATGAATTTTTAAAGTTTGAAAATAATAATATAACTATTGAAGTTTTTAATGAAGTTGAAAAAAATAAAATAGAATCTGTTAAAAGTAATATAATTTTATTTTTAAAAGATATGGGATTTAAGGATGTAATTATTGAAGTAAAACTTAATGAAGAAGCAAGACTTGAATTTAAAGAAAGTATTAAAAAAGAAGATGTTATAAAAAAGGAAGAAAAACCTAAAAATGATATAATTTTAGGATCTTTTATAGATTCAGAAATAACTTCATTAAAAAATATTATTACTGATATGGATTCGGTTACTGTAGAGGCTTTTGTTTTTGGAATAGATGTAAAAACAACTTCTAGTGCATTTACAATTGTAACTTTGAAAATTTCTGATAAAACTGATAGTATAGTTGCTAAAGTGTTTTTGAAAACTAAAGAGGATGTCAAAAGAGTTACAAGTGAGATTAAAGAAGGTGACTGGTATAGAATAAGAGGTCGCGTTCAAAATGATAATTTTTTAAGAGATTTATCTTTGTCAATTAAAGATATAATGAAAATAAAATCAAAGTCTTCAAATATAGTAGACAATGCTGAAAAAAAGAGAGTTGAACTTCATGTTCATACAACTATGAGTGGTATGGATGGTCTTATTGATTATAAAAAAGATATATTTAAAAAAGTAAGCTCTCTTGGACATACTGCAGTAGGAATTGTAGATAAAAATACGTGCCAAGCTTTTCCAAAATTATATAAAAATAAAGGAGATATTAAAGTTTTATTTGGAAGTGAATTATACGTAGTAAACGATGACTTTAGTGTAGTAAAAAGAGGAAATGATACGTTAATATCAGAAAATACTTATATAGTTTTTGACTTTGAAACAACAGGATTTAATGCAGGTGGTGGAGACTCAATTATCGAAATAGGTGCGGTTAAAGTTGAAAATGGGGAGATTACTGATAGATTTGATGAACTTATAAATCCTGGTGTTAAATTAAAAAAGGTAATCACAGATTTAACTCATATTACTGATGAAATGCTTGCGGATAAAGATACAGAAGAAAATGCTTTTAAAAGATTTAAAGAGTTTTATAAAGATTATCCTATGGTTGCGCATAATGCTAAATTTGATACTTCTTTTGTAGAAAGTTGTTATAAAAAATATAATCTTGGTGTATTTAATAATCCAGTAATTGATACAATGGAACTTTCTAAAGTGTTAAATCCAGATATATCAAAACATAGTCTTAGTGCTTGCGTAAAAAGGTATGATGTTGAATTTGATGAAGAAGGACATCACAGAGCGGATTATGATGCTGAAGCAACTGGTAAAGTTTTACTTAAAATGTTTAAGTCATTAAATACTAATATAAAAACTTTAAATGATTTAAATACTCTTGTAGATAAAAATGAAATACATAAACTTAGTAGACCGTTTCATATTAGTGTTTTTGCTCTTAATGATACAGGTCTTAAAAACTTATTTAAATTAGTTTCACTTGCGAATACTAAGTATTTATATAAAACTCCGAGAATTTTAAAAAGTGAAATAGAAAAAGCAAGAGAAGGTTTGTTAATTGGTTCTGGTTGCGTAAATGGAGAAATATTTGAAGCCGCTAAAAGTAAGACTGAAGATGAACTTATGAATTTAATGGATTTTTATGATTTTATCGAAGTAAATCCACCTAGTATTCAAGAATATTTAATTGAAACAAGTGATTTTGCAAATAAATTTGAAGTCGAAGAAAATATCAAAAAAATAATTTCTGCGTCTGAAAAAGTTAATAAGATAGTGTGTGCTACAGGGGATGTTCATACTTTAAATAAAGAAGATAATATCCATAGGGAAATTTTAGTACATCAAAAAATACCTGGTGGAGGATTTCATCCACTAAATAGAAGTAATATTAAACATATTCCAAATGCGTATTTTATGACAACTGAAGAAATGCTTAATGAATTTAAATTTTTAGGAGAAGAAAAAGCATATGAGATAGTTGTTGAAAACACAAATAAAGTAGCAGATATGTTTACTGAAGAAGTACATGTTTTAAATCCAGGGCTTAACTCACCTAAGATGGAAAATTCAGCTCAAATTACAAGAGACATGGTATTTAATAATGCAAAAAGTGTGTATGGTGAAAATTTACCGCCTTTAATAGAAGAAAGACTTGAAAAAGAACTTGGTGGTATAATTGGTGGAGAATATGATGTTATTTATTTAATTGCACAAAAACTTGTTCAAAAAAGTAATGAAGATGGATATTTAGTAGGATCTAGAGGAAGTGTTGGATCAAGTCTCGTTGCTACATTTATGAACATAACAGAAGTAAATCCGCTTCCACCACATTATGTATGTCCTAAATGTAAAAAAAGTATTTTTGAAATTGATGGAGAATCATTAAATATAAAATATGGTAGTGGATTTGACTTACCTGATAGAAAATGTGAATGTGGTGAAATGATGAATAAACAAGGGCAAGACATACCTTTTGAAACATTCTTAGGATTTAATGCTGATAAAACACCGGATATAGATTTAAACTTTTCAGGAGAATATCAATCAAAAGCACATGATTATACAAAAGTATTATTCGGAGAAGATAAAGTTTTTAGAGCAGGAACTGTTTCGACTATAGCTGAAAAAACTGCATATGGCTTTGTAAAAATTTATTTAGAAGAAAAAGGAATAAATTTAAGAAGTGTAGAAATTGAAAGACTTGCTAAGGGTATCACTGGTATAAAAAGAACAACTGGTCAACATCCAGGAGGAATTGTAGTAGTTCCAGATTATAAAGATATATTAGATTTTACACCTTACCAATATCCTGCGGAAAATACAAGTGCGGCATGGTATACAACGCACTTTGAGTACCATGATATAGAAGAAAACTTATTAAAACTAGATATTCTTGGACACGATGATCCGACAGTTTTAAAATATTTAAGTGATGATACAAAAATAAATATAAATGATATACCGCTAGATGATCAAAAGGTACTAAGTATATTTAGTAGTCCTGATGCTCTTGGGGTAACAAAAGAACAAATAATGTGTGAAACGGGTACACTTGGAATTCCTGAATTTGGGACTAACTTTGTTGTTAAAATGCTCGAAGAAACAAGACCGAAAACTTTTGCTGAACTTATAAAAATATCTGGTCTTTCTCATGGAACTGATGTGTGGAACGGTAATGCACGCGATTTAATATTAAATAAAACTTGTGAATTTAAAGAAGTTATTGGTTGTCGTGATGACATAATGGTTTATTTAATAAAATGTGGAATAGATAAAGGTAATTCATTTAAAATAAGTGAATTTATTCGTAAAGGAAAATCTGTTAAAGAACCGGAAAATTGGGAAATACACAAAAAAACTATGAAAGATGCAAATGTTCCTGATTGGTATATTATGTCATGTGAAAAAATTAAATACATGTTTCCGAAAGCGCATGCTTCTGCATACGTTACAATGGCATTTCGTGTGGCTTGGTTTAAAGTCTATTATCCTCTTAATTATTATAGAGTATACTTATCTATTAGAAGAAGTGATTTTGATTTAGAATCTATGAGCCGAGGAGAAGATGCTATAAAAGAAGCAATAACAAATCTTTTAAGTAAAGGGTATGATGCTTCTAATAAAGAAAGTGCAGTTTTAGATTCATTAAAAGTTGCACTTGAAATGTGTGTAAGAGGATATTATTTCACAAAAATTGATATTGAAAAAAGTGATGCTATAATGTTTAAAATTACAGAGGATGGAAAAGGGTTAATACCACCTTTCTTAGCAATTGATGGAATGGGTGATGTTGCGGCGAAAAAAATAGTTGAAGAAAGAAATAACAGACCTTATGTAAGTATAGAAGATCTTCAAAATAGAGGTAAAATATCTGTTTCTATTATTGATAAATTAAGAGAATGGGGATGTCTTAATGATTTACCTGAAAGTTCTCAACTAAGTCTATTTTAAAAAAAGGAGGGATTAAAGTGACTTTAGTTATTTTAGCTGCGGGTTTAGGCAGTAGATTTGGAGGGCTTAAACAAGTTGAAGGAGTTGGGCCTAATAATGAATTTATCATTGACTATAGTATTTATGATGCAATACAAAGTGGATTTACAAAAGTAGTAATGATAATAAAAGAAGAAAACTTCGAAATTTTTAAAGATACTATAGGAAGTAGGTGGGAAGACAAAATTCGTATTGAATATGCATTTCAAAGCAATAAAGGAATTGAACATTTAATTCCTAAAGACAGAGTAAAACCACTAGGAACACTTCATGCACTTGTATGTGCAAAAGATTATATTGATGAGGATTTTGCAATTTTAAACGCAGATGATTTTTATGGAAGAGATGCATTTATGAAAGCTAGTGAATTTTTAAAATCATCTTCACCTTATTGTGCTTCACTACCATATATTTTAAAAAATACATTATCATTAAATGGAGGAGTTAATAGAGGAATATGTGTAAAAAATGAAGAAGGATATTTAACACATATTGATGAAGAATTAAAAATACAAACTGATGGAGAAAAAATATTTAATGAAAATAGAGAATTTACTGGTGAAGAAATTGCATCTATGAACTTTTTCTGTATTAAGAAAGATTTAATATCATTTTTCGAAGAAGAATTTAAAACATTTTTAGAAACTAAAGATTTGAGTAAAGATGAATGTTATGTACCAGTAGCACTTTCAAATGCAGTAGAAAAAGGTAAAACAAAAATAAAAGTTGTTGAAGTAAATTCCAAATGGCATGGTATTACAAATAGAGAAGATTTATCAGAAATAAAAGACGCGTTAAAAAAATATGTTGAAGAAGGAATTTATCCTAATAGTTTAATTTAAACACCGTTTTGGTGTTTTTTCTATAAAATCAACTGGTAATAGTAGTACCTGTTTTAAAAATACTTTATTAAAAATATTACCTGTGATATACTAAAAAAAGAAAAGTGGTGAATAATGAAAAAAGCAATTTTAATAGATGGAAATAATTTATTATTTAGAAGTTATTATGCGACAGCATATACCGGTAATGTTATGAAAAATTCTAAAGGTTTTCCAACAAATGCATTATACGGTTTTGTTAGTATGTTAAATAAAATACTTGCTGAAGAAAAACCAATATATGTAGCTGTAGCTTTTGATATTGGAAAAAACTTTAGACATGAACTTTATAGTGGGTATAAAGATGGAAGAAAAGAAACACCTAAAGAACTTATAATACAGTTTCCTATTGCAAAACAAATACTTACATTTATGGGAATAAAATATGTTGAATGTGAAAATTACGAAGCTGATGATATAATTGGAACATTTGCTAAAATGGCTGATGAAGATGGTAATTTTGATGCAACCATTATTAGTAGTGATAAAGATCTTCTTCAGCTTATTTCTACTGATGTAGATATGAAACTTTTAAAACAAAAAGATTATATAAGACTTAATTTAGATAGTTTTAGAGAAATGTATGGTTTAGAACCAATAAATATAATAGATTTAAAAGCATTAGAAGGAGATCCAAGTGACAATATTCCAGGTGTAAAAGGAATTGGAGAGAAAGGTGCTTTAAAATTACTTCATGAATATAAGACTATAGAAAATATTTATGAAAATATAGATAATATAAAAGGTGCTTTAAAAGAAAAACTTTTAAATGATAAAGAAAATGCTTTCTTTTCTAAAAAACTTGCAACTATTTATAAAGATGTACCAATTGGACTTACATTTGAAGATATTTTAATGAAAGAGGCAAATTATGAAGAATTAAATTCACTTTATGAAGAACTTGAGTTTTTCTCATTTTTAAAAAAAACTAGTGTTAAGAAAAATAAAGAAGAAATTAAAATTGAAAAAAATATTCCACTTGATTTAAATAATTTTTCATTTTATATAGAAATAGATAGTCCTAATTATCATAAAGCAAATATAATTGGAACTGGTATTTATGATGGAAAAAATTATTATTATTTAGATAATGAAGATTTAAAAAAATATATTCATTTATTTAAAAATAATTCTTATACATATGATGCAAAAAAAGCAATGGTACTATTAAATAAATATAATTTTTTTGAAACAAATATTTCCTTTGATTCAATGATAGCGGCATATTTATTGAATGTAAATGTCAAAGATGATATAGCATATCTATCAAATACTTTTGGATATGACATATCTTTTTATGAAAATATAGTAGGAAAGAAAAAAACTTTAACAGATGAAGAAGTTAAAAAAGAAATATGTAAAAAGGCTCTATTTATATATGAAACTAAAGAAAAATATTTAAAAGACTTAGAAAAAGAAGAACTTTTAGAACTTTTTAATAATATTGAGATGCCACTTACAAAAGTGCTTGCTTCTATGGAAATAGAGGGTATAAAAGTAGATAAAAATGTAATTGAAGATATAAAACAAAATATTGAAATTAAACTTAATAATATTTCTCATCAAATTTATAATTATGCTGGAGAAGAATTTAATATTAGTTCACCTAAACAACTTGGAGAAATATTATTTGAAAAGATGAAACTTCCTACAACGCAAAAGAAAAAAGGAAGAAATGGTTATAGCACAAACCATGATGTTATGATGAAAATGATTAACGTTCATCCTATAATTGAAAAAATTTTAGAACACAGAAATCTTACTAAAATATATACAACATACTTAGATTCGTTAACTGAATATATAATGCAAGATGGGAAAATACATACAATTTATAAGCAAACTATTACTAGAACTGGAAGATTAAGTTCAACCGAACCAAACCTTCAAAATATTCCAATTAGAAGTGATGAAGGTAAAAAAATAAGAAAAGCATTTATTCCATCAAATGATTTAATACTTACAAGTGATTATTCTCAAATTGAACTTAGGATGCTTGCGCATTTAAGTAATTCAAAAGAACTAATAAATGCCTTTAATAAAGATGAAGACATACATACAAAAGTCGCATCAGATATTTTTAATGTGGATATAATGGGTGTTACTAAGTCTATGAGAAGAACTGCAAAAGCGGTTATATTTGGAATAGTATACGGTATAAGTGGATTTGGCCTTGGAGAAAATTTAGATTTACCTTATGGAGAAGCAAAAAAGTTTATTGATAAATATTTAGAACTATATCCTGGTGTAAAAGAATATATGAAAAATATAGTGCTAGAATCAAAAAGTAAGGGGTATGTAAGAACTATTATGAATAGAAAAAGAGTAATAGATGAACTTTATAGTCCTAATTTTATGGTTAGAAGTCAAGGTGAAAGAATTGCTCTTAATACTCCAGTACAAGGTTCTAGTGCTGATATAATAAAAAAAGCAATGATAGAAGTTTATAAAGAATTAGAAAAAAGAGAATTAAAAAGTAAACTAATTTTACAAGTACACGATGAACTAGTTTTTGATGCAGTTCTTGAAGAAAAAGAAATACTGATAAAAATCGTTACAGAAATTATGGAAAGTACATATAAATTATTAGTACCATTAAAAGTTCAAATTGAATATGGAACTAATTGGTACGATGCAAAGTAGGGATAATAATGATTTTAAAAACTTTAATAACAAGCTTTTTTATAAACTTATTTCTAACGTTAGTAAAGTTTTTTTATAGTATTATATTTTCATCAAGTACTCTTCTTGCGGATGCAGTACATTGTTTATCTGATATGCTTACAGATATAGTAAGCATTTTAGGTAGTAAACTATCTAATAAAAAACCTGATAAGAATCATCCTTTTGGGCATGGAAAACTGGAATATGTTACAAGTTTAATTTTAAGTTTATTTATAATAGTAATGGGACTTAAAATTATTTCGTCATCTTTTGAAAGAAGAGTATTAAAGCCTTCTTTATTTCCAATGTTAATTATTTTAATAACATTCTTTTGTAAATTATTTCTTTCAAAATATTTATTTAAAAAAGGAAGAAAATATAAAAGCAATATATTATTAAGTAATGCAGAAGAAAGTAAATATGATGCTTTTGCCAGTCTTATTGCTCTTTTTTTTACTGTAATTTCTTATTTAGGAAAATATAATAATATACTTTTATATGCAGACTTGATTGGATCTATTATAATATCTATTTTAACTATGAAAGTAGGTATAGAATTATTTATAAAAAACTCAAATAGTGTTATTGGAGAGATTGAAACAGATGAAAAGTTATTAAATAAAATAAAAAAACTAATTATTAATGATAAAGTTTATAAAATAAGAAGATTTACTCTTATAAAATATGGACATTATTATGCAGTAGAGGTTGATATAAAATTAGATGAAAATCTTAGATTAAAAGAACTTTATAAAATAGAAAATAATATTAAGAGAAAATTAAAGAAAAAAACATATATAAAATATGTAACTGTTAATATGAGTCCACTATAGTATTTTTAATATTTTTTTCAATTTAATCCATTTACAAAAAAATTAAAGTTTGATAGAATTACATTAGAGGGAAGTGATTATATTGAAAAAATTTTTAAGATTAATGTTTATCTTTGGCGCTTTTTTCTTGTTTAACACAACTAATGTTTTTGCTGCAGTTGATGTAGAAACAGAGGCAGAGTTAAAACTAGCATTAACTAATGGAGAAAAAGAAATAAATTTGAAAGATGATATAGTTTTATTAGATGATGTTCATAGTCATGCAACAAGAGCGGTTGGTCTGAATATTCAAGGTGAAGGAGTTATTACTATTAATGGTAATGATCATTCAATAACTTCTAGTCTAACAGTAGCTGTTGAAGTACGTGCAAGTGCTGGTAAGACTTTAAAAGTTATATTTAATGATATTACTATTCAAGGATCTGAACGTGCGGTAGATACTCGTTCAAATAATCTTACATTAGAACTTAATAAGACTAATCTAAGTGTTACTAAATCAGGAAATTATCAACCTTTAACAATTGGTGGTAATGCTGGAAGAGTGACTGTAAATATTAAAAATGGTTCGGTTATTGATGGTGGCGAAGCTGGATATGGAATTATTACTTTTAATCCAGTGGATATGAATATCACTGAAAGCACTGTTAAAGGATATGCAGCAATTTATATGAAAGAATCAGATAATTCAGAAGGGTCTGCTGGATCAATTGTAAATATTGAAAAATCATTAATTGAAGGTAATAGTAAATATAGTGGTACATCAGATAATTTTGGTACAATAGTATTTAATGATAAAGATATTACTATGAATATAAAAGATTCTATAATTAAGTCTGTAAATACAGGAACTGCTTATCAAGTACCATTTGTTAATAGTGAAAGTTTAACTGGTGTGACTGAAAACACAAAAAATATTATTACAGTAGAAGGCGAAACTGAAATTATTATTGATACGCAAATTGATGATGAATCTTTAGTACTTAATTATGACAACTCAGAAATGCAAGTAATAGTAAAATCTGGTGTAGAGTCTAATGTAGAAATTCCTAGCGAATATTTAGAAACTGGACTTGAAACTACTATTGACAATGTTACTGGATTAGTAGTAGTAGTTAAAAGATATAATGTGACTTTAAATAAAGCACAAAATGGAATTGTTACTGTTAAAGAAAATGCGTTATCTAATGAAGTTGTAGAAGTACTTGCAAAACCAAATAAAAATTATAAAATAAAAAATATTGAAGTATTAGATTCATTTGGACAAAAAGTACAAGTATTAGATAATAAATTTACGATGCCTGAAAGTGATGTTACTGTAACTGTTACATTTGTTTCAGATATTAAAAATCCAGAAACTAGTGATAATATATTAGTAGATGTTATAATTGCTTGTATATCGCTCTTAAGTTTAGGTTCTGCAATGTTATATTTAAAAAGAAATAATTAAAAAATAAAATTAGTACTTACTAAATAGTAGGTACTTTTAAATTGCTTAACATTTAAACAATTTAATTTTATTAATCTATTTAAAAAAATAATTTTTTTTTATATAATAATAATGGTGTTTAAAAATGTTGATTAAAGGATTAAATAAAGAAGTAGAAGAGGGTTCTTTTATAACAATTATTGGAAATGAAAAAGTTTTAAAATCTTTTTTTAGTGAAGAATCTTGTTCTTATGTAATAAATAGATATTTAAATATTTTTAATGGAGAGACTGTACTTGATGAAATAGCTTTTGGTTTAGAAAGTAAAGCTTTAAAAAAAGATTTAATAAAAAGAATAATAGAAGATTATTCAAAAAAATTTGGTTTAACTTCTTTACTTAATAAAGATCCGTTTAGTTTAGGAAGTAGTGATAAAGTTAAATTAAAATTATGTAATGCTTTAGCTCAAAGAACAAAGTCTATAGTACTTTGTGATGTACTAAGTGAATTAGATAATGAAGACTTAGAAAAATGTTTAAAACTATTAAAAGAGTATAATGAAAAAGGTGGCATTATCATAAATATAACTTCAAATATAGAAGAAGCACTTTACGGTAATGATTTAATTATATATAATGGTGAAAATATTGCTATTGAAGGAAAAACTTTATCTGTGTTAAACGAAGAAAAAATATTAAAACGTTTAGGTATAGGTTTACCATTTTATATAGAATTGAGTAAATATTTAATAGATTATAATCTTATAGATACTTATTACTTAACTCCTGAAAGTTTAGTAGGTGCGATATGGAAAAAATAGAGTTTAATAAAGTTAGTTTAATTATAAATAAAAATACACCTTTAGAAAAAACAATACTTAAAAATATAAGTTTTGATATTGAATCTAATAAAATTATAAGTATTTTAGGAAGTTCAAATAGTGGGAAAACTGCAATTTTAGAATTATTAAGTGGATTAATGAATCCTACAAAAGGTACTATAAAACTTTCTAGTTCTAAAGACTTTTCTAAAAAAAATATAGGTTATCTTTTTAAAAATCCTTATGATATGTTTTTTTGTAAAACTGTTTATGATGAACTAGCGTTTGCTTTATATAATTTTAAATATAAAAAAGAAGAAATTGATAAAAGAGTTAATAATGTAATAAAAATGGTTGGACTTAAAGAAGAATGTTTAAAACTTTGTCCTTTAGATTTAACTCTAAATGATGCTAAAAAAGTTGCACTTGCTTCAATTATTATTTATAATCCAGAAGTAATATTACTTGATGAAATAACTATTGGTCTTAGGAAAGAAGAAAAAGATAAAATAATAAGACTTTTAAATTTACTTAAAAATAAATTTAAGAAAACAATAATAATTGCTACTAAAGATGTTGATTTTTCATATCAAATTTCAGATGAAGTATATTTAATGAATTTAACTAAATTTATAAAAAGAGGAAGTACTGAAATATTAAGAGATAAAGAACTATTAAAAACATGTGGGTTAAATGTTCCAAAAATAGTATCCTTTATAGAAGAAGCCAGAGAAAGAGGTATAAAATTAGAAGATTACAAAGATATAAAAGATTTAATAAAGGGGGTATATAGAAGTGTATTCTAGAACAACTTTAGGAAATTTTTATCCAGTGAGTTCAATTATTCATAAATTAAATCCTATTAATAAAGTATTTTGTTTAGTATTATATTTAATATTTTTAATATTTAATTATTCATTAAAACTACATTTTATTGAAGTTGCATTTTTTGTGTTTATTATGATGATTTCAAACGTACCATTTAGATTTTATTTTAATATAATATTTAAACCAAGATATATTCTTTTATTTATAATATTTGTTTTGTTATTAAGTGGTGTTTCTTTAGAAATGTCTGTTATAATATTAATTAAGATTATAACTACAATAATAATATTATGTATTTTAACATTTACGACTTCTCCTAGTGAACTTATGTATGGTATAGAAAAGTTTCTTAATTTATTTAATATATTTAATTTAAGATTAAGTAAATTATCAAATAAAATAGTTAATCTTATTAGATTTTATCCTTTATTTATATCAACAGAATACCAAGTATTAAAAGCTATTGAAACAAGAGGGGTAAATTATTATAAAACTAATATATTAAATAAATTTTTAATAAGAAGAAAAATATTTAAAAGTGTATTTGTTATAACTAAAAGAAAAATAAATGATATTAAAAATGAAGCGATGTTTAGAATGTTTTCACTTAAAAAATTTAGAACAAATTTTAGAGTTAATAAATTTAGTTTTTATGATTTAGTTTATTTAATATTTCATTTATTTTTAATATTTACTTTATTGTATGAAAAAGGAGTTTTCTATGCGTTATTTAATTAATTTAAGTTATGATGGTTCTAATTTTTTTGGTTCACAAAAACAAAAAGATAAAAAAACAGTAATTGGAGAACTTGAAAGAGTGATTTCAAAAATTTTTGATGAAGAAATAAAAGTAGTAGGTTGCTCAAGAACAGATAGAAAAGTACATGCACTTGATTACTATGCACACTTTGATAGTAAAAAAGAAAAAGAACTTAGTACACTTAAACATTCAATAAATAGTCTTATAGATAAAAGTATATTTATAAAAGATATAAAAATTGTTAATAATTTATTTCACTCAAGATTTGATGTTAAGACAAAAGAATATGTATACAAAATAAACACTAAAGAGTATGATCCTGTGAGTAAAGATTATATTTTTCAGTATAATAAAGAAATAAATATTTCACTTATGAAAAAGATTGCTAATAAAATAGAAGGAAAACATAACTTTCATGCTTTTACTAGTGATACACCTATAGAAGAATGTATTAGAACTATAAACTATATTAAAATAACTAAAGAAGATAAATTGGTGTGTATATATATTTGTGCATCAGGATTTTTAAAATATATGGTAAGAAATATAGTAGGATTAATGCTAGAAATAAATGAAGGAAAGAAAGATATAGAGATAATTTCAAAACTTTTTAAAGATAAAAATAGATCTGATAATGCTGTTAAGGCAAGTCCTGAGGGACTATATTTAAATAAAGTTAATTATAAATAAAAAGGACTAATTTTTGTAATTTGGTCCTTTTTTATATTCATCTAAAAATGTATTTTTATTAGTTAATAAATCATAGATTTGAGAAATCTTTATTTCTTCTTCTAACATATGAAATCCTTTTTTGTAGTTTGTAAGTATTTGATATTTAGTTTTATTTTTAATAATATTTAAATATTTTTTTCCTTTTTCATTAAAACCTAAAATTTTAATATACTCTATATCAGTAAATTCTTTATTTTTTTCTTTAGTATAATCACAGAGTATATGACATAGAGTTCTTCTTATTTTATTTTCTGTATATCTTTTAGTTTTAATATTAGAAATAAGTTCATTAATGTTATTTGAAACTTTAATATATTTATTTATTCTATTTTCTATGCCTTCATCTACAAGAAGTATATTATTTAAATTATTATTAGTAAATAATTTATATTTTAAAAGTTTAAAATATAAATTATCGTTATATTTAAAGTTTTTTAAATATTTATAAGTTTCTTTAGGTACATATTTTTTAATATTTTCTTTTCCAAGTTTATTTCTTATATTAGAAGCACTTACAATTTTATTTTTACTTTTTAAATCAGTATAAGTGCTAGTACGCTTTATAGGTAATATTTCAATGTTTTTGTTTTGTTTTAAAATTTCTTTTATATATGAAACCGCTAATATATCATTAGGAGAATCTACAGTAATATTAATTAAATCAAATATACTTTTTGCTACAGAACTTCTATAATTATATTTTTTATCCATATATTCTTTAACTTTTAAATCAAAATCTTTATTGTTAAGTTGTATTTCTGCGGCTTTTTGTAAATTATTTATATCAGATTCAATACCAAAAGATAAAGTATTTATACCTATACTATTTAAAATAGAAATTGCTCCTTTAGCAAATATATCCGCAGACTGTGTGCTAAAAACATATGGAAGTTCTATAACTATATCGACATTATTATTTAATATAATATCAGTTCTTTCATGTTTAGAAAGAATAATAGGTTCTCCTCTTTGTGAAAAAGAAGAAGATAAAACTACTATAATTAAAGAATCTTTATACTTTTCTTTTATTTTTTTTATTTGATAAAGATGTCCATTATGAAATGGGTTATATTCAGCTATAATTCCTATTATTTTCATATTTGGTTTTCTCCTTTTCAAACATTTTATCATATTTTAATTACTTTTAATATAAATTGATGTATAATATTTTTAAAGGAGAAGTTTTAAATGATTTTTGATTTAAATAATTTAGTTAATAATAAAATAAATATTGAAGAAAAAATTGAATTAAAAGAAGAAGATTTAAAGAAAGTTGATATTCTTAAAGTAAATGATTGCACAGTAAAAGGAACACTTAGAAAAATAAGTGAAGAAGCATTTGAAATAGATTTAAATATAGTAGGAACTATGATGCTTGAATGTGCTTTAAGTCTTGAAGAAGTAGAATATCCATTTAATATAAATATTAATAAAACGTTTGGATATAATGAAGAAAACGATGAAAATTTAAAAATTGTATCAAATACACTTGATATTTTTCCAATAATATGGGAAAATATAGTACTGGAAAGGCCATCTCGTATAGTTAAAAAAGATAGTAAAGCTATAACAAAAGGGGAAGGTTGGAGTTTAGTTGATGAAGTTAATAAAGACTATCCACTAAGTGAAATGAGTAAATTATTAGATATGGAGGAATAAAAATGAAAGTTGAATTAAATTTACAATTATTTGGACCACTACCAGCAAGAAGAGTAAGTAAAACTTCTAAAAGAATGAGAAGAACTCATTTAAAGAAAGAAGCACCTACTGTAGTTAAGTGTGCTAATTGTGGTGCTGCGGTAGCTCCACATAGAGCATGTACTAAATGTGGTTTTTATAAAGGTAAAGAAGTATTAAAACAAAATAAAGATGAAGAATAGAAATATTCTTTTTTTTAATGTATAAAAAATACCTAAAGTAAATGTGATCTTTTTGAACTGTTAATATGTAATAAATTTAAAAGCTGTAAAATGTAATAAAAATGCTTGACTTTCATATACTATAAATGATAGAATATTTTCCGTTAGTGAGTTTTTTTAAACTCATAAAAAATATAGATGTTACGATACACCTGGAAGTGTGTATTAGAAAGGAGAATTTATGCCTACAATTAATCAGTTAGTTAGAACTAAGAGAGGTAAAAAGGTTAAGAAAAGTAAAAGTCCAGTATTAAATGTTGGATTTAATAGTAAAGACAGAAAGAAAACTAATAATACATCACCTCAAAAAAGAGGAGTTTGTACTCGTGTTGGAACTAAAACACCTAAAAAACCTAACTCAGCGTTACGTAAATATGCTCGTGTAAGATTAAGTAATGGATATGAAGTTACTGCTTATATTCCTGGAGAAGGTCATAATTTACAAGAACACAGTGTAGTTTTAATTAGAGGTGGACGTGTTAAAGACTTAATCGGTGTTCGTTATCACATTATTCGTGGTACACTTGATACTGCTGGAGTTGAAAATAGACGTCAAGGAAGAAGTAAATACGGTGCTAAAAAACCTAAAAAATAATAATATTAAAAGATTAAGAAATAGTTACAAATTATAAGAAAGGACTTGAAGTATGTATATAGTAACTAAGGCTGTAATGATGCAGCAAGCAGGTGAAAATAGAAGATTAACAAAAAGTGAGAGTAAAGCACTTAAAAGAAATATAAAAAATGGTTCTTTTAAAGCTAGTAAAGTTGATTTAGATAAAATATCTTCTTATATGACTAATGGTCATTCAATGTGTAAAAGAGAATCAAAGAATGATTTGAAATAAACATACTAAACAAAATAAATGATAGAATTTTTTAGAGAAAGTTTATTACCTAAAAATAGAGTGAGAAGACTATCTAAAGAAGAAGTACAACGAATAATAAAATGTGAAAATATTAGTGGAATTATGAATGAAACCCCAAATGATATTATTTCAAAATATGTTAATAATTCAAATGGTCATTCACGTACTAGAAGAGGTAATAAAAGATATAGCAAAAGTAAATAATAAACGAAAGGAGAATATAAAATGCGTAAAAGAAGAGCAGAAAAAAGAGAAGTTTTAGCAGATCCAATTTATAAGTCTAAAATGATTACTAAACTTATAAATGCAATTATGCTTGATGGTAAAAAGGGTATTGCTCAAACAATACTATATGATGCATTTGATATAGTAAAAGAAAAAACAAATAAAAATCCAATGGAAGTATTTGAGGCGGCTTTTGAAAACATTAAACCTGCTTTAGAAATTAAAAGTAGACGTGTTGGAGGAAGTAACTATCAAGTTCCTATGGAAGTAAGAGAAGATAGAGCGCAAGCTTTAGCACTTCGTTGGCTTGTACAATATGCTAAATTAAGAAGTGGTAAAGGTATGGCTGAGAATTTAGCAAATGAAATAATTGATGCTTCAAATAATACAGGAGCAGCAGTTAAGAAAAGAGAAGATACACACAAAATGGCAGAAGCAAATAAGGCTTTCGCACATTATAGATGGTAAGAAGGGAGAACATTTATGGCGCGTGACGTATCCTTAAATAAACTACGTAATATTGGTATTATGGCACATATAGATGCTGGTAAAACTACATTTACGGAACGTGTTCTTTTTCATACAGGTATTACCCATAAAATTGGTGAAACACATGATGGTGCTAGCCAAATGGACTGGATGGAACAAGAAAAAGAAAGAGGAATTACAATAACAAGTGCTGCAACAACAGCACATTGGAAAGGTTATAGACTTAATATAATCGATACACCAGGGCACGTAGATTTTACAATTGAAGTTGCTAGAAGTCTTAGAGTACTTGATGGTGCAATTGGACTTATTGATGCACAAGCTGGTGTTGAAACACAAACAGAACAAGTTTGGAGACAAGCAAATGACTATAAAGTTCCTAGAATGATTTTTGCTAATAAAATGGATAAAATGGGAGCAGATTTTGAATATAGTCTTAGAAGTATTAAAGAAAGACTTTCAGAAAATGCAAGACCTATTGAATGGCCAATTGGAGCAGAAGATAATTTTAGAGGAATAGTAGATCTTGTTTCTATGAAAGCTTATGAATATGATGGACAACAAGTAGAAGAACCAATAGAAATAGAAATTCCTGAAGATTTAAAAACTATTTGTGAAGAAAAAAGAAATGAACTTATTGAAAAAGTATCAGAATTTTCAGATGAACTTATGGAAGCATATCTTGAAGGAAATGAAATTTCTATAGAAATGCTTAAAGCTGCGATAAGAAAAGGAACTCTTGAAGTTAACTTCTTCCCAGTTCTTTGTGGAACAGCTTTAGGAAATAAAGGTGTAAAATTAGCACTTGATGCAGTACTTGATTATCTACCTGCACCAACAGATATTGATGATGTAGAAGGCCTTGATATGAAAGACAATGCAATTACAAGAAAAGCTAGTGATAATGAACCATTTAGTGCACTTGCATTTAAAGTTATGACAGATCCATTCGTTGGTAAACTTACATTCTTTAGAGTTTACTCTGGAACACTAAAAAGTGGAAGTTATATAATGAACTCTACTAAAGGTGAAAAAGAAAGAATAGGAAGAATACTTCAAATGCATGCTAACCAAAGAAAAGAAATAACTGAAGTATATGCCGGTGAAATAGCTGCTGCAGTAGGATTAAAAGACACAACAACAGGTGACACTCTTTGTGATGAAAAGAGTCAAGTAATACTTGAAAAAATGGTATTTCCTGAACCTGTTATTGAACTTGCAATTGAGCCTAAAAGTAAAAATGACCAAGACAAAATGGCTATTGCACTTCAAAAACTTGCTGAAGAAGATCCTTCATTTAGAGCAACTACTAACCATGAAACTGGTCAAACTCTTATAGCTGGTATGGGTGAACTACATCTAGATGTACTAGTAGATAGAATGAAAAGAGAATTTGGTGTTGAGGCGAATATTGGTCAGCCACAAGTTGCTTATCGTGAAACTTTAACACAACCTGCTGAATGTGAAGGTAAATATATTAAACAGTCTGGTGGTCGTGGACAATATGGACATGTTTGGGTTAGATTTGAACCTAATAAAGATAAAGGTTATGAATATGTTGATGAAATCGTTGGAGGTGTAGTTCCTCGTGAATACATTCCGGTTGTAGATAAAGGACTTCAAGAAGCACTAGCTGGTGGAGTTTTAGCAGGATATCCAATGATAGATGTTAAATGTACATTATTTGACGGATCATATCATGATGTTGACTCAAATGAAATGGCATTTAAAATAGCAGCTTCTATGGCACTTAAAGAAGCGAAAAATAAATGTAAACCAGTTCTTTTAGAACCAATTATGAAAGTTGATGTAGTTGTTCCAGAAGAATTTATGGGAACAGTTATGGGAGACTTAACAAGTAGAAGAGGAAGACCACTTGGTAATGAATCAAGAGGAAGAGATCTTCAAATAAGTGCAATGGTTCCACTAGGTGAAATGTTTGGTTACATGACAACACTTAGAAGTAATACACAAGGAAGAGGAACTTACGTAATGGTATTTGATCATTATGAAGAAGTACCTAAAAATATTGCTGAAGGAATCATTAAGAAAAATAGTGTAAGCGAATAAGTTTACAAATTTAAAAATAAGTACTTGAAAAACTATAAAGTTTTTTGTAAAATATTATTATTGAAAAGAAAAGGAGAAAATAAAAAATGGCAAGAGAAAAATTTGATCGTTCAAAGACACACGTTAATATAGGTACTATTGGACACGTTGACCATGGTAAAACTACATTAACAGCAGCAATTACAAAATATTTTGGACAATTTGTTGATTATGCTGATATCGACAAAGCACCAGAAGAAAGAGAAAGAGGTATTACAATTAATACAGCTCACGTTGAGTATGAAACTGAAACACGTCATTATGCTCATGTTGACTGTCCAGGACATGCTGACTATGTTAAAAACATGATTACAGGTGCAGCACAAATGGATGGAGCTATTCTAGTTGTTAGTGCAACAGATGGACCTATGCCTCAAACAAGAGAACACATCTTACTTTCTAGACAAGTTGGTGTTCCAAGAATGTGCGTATTTATTAATAAATGCGATATGGTAGATGATCCAGAACTTTTAGACTTAGTTGAAATGGAAGTTCGTGAACTTTTATCAGAATATGAATTTGATGGAGATAATACTCCAATAGTTAGAGGTTCAGCTCTTAAAGCTCTTGAAGGAGATGAAAAATATGTTCAAGCTATTAAAGATTTAATGGCTGAAGTTGATACATGGATTGAAGCTCCAGTAAGAGATACTGAAAAACCATTCTTAATGAGTATTGAAGATGTATTTACTATCACAGGACGTGGAACTGTTGTTACAGGTCGTGTTGAAAGAGGTAAATTAAATCTTAATGATGAAGTTGAAATCGTAGGACTTAAAGATACTCAAAAAACAGTTGTTACTGGTATCGAAATGTTCAGAAAATCACTTGATTATGCTGAAGCTGGTGACAATGCTGGTGTTCTACTTCGTGGTATTAACCGTGAAGATGTTGAAAGAGGACAAGTGCTTTCAAAACCAGGAACAGTTACTCCACATAAAAAATTCAAAGCAGAAGTTTATGTTCTATCTAAAGAAGAAGGTGGAAGACATACTCCATTCTTCAGTAACTATAGACCACAATTCTATTTCAGAACTACAGACGTTACTGGTGTAATAGAATTACCTGCTGGTGTTGAAATGGTTATGCCTGGAGATAATGTAACTATGTCAGTTGAACTAATTAATCCAATCGCTATCGAAAACGGAACTAAATTCTCAATTCGTGAAGGTGGAAGAACAGTTGGTGCTGGTGTAGTATCAGAAATCACTGAATAATAAAAAATAAAAGATTAAACAGTTAACTAAAAATTAACTGTTTTTTTGTGTGTTTTTGCTTGACTTGGGGGGGGTTCATTATATAATTAATGTAACAAAGTAGGTGAATAAGTTGAAGGACAAAGTTATAACAATTGGAGGAATAATATTTGTAGTACTAACACTAGCAGTGTCAGCAGGACTAACATATTCATTCTTCACAGCAAGCGTAGGAGGAAATGAACAGGCAAGAGAAACAGTAGTAGA
>JAFQIC010000060.1 GCA_017397745.1 Bacilli bacterium
ACATTTTGTTAGTTTAGGCTTAATGGTATTATTTTATGGAACTCCAATAGTCTATACGATGGATTCAATTCCTGCAAGTTTAAAATGGATTTTGAGTTTAAATCCAATGACTCATGTTATAGAGGCTTATAGAGACATACTTTATTATCAAAGATTTCCAGACTTTAGTAATCTTTTTATGCTTTTTGTTATTACAATAATATGTGTTATAATTGGATATACAATATTTAATAAACTACAAAGAAATTTTGCGGAGGAATTATAAAAATAATTCATTTAAAGGAGGTATAAAATGAAAGGAATTATTTTAGCAGGTGGAAAGGGAACAAGGCTTTATCCTAATACAAAAGTAGTATCTAAACAGTTACTACCTATATATGATAAACCAATGATATATTATCCGTTATCAATATTGCTTTTGGCGGGAATAAAAGAAATACTTATTATCTCAACACCTGAAGATTTGCCTAAATATAAAGAATTGTTAGGAAACGGAGAGAGAATAGGGGTGAAATTTGAATATATTGTTCAAACTGCGCCTAGAGGACTTGCTGATGCATTTATATTAGGTGAAAAATTTATTGGTAAAGATAGTGTGTGTTTAGTATTAGGCGATAATATTTTTTATGGTGGAGGAATTACATTAGCATTAAAAGAAGCACTAAACAATAAAGAAGGAGCAACTATATTTGGTTATCCAGTTCTTGATCCAAAAAGTTTTGGTGTTGTAGAATTTGATGGAAATAAAAATGTTATATCTATTGAAGAAAAACCTGAAAATCCTAAATCAAATTATGCTGTTCCAGGATTATATTTTTATGATAATGATGTAATAGAAATAGCTAAAAATGTTAAACCTTCAACTAGAGGTGAAATTGAAATAACATCTGTAAATAACGAATATTTAAATCGTGGAAAATTAAAAGTAAGTCTACTTGGTAGAGGAATGGCTTGGTTAGATACAGGAACAGTATCAAATATGTTAAAGGCATCTATGTTTGTAGAAACGGTACAAAATCAACAAGGATTATATATTGCTTGTATAGAAGAAATAGCTTATAATCAAGGATTTATAACAAAAGAACAACTAAAGAAATGTGGTGAAGAATTATCTTCATCTGAATATGGTAAATACATATTAAATTTATGTAAGGAGGAAAAATAATGAAAGTTTTAGTAACTGGAGGTTGTGGATTTATTGGTTCTAATTTTTTACACTATATGGTAAATAAATACTCAAATTATAATTTTGTTTGTGTCGATGCACTTACTTATGCAGGAAATTATGCTAATTTAAATCCTATTATAAATGAATCAAATTTTAAGTTTATAAAAGAAGACATAACAAATAGAGAAAATATTTTTAAAATATTTGAAAATGAAAATTTTGATTGGGTAATAAATTTTGCCGCAGAAAGTCATGTGGATAATTCAATTAAAAATCCAGAAATATTTTTAAAAACTAATATATTAGGCACTCAAGTTTTAATGGATGCATCTTTAAAATATAATATAAAAAGATATCATCAAATTTCAACTGATGAAGTCTATGGTGATTTACCTTTAGATAGACCTGATTTATTATTTACTGAAGAAAATCCTATACATACATCAAGTCCTTATTCCGCATCGAAAGCAAGTGCTGATCTTTTAGTTAGTGCGTATATTAGGACATTTAAATTACCTGCTACAATTAGTAGATGTTCTAACAACTATGGACCTTATCAATTTCCTGAAAAACTTATTCCAGTAGTAATCTCTAAAGCTCTTAATAATGAAAATATACCTGTTTATGGTAAAGGAGAAAATATAAGAGATTGGATCCATGTACATGACCATAATACCGCAATAGATCTAATTATGCATAAAGGTAAAGTAGGAGAGGTTTATAATATTGGCGGAAGAAGTGAAAAAACAAATTTAGAAGTTGTTAAAACAATTTTAAGTAAATTAGGAAAAAGTGAAGAACTAATAACATTTGTAACAGATAGACCTGGTCATGATTTGAGATATGCAATAGATTCTGATAAAATAGAAAAAGAACTTGGTTGGACAAGAGAATATGTTTTTGAAGAAGGGATTACAGAAACTATTAATTGGTATATTGAAAATACTGAATGGATTAACGATATAAAATCAGGTAAATATAAAGCGTTTTACGAGGTAAAAAATGATTAATGTTACAAAATCATATTTACCTCCTTATGAAGAATATGAAAACTATGTAAAAAAAATTTGGGAAAATCATTATCTTACTAATCAAGGACCTTTATTAAAGGAACTTGAAGAAAGGCTAAAATCATATTTAAATTTAGAATACTTTCAAATTGTAAATAATGGAACAATAGCTCTTCAAATTGCTCTTCATGCATTAGATATAAAAGACGCAGAAATAATAACAACTCCATTTTCTTTTATTGCCACTACTAATTCAATATTATGGGAGAATAATAAACCAATTTTCGTTGATATTGAAGATGAAAACTTTAATATAAATGTAGAAAAAATTGAAGAAAAAATTACTTCAAAAACTAAAGCTATACTTGCAGTGCATGTTTTTGGTTATCCATGTAAAGTTGAAAAAATAGAAGAAATTGCAAATAAACATAAGTTAAAAGTTATATATGATGCAGCGCATGCCTTTGGATGCATATATAAAGGAAAATCCTTGCTTTCTTATGGAGATATTTCGACTTGTAGTTTTCATGCTACAAAAGTTTTTCACATGGTAGAGGGCGGATGTATTGTTTGTAATAATGAAGTTATTAATGACAAAGTAAATTTCTTAAAAAAATTTGGATATGAAGGGAATAACTATAAATTAGTTGGTATAAATGCTAAAAATAGTGAATTTCATTCTGCGATGGGACTTTCAGTATTAGATCATATAGATGAAATAATTGAAAAAAGAAAACAAATCACAGAAAAGTATAATTATTTACTAAATAAAGATTTAAAAAAGCCAAAGTTTCCAAATGAATTCAAATATAATTATATATATTATCCAATTTTATTTAAAAATGAAGAACAATTATTAAGAGTTTTTAAAGCTTTAAATGATAAAGAAATTTATCCAAGAAGATATTTTTATCCTTCATTAAATGAATTACCATTTTTTGATAAAATTATCTGTCCAGTTTCTGAAAATATAAGTAAAAGAATTGCTTGTTTACCACTTGATCCATATTTAACAGAAGTTAATATAGAAAAAATTTGCAATATAATAAATAATAATTTATAAAAAGGAGAAAAAATGGAAAAGAAAACTGTTATACCTATAATGACTTGTTTTGATAAAAATTACGTTATTCCAGCGGCGGTAGCTTTCTATTCATTGCTAGAAAATGCAAGTCAAGAATATTTTTACAAAATATATGTTTTACATACTGATATATCTATTAATTTACAAGAAAAACTCACTAAAAATATTAGTGAATTTTCATCATTTGCAAGTATAGAGTTTATTAATATGGAAAATAAATTTGATGATATATGGAATAAAATATATAAAGGTGGACATTTTTCAAAAGAAGTAATGTATAAAATTTTAGTAGCATCTATATTTCCACAATATGAAAAACTTGTAATTACTGATGTTGACGTTGTATTTTTAGGGGATATATCTTCAAGTTATATAGACTTTGATACTGCTGAAGAACACTATGTTGCGGGTATAAAGCCAATAGGTAAACTAAAATCTTACTATGAAAATAGCTATAAAACTTCCTGGACTGATGAAGAAATTAAGAAATTAGGACATATATGTGGTGGCTACTTAATAGCAAATTTAAAAAAAATAAGAAAAGAAAATATGGAAGAAAAGTTTATTGATTGTTTTATAAAAAATGGTCATAGACTTAATCAAATGGAGCAAGATGTTTTAAATATATGTTGTTATCCTAAAATAAAATATTTGCCACTAGAATATGTAGCGTGCACATATATGTGGGATTATTATAAAAATGAGTACGATATGAAAAAAGATGAAACTTACACAGAAAAAGAAATTAAATATGCTATGGAAAATCCTATACAACTACATTATGCTACTAGGATTAAGCCTTGGAAAAATGTTGATTGCACAAAATCAGAAGAGTGGTTTCAATATGTTACAAAAACTAATTTTTTAACTGAGTATTTACAGTCACTTCCAGAAAAAATTATATCTACTACTGTAGAACTAGAAATGCTAAATAAAGTAAATGAAAATATTTTTAAACGTGTAATAAATTATATTAAAAAGAACCCTTTATTTTTCTTAAAAAGCAATTTTTATTATAAACTTTTAGCAAAACTTAGAAAAAAATTAAAATTTTTCAGAAGAAAAGAAATAATATATATTTGTGATGATGTATTTCCTAGTAAGCTATCATCTTTTAGATATGAAGAATTTTTAGGGTACTGGAATTCATTTTCAGATGTGCAAGTATTAACGTCAGATAAAAATTTAAAACATATTGGAGAAAATAAAAATTTTGATGAATTAATTTTAGATTTTAATAATCAGAATAGAAAATCACATCATAAAATTACTATTTATCCATTCATAGATTCAATTTCACAACAAAACTTTGAAATGAAAGTTAATGAATATAGAAAAAAAATTGCTGTATTAGATTTTTTAAATAATTTAATAAATGATAATAATGGTTATTTAGAACTTCTTGAAAAATATCAAATCCCTTTTGTTTTTACACTTTACCCTGGTGGTGGATTTGCATTAGATAATAAAGAAACAAATGATAAGTTACAACGAGTATTTAACTCTAAAATGTTTAAAAAAGTAATTGTAACGCAAGAAGTAGTAAGAAATTATTTATTAAAAAATAGTTTTTGTAAATCTGATAAAATAGAAGTAATATATGGTGTAGTTGTTCCAAATAATCTTTTATTGACTGAAATTCCTGATAAAAAATATTTTTTTGAAAATAAAGAGACTTTAGATATTTGTTTTGTTGCATACAAATATATGAAAGAAGGAAAAGATAAAGGTTACGATATTTTTATTGAGACTGCGAAAGAGTTATGTAAAAAATATAAAAATATTAAATTTCACGTTGTGGGAACATTTAATGAATCTGATATAGATATTAGTGAAATTAAAGAAAATATAACATTTTATGGTCCACAAACTACTGAGTGGTTTAGTGAATTTTATAAGGATAAAGATATATTACTATCTCCAAATAGAAGTAATCAGTTAACTAAGGGAGCTTTTGATGGTTTTCCAACTGGAACTGCAGTTGAAGCAATGTTACATAAAGTAATGCTTTTAGCAACTGATGAATTAAGACAAAATATTCTTTTCAAAGATAAAAAAGACCTTGTATTAATTAAACCCGAAGTTTCTGATATAGTAAATAAAATTGAATATTATTATAATAATCCAAAAGAAATAAAAGAAGTTTCTAATTCTGGGTACAATGTAGTTAAAGAAAATTATTCTTATGAAAAACAAGTGGTAGCTAGAATTAATATATTAAAAGAAGAATTAGAAAAAATGTAAAAATATTTAAGGAGAATAATTAATGAATAGTTTTTATACAGAAGAAGAATTAAAAAAATTAAATTTTAAAAGTTTTGGTAAAAATGTACTAATAAGTAGGAAAGCAAGTTTTTATTCTGCTAATACTATATCAATAGGAAATAATGTAAGAATTGATGATTATTGTATATTATCAGGAAATATAGAAATAGGTAATTATGTTCATATTTCAGCTTATTGTAGTTTATATGGAAAAGGTACTATAACTTTAAAAGATTACTCGGGTTGTTCTCCAAGAAGCACTATATATAGTCAAACTGATGATTTTTCTGGAGAATATATGATAGGGCCTATGATAGATGAAAAATATACTAATGTTATACAAAAAAAAGTGGTTATGGAAAAATATACGCAACTAGGAGCTAATAGTATAGTTTTCCCTGGAGTAACCATAAAAGAAGGTGCTGTAACCGGGGCATTTACATTAGTAAAAGAAGATTTGCAAGAATGGTCAATAAATGTAGGAATTCCTGCAAAGAAAATAAAAGATAGAAGTAAGAATATAATAACAATTGAAAGGAATATTATAAATGAATAAACCTTTACTAACCGTAGTAACTACAACTTATAATCAAGAAAAATACATAGAAGAAACTATAAAAAGTATAGTTTCTCAACAAACTAATTTTAAATTTAGATATATTATTAGTAATGATAATTCAACTGATAATACAAAAATGATTATAGAAAAATATAAAAAAGAATATCCTGATATTATAGAAGTAATAAATAGAAAAGAAAACTTGGGAGCTATGAAAAATTTTGTAGAAACACTGAATTTAGTTGATACAAAATATCTTGCATTATGTGATGGAGATGATTTTTGGATTGATGAATTAAAATTACAAAAACAAGTTGATTTTTTAGAAAAAAATGATAAATATAATATTTGTTTTCATAAAACGCTTATATTTTTTGAAAATAAGAGTAAGCATGAAACAATTTATCCTGAAAAAGCTTGCGATTTAACTTTAAAAGATGAATTAAAAGAAAATATTATACCTGCAAATTCAGTTGTATATCGTTGGCAATTTTCTAAAAAAGATAGTTTAAAAAAAAATTTTCCAACAAATATGGTACCTGGGGATCATTATCTTCATTTATTACATCTTAAAAATGGTAAAAAAGCTAAATGTTTAGATGAAGTTATGAGTAAATATAGAAGACATGAAAATGGTATGTGGTGGCTTACTTCAGATGTAGATAAGCAAATATTATTTCATTTAAAGAATGGTGAGTTATTATTAAATTTTTATAAAAATTTAATTAAAGAATTTAATTTATCTAATAAATATTTTTTTAATGAGATGAGATATATTACTGCTAAAACTACAGAAGCTTATATAAAAAATAATGCATTTGATAAATTATATGAATTTCATAAAGAAAATAAAGAATTAGTAGAACTTTGTATTAAAGAAATAACTTTTAATAAAGAAATGACACCTTTTCAAAGAAAATTATATCTTTTTATGTTCGAAAATAAAATATTTAGACAAAAATTAAAATCAAAAATATTTAAAAAATAAGATATTAAAAATATGGGAGATAATAAATGAAAGTATGTGTAATAGGAGGAGCGGGCTATATAGGTAGTCATGCTGTATATGAACTTATAAGAGATAAACATGAAGTAGTTGTTATAGATAACTTATCAACAGGAGATAAAAAATTTGTGCATAAAGATGCAAAGTTTTATCTTGGAGATATCACTAAAGAAAATGAACTTGATAAAATTTTTAAAGAAGAATGCAGAATAAAACCATTTGATGTAGTTATGCATTTCGCTGCAAAATTAATTGTTCCTGAAAGTATGGAAATGCCGCTAGAGTATTATCATAATAATGTTGAAGGTGTAAGACTTATGCTTAAAACGATGGTAAACTATAATATTAAAAATATTATTTTCTCATCAACTGCGGCTGTTTATGGAAATGCATCAGAAGAACCTTGTACAGAAGAATCTTTAACTAATCCAGAAAGTCCTTATGGAGATTCAAAACTTGCTTGTGAAAAACTAATAAAATGGGTATGTAAAAGATATGATATGAACTATTGTATTTTTAGATATTTTAATGTTGCTGGCGCAGATGAAAGTCTTGAAATAGGACTTCTTAAAGATAACTTAACACATCTTATACCAATTGCTGTTCAAACAGCTCTTGGGTTAAGAGAAAAAATGGTGGTTTTTGGGGAAGATTATGATACAAGAGATGGAAGTTGTATAAGAGACTATATACATGTTAGTGATCTTGCTAAAGCACATGTACTTGGAGCAAAATATATTTTTGAAAACAATAAAAGTATTTTATGTAACTTAGGAAGTAATAAAGGATATACTGTTAAAGAAGTAATAAAAGAAGTAGAAAAATTCATGCCAGTAAATTATGAAATTGGACCAAGAAGACCAGGAGACCCTGCAGTAGTTCTTGCATCTAATCAAAAAGCTAAAGAAATTTTAGGTTGGAATCCAATTTATAATTTAGAAGATATGATAAGAACTGATCTTGAATTTAGAAAGAAACATTCAAAATGAAAATAAATATTTATGATTTTGATAAAACAATTTATAAAAATGATTCATGCGTAGACTTTATTAAATATACATTAAAAAAACATCCTTTTCTTATGTCTTTTACAATAATTAAATCAATTCCTAGTATGATTATGTATCTTTTTAATAAAAAAAATTTAAAAAAAATGAAAGAAAGTCTTCTTTCTATAATTACTAAAATTAATGATTTTGAAAACTATATTGAAAAGTTTTGGGATAAACATGAAAAAAATATTAATTCATGGTATTTAAATCAAAAAAAAGAAACAGATATAATTATATCTGCGAATTTTGATTTTATAATAAATCCAATATGTAAAAGAATGAAATTACAAAATATAATAAGTACAAAAATAGATTTAAAAACAGCTAAAATAATAGGTAATCAATGTAGAAAAGAAGAAAAAGTAAAAGTTTTAAAAGAAAAATATCCAAATATATTAGTAGGGGAAACATATAGTGATTCAAAAAATGATATCCCTCTTTTAGAAATTGGTAATCCTGGATATGTAGTAAAAGGAGAAAAATTAGAAAAATATTATAAAGGTTATTTTAAGTAAAGAATGATAAAAAGAAATAAATTAAAAAATATAAGTATAACTTTATTGTTTTTGTCTTTATTAGACTCAATTAAATTATTATATAATTACTTAATAGGAGGATATAATACAAATAATTATCCTGAGTATCCAGTAAATATTATAAAACTTTCTATTATAATAGTACTTATTACCTCATTTCTTAATATATTAATTAAAGTATTCTTATCTATTAGAGGATTTAAAGAAGTTAATGATATCCCAAAAGATAACATACATAAAATAGTAGCAAAATTATATGAATTTATATTAATAATTATTTTGATAATAAATCTATTTGATTTCATAGTTGAATTAAATTATCTTTTATCACTAATCTATCAAATCATAAATATAATTGTCGTATATAAATATATTAGAGCTCAAAACAGTTGAAAAAATAACAAAACAAACATTTGTTCTCTTGTGGGGGGGGTAATTTATTATATAATGTGTATGAATAGAAGAGTAAATCTTTTGTTCATACACATTTTTTAGTGTGAGAAAGAGGTTTAAAATGAAGGATAAAATAATAACAATAGGAGGAATAATATTTGTAGTACTAACACTAGCGGTATCAGCAGGACTAACATATTCATTCTTCACAGCAAGCGTAGGAGGAAATGAAGAGGCAAGAGAAACAGTAGTAGACCTCGCAGAACTAAGACTAAAATTTACTGATACACAAAACATACAAATGATAGATGCATTACCAGGACAAGCAGTAACAAAAACATTTACAGTAGAAAATAAAGGTGATGTAGAAATAGAATATACAATAGATATAGAAA
>JAFQIC010000061.1 GCA_017397745.1 Bacilli bacterium
AGTATGTCTCTATAAGCCTCTATAACATGAGTCATTGGATTTAAACTCAAAATCCATTTTAAACTTGCAGGAATTGAATCCATCGTATAGACTATTGGAGTTCCATAAAATAATACCATTAAGCCTAAACTAACAAAATGTTCTAAATCTCTAACGTACACCATACAAGATGATGTAATAAATACTATTGCTAGTGTAATTAAAGATTGAAGCATTATTATAAAAGGAAATAATAAGACATATAAACTTATACCTATTCCACTAAACATTAAAAACACAAAAATAACTATTGATGATATTATAAAGTTTATCATTCCACTTAAAACAACTGAAATTGGTATTATTTCTCTAGGAAAATAAACTTTTTTTAATATATTTCCATTTGTAACAACTGAAAATGTACCTGTAGTTACTGTAGAAGTAAATGAAGTCCAAGGAAGAAGTGCTACACATAAATACATTGTATAATTTTCAATGTTTATTTTTAAAATATAAGGAAAAATAATTGAATAAACAGTTAGTAATAATAGTGGATTTAATAATGACCAAAAAACACCTAACCAAGCTCCTTTATATTTACCACGTATATCTTTTTGTACACTTGTTTTTAATAGTTCTCTATAACTATATATATTATTAAATAATTTCATTTTTTAAACTCCTTTAAGCACATTCTTTCAAATAATTTTTAATTATATCTTTTGGAAGTCCATCTTCTTTAATAACTCCATTACTAAGCCATACACATCTATCACAAAATTTCTTCACTACATCAAGTGAGTGAGTTACTATTACTATTGTTTTGCCTTCTTTTTTTAACATTTCTAATTTTTTATAACATTTTTCTTGAAAATGTTGATCTCCCACCGCAAGTATTTCATCTATTAAAAGTATATCCGCATCTACATTTATTGCTACTGAAAAAGCAAGTCTTAAATACATACCAGATGAATATGTTCTAACTGGATTATCTATAAACTCTTCTAGTTCAGAAAATTTTATTATTTCTTCTAGTCTTGAATCTATTTCTTTTCTAGTTAAGCCAAAAACTGAGGCATTAAAATATATATTTTCTCTTCCAGAAAAATCAGGATGAAAACCAGCTCCTAATTCTAAAAGCGAAGTAAGTTTACCATATGTTTTAACTTCACCTTTATTCGGATAAATTATTTTAGTCATCAGTTTTAAAAGTGTACTTTTTCCACTTCCATTAACTCCTATTAATGCAACTGTCTCACCTTTTTTTATTGTTAAATTAATATTTTTAAGTACATGTAGCACTTCATTTTCTTTTCTTTTCCAAAATAGAAGTTTTTCTTTAAGTGTATTTGCTTTATCATAATAAAGTTTAAAATCTTTTGATAAATTATTTACTTCTATGGCTATGTTTTTTTCTTTTTTCATGTTTTTTTCCTTTCGTATTTTCATTTATAAAATCTTCTATAATATGGACTATTTTATTATTTTTTTTATATTTTTTAGGTTTAAATTTTTTTATTTTATTTAAAATTTCTTCTAAAGAATCATTTTCGTAATAAGGAAGTAAATATCCTAAATCACTAAATTCTTTTATTATTTGAAGTTGATGGTCATTTGTATGTTCTTCATACTTTTTTAGTCTAGGAGAAGCTATTATTTTTTTACCTTTTATAATAGAATCTGTGATAAATCCTACTCCTCCATGTGTAATTATTAAACTTGCTTCATCTATTAATTTATCCATTTCATCTCTAGGTATTAAATCAAACATTTCTATGTTTTTACTTTCGTATTTTGTGTGCCCTACTTGCGCGATTACTTTTTCCTTAATATTTCCTTTTTTTATTTCTTCATCTACACTTTTTAGTAATCTTTCAAAACTTTTATCTTGTGTTCCTAAAAGTACAAGTATCATATAATCCAACCTCCATATTTAGCTTTTGGATAAAGTTTAAGCATACTTTCCCACTGTACTATAAAAAGGTCTGCGAATTTATATATTAGTTTTCCTGTAATAGTTTTTGTACTTACATTAGCCATACTTTCTATAAATATTATTTTGCTTCCAAATATTTTTCCTATACAGCACATAGGTCCTGCAGTATGAGCTCCTGTTGTGATTATAAATTTTGGTCTTATTTTTATATAATAATATAAACTCTTAAAACAGTTCGCTAAAAGTTTAAAAGGATAAGTAAATGGATAATCTTTTGTTCCATATATTAAAAAATTAACTCTTTTTCCATATTCTTTTTTTAAATTCAAATTACTTTTTGTTTTTTCTGTTATTATATGGTAATCATACTTATCAAAAAGTTCTTTTAAAGATAACATTTCAGTTAAGTGACCACCAGTACTTGAAATAAATAAAACTTTTGTCATATAAACCCTTTCTTTAATAATTATACCAATTATTTTACATTAAATCTATTCTCTTAACAAAAAAAGTCAGAATCTTATTCCGACCTAAAAATACTCTATTTTAGAATTTTTTCCATCAACAATTACTTTTCCAACTACTTTAGCTGGCGTTCCAAAAGCAATAGAATTATTTGGAATATTTTTATTTACTAGGCTTCCCGCACCTATAATACAGTTATCTCCTATTGTTACATTGGGACATATTATACATTTTGAAGCAATCGCAGTATTATTTCCTATTTTAACATTGCCTTTTTCTACTTCGATATTACCTTCAGTTGCATAATATTTAGAAGTATCATGGGTATAAATATATGTTTCTGCGGCTATTGTAGTGTTATTTCCTATTTCAATACTTCCTGAAGCAGCATCAAGTATAGTAAATGGTCCTATCCAACAGTTTTCTCCTACCTTTGGATTTCCAAATACATAAGAAGAGTCATATATATTACTTTTACTTCCAAAATTTAAATAACTTCCTTTTTCCCATCTATCAGAAAAATAATCTCCTACAGGAAGCACTCTATCAAATTTTTCTTTTAATTCATCTCTTTTTCTTTTAATTATTTCTTCCATTTTTTTCTCCATACCAATCAAGTGTAATTTTTATACCTTCTTCAAAAGTATATTCTGGAGTAAAGTTAAGTAGTGTTTTAGCTTTTTCACTACTTGCACATAATCTTCTTACATCAGCTTTTCTCTCAGGTCTTCTTTCGATTTCTCCTTTGTAATCATAATATTTGCATATTCCATCAATTAAATCTTTTATTTTAAGTTCTTCGCCAGTTCCTAGATTTATAATTTCACCATTTAAATTTTCTGTTTCATAAGCTAAAATTAAGCCACGAACTGTATCTTTTACAAATATAAAATCTCTTGTTTGCTCTCCATCACCTTCTATAACTGGTTTTCCATTTTCATGTATTCTTTTAGCTGTTATAGGGATTATTGCAGCAAGTGCTTGATCATTTTGTCTTGGACCATAGTTATTAAAAGGTCTAATTATTACTACATCTAAATTATAAACATTACAAAATGATTTAATTAATAAATCGGCAGCTGCTTTTCCTGCGGCATAAGGAGTTGTTGGATTCATTGGATGATTTTCATCCATAGGTGCATAAAGTGCTGTACCATATGCTTCAGATGATGACATATGTATTAAAGTTTTAAATTTATTGTTCATCATAAGTTGCATAAGTGTTTCTGCGATTTTTACATTAACCATATAAGCAGTATAAGGATTAAAAAAAGAATAAATAAGAGCCATAGTTGCCATATTATACACTACATCTATTTTTTCATTTTTACATATAGCTTCCATAGTACCTAGGTCACTTGCATCATCTTTATAAAGCACAAAATTTTCATGTTTTTTTGCTTCTTCAAGATTTTCCATCTTTCCTACAAAAAAGTTATCTACTACTACTACTTTTTTAGCACCTTTTTTAAGAAGTTCATCAACTAAATGACTTCCAATAAAACCTGCTCCACCTGTTACTAAAACATTTTTATCTTTAATGCTTCTCATAATTTATTCTCCTATTATTTCTTTATACCCTTCTAAAATTTTATCAATTATATAATCTTGATCTTCTTCAGTTAATGTATAATATAAAGGAAGCGTTATACTAAGACTATCACAAGCATAAGCACCCATTAAATCCTCTTCCTTTAAATTATATTTTTCTTTATAAAGCCCAAGCATATGGGTTGCGTGTGTTCCTACTCTAGTCGCAATTTTATTATCATCTAAAAATCCCATTAATTTATTTCTAAATTCTTTTCCTTCTTTTATAGAACTTAGTCCTAATTTTTTGTAATTAAGCATGCAAACATAAGACTGATAAGTATGATAGAATCCTTCAGGCACATATGGTACATCTAAAAATTCTACTTTTTTTAATTTTTCATCATAAATAGATGCAATTTTTCTTCTTTTTTCAGTTATATCTTCAAACTTTAGAAGTTGTGCAAGTCCCATTCCAGCTTGAATATCTGTCATTCTATAGTTATATCCAAGTTCATTAAATTCAGGAAGCAAATATCCTTTATTTAAATGTCTATTTACTTCAGAAACACTTGCTGCGTGACTTCTTAATTTTTTTAGTGTGTTATTAAGTTCTTCATCATCAGTAAGTACCATTCCTCCTTCACCAGTAGTAATTGATTTTCTTGGATGAAAACTTAAACATGACATTTTACCAAAACTACCTTCATATTTACCATTTATTTTCGCACCAAAAGCACATGCACTATCTTCTAGTAAAAACAAGTTATATTTATCTGTTATTTCTTTTATTCTTTCTAAATCAGCACAAAGACCAAATAAATTTACTGCAATAACACCTGTTAAAATATTATTAGTTTTCTTATTTATAAGTTTTCCATTTTTTAAAATATAATCTTTTGATATTTTTTCTTCTAATGAAGAAACCTTCATATTATAAGTTTTTTCATCAACATCTACAAAAACTGGTTCTGCTTTTGTATACATTACTGAATTTGGTGTTGCAACAAATGTAAATGATGGAACTATAACATCTTGTCCCTCTTTTACACCTAAAGCAACTAACGCTAAATGTAGCGCGGTTGTACATGATGTTGTAGCAACTCCAAATTTTTTATTTTCATGGGCTGATACACCTTTTTCAAATTCAGCTACCATTGGGCCTTGAGCCACCCATCCACTTTCTACAGCTTTCGCCATCATTTCTACTTCTTCTTTACCAATGTGTGGTATCATAACTGGTATGTTTTTCATTTTTCCTCCTTAATATAAATATCTTTTATTATAAATGCTGGTCTATTTCTACTCACATCTAATGTTCTCCATAGATACTCAGCAATTATTCCTAGTAAAATATTAGTTGTTCCAAAACCAAGTAAAATTAAAATTATTAATGTAGGATATCCAAGTGGCATAACACTACCAAATATTTTAAGTCCAAGTATTATTAAAGCATAAATTATACCTATTATAAATATTATAATTCCAAGCATTGTAACAACTCTTATTGGAAAATAAGAAAAAGATATAAATGAATCAAGTAATAATTTTATTTTCTTTTTTAATGTCCATTTTGATTTTCCTTTTTTTCTTTCAATAAGTTCATATGGAATAAATTCTTTATCAAAGCCTAAATCTAATATTTGCAAAAAAATTGATGAATTAGCTTCTATATTATTATTTAAAATATCTTTAATTTTTTTAGTAATCATAAAATTATTAATACCTTCTTTTGGAAAATCAGGATTAACATATTTTTGCATTAATCTTGAATACATCTTAGAAAAAAATAATCCTAAAGCACTTCTTTTTTGAACTTTTTTATATGCTAAGACTAAATCTTTTCCTTTGGATATAGATTCTTTCATATTTTCTATAACTGAAAAAGGCTCTTGCATATCAAAACTAAAAATTGTTACAACATCATAACTTGCTTCTTTTATTCCAGCTCTAATCGCACTATGTGAACCAAAATTTCTACTAAATGTTATAATTTTATAATTAAATTTAATATTATTACTTTGTTTTATTTTATTTTCCGTTTGATCCGTGCTTCCATCATTTACAAAAACTATTTCATAATCATCATAATTTTGAATATGTTCATTTAAGTAGATAATTAAATCATTTACATTATCTTCTTCATTTAAAAATGGAACTACAATTGAAATTTTCATTTACTCCTCCTATTTTGCAATATTTATTAAAACTATTCCACCTAAAATTAATAACATTCCTAAAAATTGAATAAGTGTTATTTGTTCTTTTAAAAATACATAAGATAAAATAACTACAAGTACATAACATACTGCCGCAGATATTGGATAGATATATGTGAGTTTTGATTTAGTAAGTAAAAATGAAAAGAGTAAAAAACTACATACATAACAAAGAAATCCTAATAAGTATTGCCAAGAAACACTAAGATCTAAAACACTTTTATTAATATTTAAATTTAATTTATTTCCTCCAAGTTTCATTAAAATTAGGCCGCATGAATTAAATAAAAAATAAATTAACATTAAAATATAATACATATTACACTTCCTTTATTATATTCTTTTCTTTAATATAACACTTATCACAATCTATGCATTTTAAAGATTCATCTAATTTATACCCGCATTTACAAACATATCCTATTTTTTTAGCTGGATTGCCTACAACTAAAGAATATGGTTCAACGTCCTTAGTTACTACACTGCCTGATCCTACCATAGAATATTCTCCAATTGTAACACCACAAACAATTGTAGCATTCGCACCTATTGATGCACCTTTTTTAACTAATGTATTGGTAATTTTCCAGTCTTTATTAAAAGCTCTTGGATATAAATCATTTGTAAATGTCATAGAAGGCCCTAAGAAAACATCATCTTCTATGACAACTCCATGATAAACATTTACATTGTTTTGAATTTTTACATTCGAACCAATTATTACTTCTGTATCTATATAAACATTTTTACTTATTATACAGTTTTCCCCTATTTGAGCATTTTCTCTTACTTGTGCCAGGTTCCATATTTTAGTATTACTACCTATTATTGCTTTTTCACTTACCTCAGCGGTATGATGAACAAAATAATTTTTTTCCATATTAAACCTCCACTGATAAATAATTTTTTGCATCTTCTTCAATAAGATTAGCAAGTTCTACTGCATATGTTGCATCTTCAGAACTTACTCTAGGTTGTCCATCTTTAATAGAAGAAGCAAATTCCATAAGTTCAAATCTTAAAGGTTCATGTGTACTTAATGATACTTTTTCACACTCATTTTGAATTGTTACTTTATCTCCATCACTTTTAATTATTGAATTCTTATGTACTTCTAAAGTTTTATTTAATAAGTCAACTATATAATAAGAAGTAGTTGTATGAATTTTTATAGTTCTTATTTTTATTTGTGTTACTCTACTTGCGATTAAATTTGAAACAACACCATTTTCGTGCCCACAAACAGCTGATATGTAATCTATTCTATTATTACTAAATGCATGCACACCAACAGATTTAATTTCCTTAATTTTTGATTTATTAATTTTAGAACAAATTAAATCTATATCATGTATCATTAAATCCATTATTACATTTGTATCTGATATTCTACTATCAAAAGGACCACATCTTTTAGCTTCAACAGCAATTATTTTTTCATCTTTTATTCTTTCAAATAGTTCAATCATAGGAGGAGAAAATCTCTCTATATGTCCTACTGTAAGAATTAAATTATTTTCTTTAAATGCTTTTGATAAAATTTCACAATCTTCTTTATTTAAAGCAAGAGGTTTTTCAATTAAAGCATGTACTTTTTTAGAAGCAACTATTAACCCTATTTCTTTATGTAAAGAAGATGGTACTACTACTGATACTGCATCTACATTATCAAGTAGTTCTTCTATTGTTTTAAATGATTTAATATTAAATAATTCTTCTGTTTTTTTAGCATTTTCTTCACTTGCATCATAAAAACCAACAAATTCAAAAAGATTATTTAGTTCTAAATAGTTTCTTATATGGTTTTTCCCCATTGAACCAGCGCCAATAACTCCAACTTTAATCATATTAATTACCTTTCTTTTCGTAAAATTCTTTAACTTTTAATGCAATATAGTCTAATTGCTCTTGATTTAGATCTGGAAATACTGGAAGACAAATGGTTTCTGTACATACTTTTTCAGCCACAGGAAAGTCTCCTTCTTTATATCCTAAATATAATAAAGCTTTTTGTAAGTGAAGTGGTACAGGATAAAATTCTGCATTACTTACTCCGTTATCTATTAAAAACTTATTTAATTCTTTTTTATATTGAGTCTTAAGAGCAAACTGATGAAAACAATGATAAACATTATCTTCTACTTTTGGCATTATTAAACCACTAATTTCTTTAAAACTATTTTTATAAAATGTAGCTATTTCATTTCTTCTACTATTATATTTATCTAAATGTTTAAGTTTTTCTCCTAAAATAATAGCTTGAATAGAATCCATTCTAGAATTATACCCAATCAAATAGTTATAATATTTATAAGGATTATAAAGTGGGTCAACATCTGTTATTTCTTCTTCACCATCTTTTCCTTCTAATATTGATTTTGCTTGCATACCCATTTGACCACCAGCATGTTCTTTTAATGCTCTCATTATTATATCTAATTCGTCATTGTTTGTTGTTATTAAACCAGCATCTCCACAAGCACCTAAATTTTTAGTTGGGAAAAACGAAAAACAAGTAATACTTTTTTTAACTTTTTCTGAGCATGATCCTATCATCTTTTCATTATATTTTGACCCTATTGCCTGACAGGCATCTTCTATAACAGCTAAATTATATTTATTTGCAATTTCATAAATTTTATCTAAATTACAAGGATGCCCAAATATATGTACTGGCATAATAGCTTTAGTTTTTGATGTAATATGTTTTTCTATTTTTTCTTCATCTATAACAAAAGTATCTTCCTTTATGTCTACATAGACTGGTTTTGCTCCTACACTAGCAATTGCTTCTGATGTTGCAAAGAAAGAAAAAGGTGTTGTTATTACTTCATCATTTTCTTTTATATTACATGCTCTAAGTGCTATAACTAAAGCATCTGTTCCATTTCCCACAGTTATCGCATGCTTAACATTTAAGTATTTTTCCAAATCCTTCTCAAGTGTTTTTACATGCTCTCCACCTATATAACCACCAGATAAAAACCACTCTCTAATTTTTGGCATTAAAACTTCTTCTAATTCTTTTGCTTGTCCTTTTAAATCTAATATTGGTATGTTCATAAATTCCTCCTAATATACACAAATATATAATCTATCATTTTCTATAATTAATTGTTCTTCTAAATTTAAAGAATCCCAATTTTTATTACTACAATAATTTTTTATACTCATAGGTACTTCTATTTTTTCATAATTTTCATTTGTATAATAATTAAATGAATTAATATCAGACCATGCTGTAGAAAACGATCTAACAAATGCATCCATCGATTGATACCTATTACTTCTATTATAAGTCAAATACTTATCAAAAGTAAATCCTATATATTTTATATTTTTATTTTTTATTTCTTCATATATCTGATTTATTTCTTTATTATCTATTTTATTAGTATAAACTAAATGGTAAGCCATTGACGTTGAAGCTTCTATTAAAAGTATGTAAAAAACTATAGAATAAAGTGTTAAGAATTCTTTTACATATTTCACTTTTTCTTCATTAAACATTAGTAAATACAAACATATTAACCCAGGTATGGAAGATATTATCAAAATTGCTCTTGGAACAATTATTATTCCAGAAGTTACAATAGCTAAATAACTAACTGAAACTGTTGTAAATAGCATTAAAAATAAAGTTATAAAATTGTTTATTTTAGTTTTCTTTTTTCCTTTAACAATAACTATTACTGCAAAAATAAGAAGTACAATTATTGAAAGTATAAATGTATATTTTAAAAATATTTCAAAAGTATTTGACCATATACCCAATTGTGCTTTTAACACATATTTAATTTTATCAAATAGTGTTGTCTCTGTCGCATACCTATTTTCTATAGGTAAAATTGCATTATAAAATATATTTAATAGTAGTGAAATACCAAAAACTAAAAATATTTTAAACATTTCAAATACATAATCTTTAAATTTACTTTCTCTATTTAAATAACCTACTATTATAATACCAAGTGAAAGATATAATACTGATGCTCCTTGATAAATACACGCTCCTAAAAAATTAAAAAATACTGCAAAAATAATATACATTAAATTATTTTTCTTACTTAAATTTATTAAAGCTATTGTCATAAATAAATACTGCACAGCTATTGAAAACATAACACTAAAAAGGTATAATTCAAAGCTGAATGCGTTAAAGAAAATAAACAATAAAGACATCATTAAAAGTAAAAGTGAAGTAACTTTATTATTAGTAATCTTTATAATATACTTATTCATTAAGTACATACTAACTAAAGTTATTATTACCGCGCCAATATTAAAAAATAATTGATTCTCTATAATATTAAAGCCTATTGCATTTGAAAAATAAATTACAAAATCACTAAGAGGTCTTCCTCCAAAAGATATAAGAGGATTAGCAAGATTTATACTTGAATTTAAGTTCAATATTGAATTCATACTTTTAAAAGTCATTATATGTGAATATCCATCACTTGTTAAATGAAATCTAAATAACGGAATCATTACTAAAAATGATAAAATCACAGTTATTAAATATAATACTATCTTATTTTCTTTTAATTTTTGTATCACGTGATATCCTCCTAGTCAACTAAATACTTAAGCAAATTTTCTTTCTCTTTTTTATTAAAAATTATTTCATAAAGTATATTTATTAATTCGATATTTATATTATTATTTTTTATATAATTATAAACAGCTTTTAATGTATAAACTCCTTCTACAGTAGTATTAGATAAATAATTTTCACTGTCATCATTACTACCTATTTTAAAGCCATATGTATAATTTCTACTTTGAGAACTTGTAGTTGTCATTAGATAGTCTCCAAATCCAGCATAACTAAGTACCGCTTCATCTGTTCCATTCATGTTTTCTATTAATTTTTTTATATCATTAAATGCTTTTGTTAAATATAGTGCTTTAGCACTTGGTGTTTCTTCCATTCCAGATAAAATACCTGAACCGATAGCTACAACATTTTTAAGTGCACTTAATACTTGAATACCAATTTTATCTTTGATTAAACTTATCTTTGTTTTATCACTTTCAAATGCGTCTCTTACTATTTTTGCTGTTTCCATATTATCAGTAGCTAAAGTAAAACCTAAATAAGTTCCTTTTATAATATCTTCTGCGAATGTTGGCCCACTCATAACTGATATATTTTTTGAATTCGTATCTTCTTTTAAAATATTTGAAAATAATTTACCACTATTATTATCTATACCTTTAGTAGCTATTAAAATGTGTTGATTTTCTTTTAAAATTTCCTTTAATTTTTTTGACATAATTGAAAATGCTCCACCAGGAACAGCTATTATAATTAACTCACTATCCTTTATTGCTTTTTCAAGATCCATAGTAAAAACTATTTCTTTAGGAACATTATACTCTTTAAAATGTATTGATTTTCTTTCAATGTCAAGTGCATTTTGTTCTTTTTCATCAAATGTCCACATTGTAAGTAAATGTTTATTTGCGTTTATAAGTTTTCCAAGCGCAAGACCATATGCTCCGCTTCCAATAATACTTACTTTCACTTTTACACCTCTTTAATTATTATACCAATTATTTCTTATTAAATCTATGTTTTGTTTTTATATATCCCGGAATAACCAATAGCAATGTTAATATTTTATTTATTGTTCCTTTACAGTTTTTCACTACATAAATCTTACTCTTTTTAGTTAAACATCCAAACATAATATAATGTTTTATAAAATATAATCTTTTTTTAAAGCTAATTCCCTTAAAATCTTGATAAAAACATTCTTTATGATATTCAAAATATCCATAAGGATTATTTATAAATAATTTGTTAATGTTTTTACTATAACCATCTTCTAAATATTCACAATTTACAACTACATTATCTATTAAAAACACTCCATCATAATTTAAATCAAGTTCGTTATACATTCTTGCTTCTGTGATAAATTTCTCATTATTTTCAAGTTTATATTTATATTTTTTTCTTATATTACTTTTAAAAACTATTACAGAATCAAAAGCAAATCCTTTTTTATTATATAGATCAAAGATCTTTATTTCTTTTTCTTCTTTAGGCAAATGTGTTTGCTTATCCTTACCTATAAAAAATCTTCTAAAAAGCATACCATAAGCATTACTATTTTTAATTTTTTCTGTATAATTATCTAATATAATTTTAACTGCATTATCTGTCAAATAATCATCACTATCTACTTCAGTACATAATTCTGTATCTACTTTGGCAATATAATTATTAATTGCCGCCATTTTACCAGAATTTTTTTGATAAAAATAATTGATTTTTATCTGTTTTTCTTTTATCCACTTATTTACTAATTCCTTAGTATTATCAACACTTCCATCATCTATTATAAGCCATGTTATATCTTTATCAAATTTTTTATTTTTTAAAATACTTTTATATAAATTTGGTAAAGTATGTGCTCTATTATAAGTAGCTGTTACAATTGTTAACATTAAAATCCTCCTACATATATTTCTATTATAAAACAAAAAGAAAAAAATTACTAATTTTTATTTAAAAAAAAGATATAGACTAGCTTTCTTTTTCTAAATCTATATCTGCTAACGCACCTAAATCATAAACAGTGTAACCTAACTCTTTTAATTTATTATATGCCACTTTACTTCTATTTCCGCTTTTACAGTAAACAAATATAATTTTATTTTTATCTAAATCTATACTTTCATCAATTAAATCTAACGGAATGTTTATAGAATTTTTTATATGTAAGCTATCATACTCTTCTTTTGTTCTTACATCTAAAATTATATGTTCATTTTGTTTCATTATCTCATATACATTTTCACTAGAGCATCCAACAAGTAATAAAATTAAAAATACTAATACAATTTTTTTCATAATATCACCACTTTAATTTTAGCACCTAAATAAAAAAAAACAAGTAATTTTTCTTTACTTATTCTTCAAAAAACTTATCTATTCTTACTCCAAGAATAATAGAGATTTTATAAAGTGTCATTATAGAAATATTATTTCTATCATTTTCTGATTCAATTCTCTTTAAATGATTAACAGATACATCTAATTTCTCAGCAAGTTCCATTAATCTTATGCCTTTTTCTTTTCTATATTTTTTTATATTTTGACATATGACTGCTTTTACATTTTTATTATAATTAATATACTGATCCAAAATATCAACTCCCTATATAAATTATAGGACAAAAAGCACAATAAAAAAGCAACCTTTTATGCCGTGAATAGTGGTTGCTATAAAAAAAGGTTCTAAAAAAGACCTTCATATTATATATTTGGTGGACCGCTAGGGATTCGAACCCTAGACCCATCGATTAAGAGTCGATTGCTCTACCAGCTGAGCTAGCAGTCCATAAAAAGTAGTAAGTTAATTATAACATACTTTTTTTATTATTTCACTATTTTGTATAAATTACATATCCTAAAAAACAAATCATAATTAAAATTGATATTAAAGCATTTATCATATTAGATTTATTTTTCTTTGTTTCTATACCTACAGCCATTGAAGATAAAAATCCTCCAACTAGTCCTCCTATATGGGCAGAAGCACTTACATTTGGAATAATAAAGCTAATTATTAAATTCACAAAAATTGTAGACATTACAGGACTTCTAAGTAATCCATCTAAAGTGGCTCTATAATTATAAGAGAAAAATAGAAGTGATCCAAATAAACCAAAAATTGCTCCACTTGCTCCTACTCCAGCACTTGTTGTAAAAACGGAAGCAAAAAGATTTCCTATAATCATACTTATAAAATAAATTAACAAATATTTAATCTTTCCATAATATCTTTCAGCTTCAGGTCCAACAACACTAAGAGCATACATATTAAAAAATATGTGAATTATATTAGCGTGTAAAAAACCAGATGTTATTAGTCTATAAACTTCACCATTTTTAATAAAGAAATAATAATTAGCAAAATTATTAATCATAAAATTATATATTTTAGGATGCAACATTAATATAAATATTAAAATATTTATAAACATTAAGGTATAAGTAACATAAGGTTTTTTATTTTTAAATAATTTCATAACTTTTTTTTCTTCTTTATAATTTTTCTCATTTATTTCATCTGTTAAAGCAAAAAGTTCTATCGCAGACATCTTTTTAGAATTTATTTCTGAAATATTAGGAAAAAATGATTTTACAAATTTATTTCTTTTTAAGTCAGAAATTTTTGAAATTCTTATTGTTTCTACATCTTTCTCTTCAATATTTTTAACATTTTCTCCAGAATCAACTATTATATTAAGCATATTCATTTTAAAAGATAAAGTTTTTCTTTTAATATTTTTCATAATAGATTTAGCTTTTCTTACATCAAATGCTAACTGTTCTGTGTTATGTAAATATCCTGTGTTTATTCTTATTATTTTTAAATTATTATCTAAATTCTCTAGCCATATTTCATTTGTTACACCTCTAATAATCATAGGTTTGTAATTTTCTTTCGTAACAAAATAATGAAGTATTTTCATAATTATTTCATCTTTATTTGAAACTTTAATATTTTGCATATAATCCTCCTAAAAAGACTAATAATATAATACACTTTTTCATAGAATTAGTAAAGAGGTGATTTTTTGAAAATAAATTTAAAAGGTATTTTAAGTTTCTTATTAATTCTATTATCTTGGTTTATAGGAAGTTTTTTATTTAAATATAACCCAGAGTTTTATGAAAATTTAACCTTACCATCGTTTGCTCTTCCAGGATATTTAATAAGTTATATTTGGATAATTATTTATATTTTAATAACTATAAGTATTTATACGACTACAAAGAAAGAAAATATTTTTAAAAATAAAGATTATTTTTATGTACTACTTACAAATTATTTAGCAAATCAATCTTTTCCTTTAGTATTCTTTTATTTAATGAGTCCATTCTTAGGATTTGTTATGACCACAATAGTATTTATTAGTTCAATTTATTTATTCGTTGAAACATACAAGATAAATAAAAAAGGATCATATTTTTTAATCCCTTATATTATTTATAATTTATATGCTTTTATTCTATCTTTAGCAGTTTATATTATGAATTTCTAAATATTTCAAGAATATTTAAAAATTCTTTTTCAAGCGGTGCATTAAATTCTAAAAACTCTTTTGTTTTTGGATGGTTAAATCCTATATATTTAGCATGAAGCATTTGTCCGTAATCATTAATTATATTCTTACCATATACATTATCATTAATAACTGGATGTCCTATATATGCCATATGTACTCTTATTTGATGTGTCCTTCCAGTTTCAAGTTCTAATTCTAAAAGTGTAGCTTTATTAAATCTTTCTAGTACTTTAAAATTAGTTACACTTTTTTTAGATGAACTTTCAGTAACAGCCATTTTTTTTCTATCAATTTTATCTCTTCCAATTGGAGCATCTATTTTTCCTTTGCTTGCTTCAATAACTCCACTTACAAGTGCAATATATTTTCTTTTAACTCTTTTATTTTTAAAATCTGAGGATAGTATATTATGAGATTCATTATTTTTAGCAATAATCAAAAGTCCACTTGTATCTTTATCTATTCTATGAACTATTCCTACTCTATTTTCTCCTCCTATACTACTTAAATTATTTTTAGTATGATAAATTAAAGCATTTACTAAAGTATGTTTATAATTCCCTGGCGCAGGGTGAACAACCATATGAGTAGGCTTATTTACAACTAAAACATCATTATCTTCATAATAAATATCAAGTGGTATATTTTCTCCTTCTATCTTAATTTCTTCTATTAAATTTTTTATAGTAATTAAGTCATTTTCTTTAATCAAATATCCAGTTTTTATTTTTTTATCATTAACTAAAATATTTACACTTTTAATTGCTTTGGTAACAATACTTCTAGAAACATTTAAATTTCTAGATAAATAAGTATCAATTCTTTCATTTGCTTCTTCTTTTTTTACTTTTAATTCCATTTGTTTCTCCTTTAAATAAAATATGCACAGTAAGGAGTATTACTCCTAATACAACAAACATATCACTTATATTAAAAACAGGATAATCATACCCTAAAATATTAAAATCTAAAAAATCTCTCACATAACCATAAACTATTCTATCATATAAGTTTCCAACGAGTCCTCCAATTAGTATAGCAATAAAATATGGATAAATTTTTTCTTTTATATTCATGCATATTTCATAAATTAAATAAAAAAATATCATCCAGGAAATTATTATAAGTAAATTTACCTTTCCACTTAAAATACTAAATGCAGCTCCTGTGTTTCTTACATATGTTAAATTAAAAAAATTTTTTATTAAATTAACACTTTCATTTAATTTTATATTTTCTTCAATTAAATATTTTGTATATTGATCAAGAATAAATACAATTCCTATTATAAACACTATAAATATAATTTTTATTATTGTTTTCTTTTTCATATTAATATAATACAAAAAAAAAGAAGTTTATTCAAGAATCATTCTATACTTTTCTCTACTAATATAACATCTTCTCCCATTTTCTTTATATTTTCAAATTTAATATAATCATCTTCGTCAGAATTAAACATACTTTTTAGATATTTACCTTTTTCAATTATTAAACTTATTAAAGTACCATCTTTTTCATTAATATCTACATCTATTATTCTTCCCATCCTTTTTCCAGTTACTACATCTATTATATCTTTTCTTTGTAAATCCGAAAGTCTCATTTTAGTCACCTATACAAGTTTATGAATAAATTTTTAATTTTATGTTTCCTTAAGTAGAATTAAATTAATAAAAATGTTATAATAACATAAGTCTTAAAAAAGGATGGTAACTATGAAAGAAAAAGAAATATATGATAAATTAAATGGTTTTATAACTAATAATAATTATAAAATTATAAAAACTGAAGAAAAATATTGTGAAATGGAAGCAACTATTACAGAAACTAGTTTAAATCCATATAAAATGCCACATGGTGGATTTATTTTTGGACTTGCTGATACAGCCGCAGGAATAGCTGCCTTCACAACAAAAAAAAAAGCAGTTACAGTAAATGCTTCAATTGATTATTTACATAGCGCAAAAGGAAATAAACTAAAAGCGATAGCTAAAAATATTAAAGATGGAAAAAATATTACAGTTTATGAAGTATTTATATATGATGAAAATGAAACATTAGTAGCTAAAAGTAGTATTACGTATTTTTATATTAACTAATCATTCTTTTCATTGTTTTAATCGCACTTTTTTCAAGTCTTGATACTTGTGCTTGTGATATATTTAAAGACTCTGCGAGTTCCATTTGAGTTTTACCTACTAAATATCTTTGTGTAAGAATTTGTCTTTCTCTATCTTTTAATTTCATGAGTGCTTTTCTCATACTTATAAGTTCTTCCATATTAGCAGATTCTGTTTTATCTTCAATTTGATCTAAAAGAAAAATAGTATCCCCACCATCGTTATATATTGGTTCAAAAATACTAACAGGTTCTGATAAACTAGTAAGTGCACTTACTACCTCGTATTCACTTATTTCAAAATATTTTGCAATTTCATCTGTTTTAGGTTCCCTATTATGTTCAACTATAAATTCATCTTTAAATTTTAATATTTTATATGCATTTTCTTTAATACTTCTACTAATTCTTACTCCATTATTATCTCTTATATATCTTTTTATTTCTCCTAGAATCATAGGAACTGCATATGTACTAAATTTTACTTCATGTGATAAATCAAAATTATCAATTGCTTTTATCAAACCTATACACCCTATTTGAAATAAATCATCCATATTATCAGTTTTATTTTGAAAAGATTTTAATATTTTTAAAACTAATTTTAAATTTCCATTTACTAAAAGTTCTTTTGCATTTTTATCTCCACTTTGATACTTTTTAAAAAGGTCTATCATTTCACTATTTTTTAATACTATTATATTATTTGTGTTTAGTCCTGTTATTTCTACTTTATTTTTTGCCATTTTAAAACTCCTTTCATATCTATATTGATATAAAAAGAGTTTTTTTATGCATTTAATTAAAAAACTATAATTTTATATTTTTAAATTCTTCTTTTAGTATATCTTCTATTTGTTTTCTATGACCTATTTTTTCATCATTAAATTTATTAAATTGAATAAGTCCATAACTAGGCCATTCATTTCCTTCCATCATAACAGGACCATTTTCAGTGATAGCTACATCCCATCCTACATATCTTACTTCAGGAACTTCAAGAGCTGCCTTTAAACACATTTCAAATGCTTCTTTAACATATGGTATTTTTAAATCTTTAAAAGGAACTTTTATCATTGGATGACTTTCATAAACATTAGCATAATCATCAAGTACTCTACTACAAATTTTACCTTCTTCATCTAGGCGCATATATGCATCTTCACATCCTATTGCAACTGCATCATCTGTATTTATTCTAAGAGCATTTCCTAAAATATGTGCTTTTCCATCTTTAACTAAAGTTACTACTCTAAAAGAATTAACTGCATAAGGATTAATTTTATTTAATACTTCATGTTGAACTATTGCTTCTTCTACAAGAAATTCTTTTCTTTCATTTATTTCTTCATACAATTTTTCTAAATCTTTATCTTTTAATACTATTTTACTAACACCATGTCCACCAAAATCTCTTACTCTTTTTGAAAAAACTATTTCTTTTCCTTCACAAAATTTTATAAAATCCTCTTTACTACATACTCTTAAATCTATAAAATCTCTTTTTATATAATCTTTAAACACTTTATTAAAAAGTATTTTATTATTCATAACTTCTCTATAATTTTTATCATTTAAATAAGATAATATTTTATAAAAACTTTTTGTTGTAACATGAGTCTTTTTTTCCTCTTTTGTTAAATTTATATAATCACTTTTAAGATAATCTGTATAACCTATTCCATATCTTAAAAAATTTTTAAACATATCAAATTTTACATAAGAAACACTTTTATTATTTTCTTTAGCAATTCTTTCAGCAAGTGTATTAAGTCTTTTTTTATCAATTTCTTTGATTTTATTTACAAATATTTTTATAACTCCCATCATTATACCTCTTTTTCATCTATATATGTAATTTTAACTAACTTATTATTTTCTATATATTTCTTTTGAAGCACTTTTCCTAAAGATAAAAATACTTCATGAATAGTCTCGTTTTTATATTCACACATTTTAGATATTGAAATATTTTCGCCAAATAGCTCAGCTTCATCTCCTACTTTTACGTTATCGTCTACTTTTACTAGTATCATACACATTTCTATATCACCAATTACATCATATAATTTTCCATTTATTAAAACTTTTCTATTATTATTTTTTCTTCCAATTCCATCTTTATAACCAATATCAACTATTGCAACTTTTATATTAGTCTCTGCTTTATATGATTCACTGTATCCTACATATTCACCTTTATTTACATTTTTAACTTCGATAACTTTACTGTATAACGAAAGACAAGTCTTTACATTTAAATCTACGTTAGTATAAACTAAACTTAAATTATTTTTCTTTTGAAAATACCTATTTCTTATTTTTCTTAAAATATCTTTAAAAGAATTTCCATAACTAATAGATGTATTTATTCCAAATATTACAGAACCAATTCTAAATCCATTACAAACATCTATTTTTGGATGAGATAAAAGTGAAAAACTACTCGCAAAATGCACTATTTTATCTTCTAAATTTATGTCACTTATTATATTTTTAAATTTTTTAACTTGATTATCCCAAGTTTTGTCAATTATACCTGTAGTTGTAAAATGAGAATATATCCCTTCAAATATTATATTATCATTTATTAATGCTACTGCATTATTAAATTCTTCTTTACTTTTAAATCCAAGTCTATTCATTCCACTATCTATTTTAAAATGTACTTTTACATTTGAATTTAATTCTATTAATTTTTTTAAATATTCTATATTATGAATAGTTATAGTGATATTATTATTAGTTATGTCATTGATGTATTTTAAATCAATTGGTTCTGTACATAGAATAGGTGCGTTTGTATATTTTCTAATTTGTAAACATTCTTTTAAAGATGATGCCGCTAAATAATTAAATCCACTATCAATAAGTGTTTTAACTACAAAAGAACCATGACCATAAGCATCACCTTTAACCATCGCAATTTTATATTTATATTCACTATATTTATTAACAATGTTTTTAGCATTATTTTTTAATACATCTAAATTAATTTTCAAATAACTATTTTCATACATTTTTGTCACCTCTTTTTAATAATTTATTGATTCTTCCTTCACTAAATAAATCCGTTAATAATTTGTTTTTGTAAGTTAACACTATGTACAGAGTAAGCGGAAGTGAAAAATATATAGCAGTTACTATTATAGTTAAAATTCTATTTTCAAAATTATTATATCCTATAATATATTTTAATCCAAAAGAAATTAAAATTAAAGATAAAATTGGTACTGACATTTTCTTTATTGTTTTAAATATTCCTCTATAACTTATCTTACATTCTTTTTTAATAAAATAAAGTGATAAAAGTAAAGTTGTTCCAAAACCAAATACAGAGGCTGTTATAGATCCGTAACAAGGATTAAATCCAAAAAAGTTAAATATAAGTATTAAAGGTGTATCTAATAATGCATTTAAAACAACGCCAATTATAATAGAAAGATAAACATTCTTAAATTTATTCATTGCTTGAAGTGCAGTAGTTCCTATTGTACTTAGCGATGATAAAAGTCCTATAAAAATACTATATGAAATTATTGTTATACCTTCTTTATTATATCCATAAAATATACTCCATACTTCACTTGAAAATATAGAAATAAGTATAGTAAGTGGGAGTCCTACAAAAATAACAAGTTCAAGAGCTTTAATTATAATATTTTCAACACTTTTATATTCTTTTTTTACATAAGCTCTAACCATATTAGGAATAAGACTTATACCTACTCCAGTCGCACATGCAGCAATAATTCTTTGAAATTTTTCACCCCAAGTAGTATATAAACTAATAGTGTTTTCAGCAGTTAATGTATCAATACCTAAAATACCTGTCATAACTCTAAGTGTTATTACCATATCTGAAAAATTATAAATCGCTAAAACTACGCTTACTATTATAAGAGGAATAGAATATTTGACTATTTTTCTTCTTATCTCGTTATTAATTTTTTTATCTTTATTTTTTTCTTTTTTAATAATTTTATTTTTCTTAATTATATAAAATAAATAGAAGTAAGCTCCAAGTGCTCCAACAAAAGCTCCTAAAACTGATACAGCCACACCTGTTGTGATGCTTTTATTCATCAATTTTATTACTATAAAGCTACCTATTAAAAGTACACCTATTCTTAAAAATTGTTCTATAATTTCACTTTTAGATGTTGGTGTTATGTACTTATGCCCTTGAAGTAGTCCTCTTGTGACACTAAGAAGTGGTACTATAAGTATTGCAAGTGAAATACACTTAATAACTAATGAAATATCTTCAATACTATTTCCACCAGTTGCATTTCCTATGATTAAAAATGCAATTTCTTTAGAAAATATAATTAATACTAAAAATGCTAAAAAACTTATTATAGTAAGAATTTTAAGTGATTCACTAAATACTTGATTTTTTTCTTTTATCTTTTTTTCTGCATCATATTCACTAATTAATTTACTAACTGCGGTTGGTATTCCTGCGGTCGAAATAGCTAAAAATATACTATAAATATTATAAGCATAACCATATAAAGCACCACCTTGCTCACCAATTATACTGTAAAATGGAATAACATAAATAATTCCTAATATTTTAGCTATAAATACACATATAGTAGCAATATATGCACCTTTAACAAAAGTATCTTTTTTCATATAACCTCAATTCATAATAATTTTATCATAAAATACGATAAAATACAAAAAAACACGCATTTTTAATATGCGCATTTTACTTATTATTAAACTAAATATTACTGTATATAGTTTTAGCTATTTCTTGATCCTCAACTACTCTTACCATAGTTTTTCCATCTTCTTTATATTCTTCATATAGAACAATTTCATCATCTGGAACTCTATTTCCTTCTTCATCCATTTTTTGAAGAGTACATAAATAATAAGTAGTCCCTTTATATAGGATTTGTCTATTAATAAAATATTCTTTGCCACTATCTAGTTTCATTATTTTATTTGTTTTATTGTCCACTTTTTATTCTCCTCCTTATTACTTCTGCATTCCAGCATCTATACTATCTGAAATAACATCAAGTGCATTACTAGAGTTTAAATCAATTGAAAATACTGCATCACCAACAGTAAAAGTTTCTGCTTGTTGTTGTTGTAAATTTTCTTGATTAAATAAATCATCTTGAATTACTTGATCTATAATTTCTTTTTGAACTTCTTCTGGTGCTTCTTCAACACCTTTTTCTTCTCCAGTTGGTTCTGGTGTTACTGCTGGTTTTTCTTCATTTTTTTCTTGTTCTTCTGTATTCCCAGCATTTTCTTCTTGTGAAGGTCCTGCATTTTCTGAAGTATTTTCATTTGCTTTATTAGCAATTTCTCTAGCTACACTATCGTCTAACTCACCTTTTTCGTTTGAAGGAGCTGTTCCTACATATTTACCGTCTTTATATGCATCCCAAGTACCTTGTGGATTTTTAACATAAACTACTCCATCAACTTCTATACTTGTACTAACTTCAGTAGTTTCCCCTTCTTTAGTTGTTGGTATTTCTACATTTATTGCACCATGTGATTCTTGCACAGGTGTTGGAGTTGGATCAGGTACATCTGGAGTTGGCGTTGGATTTGTAGGACCACTTGGATCAGTTGGTCCACTTGGATTACTTGGTCCACTTGGATTTATTGGTTTATCATGTTCATTATCGGCAGAAGGTATTTCAACTTCAGGTGTTGCTTCTATTTCTGGTGTTTTTTCTGGCTCAGGAGTTACTTCTGGTGTTATTTCTGGAGTTACAGTTACTATTGGTGCTACTGGGATTTGAACTTCAGCTTCTGTATCTTTTTGGAAATGATTTAATGCATGACATAAAATAACTCCACCAACTAATCCTACCAAACCTGCTGTTAAAAATGCTACCGTTTTTATAATTTTATCTCTATGTTTTTTAAAGAATGAAATATTTTCTTCTTTTTCTTTTTGATTAGGATTAGTAAAATCACTTATTTCAGCTACTTTATCACTTTTCGTTTTATCATCTTTTGTTGGGAAAGGTGCTACTACAGGTTTATTTTTTTCTTGTTCTTCTTTTTCCACAGCAGGTTCTACTGTTTTTTCTGGAGTAACGTCTTCTATTTTTCTCTCTGGATTTACTGGAGTAACATCTTCTATTTTTCTTTCTTCAGTTACTACTGGAGTTACTTCTTTATTGTCTTCTTGAACTTTTTTCTTTTCTCCACCAACAAGTACAATTAAATCTTCTAAAGTTTTTTCTGATTTATAACTATTTTTTAAATATTCTTCTCTACTATTTAAAGCAGATAATTCTCTTTTTAATTTATCTCTTTCAATTTCTTCTACAACTTTTTCCCAGTTTTTACCTGCTTTATTTTTTATATCTTTTTCTTTTTTATTTTGTAATAACTTTTTACTGTATAAAAGTTTATTTAATTTTTGTCTTTGTTCTAATTCTTGTTGTTCTGATTTTAATGACATTAATTGTCTTTCTAAAGCAAGTCTTTCATATTGTTTAATCTCAGGCAGATTTTTTGTTCCAATTTTAAATAACTTGTTAGTTGCCTCTTTTTTTAAATTTTGTATTTCTTCTAATCGCAATTTTATACTTGTATTTTCACTTCTTATACTTCCTAAATCAATTGGAGATTGAACTAATAATAAAGCTTCATCAGTTTTCTTAAATTCATCTAAATCAAAACCTAAATCATCCGCTCTCATTTTTATAAGTTCAGTGTCTATTGCTCTTATTTTTTCATCAAAAC
>JAFQIC010000062.1 GCA_017397745.1 Bacilli bacterium
CAATATTTAGAATGATATCAATGTATGTAGATGGAGAATATGTAACAGAACTAGATAGTACAAAAAAGTATGAAATGGAAAGTTATGAATGTACAAATGGAGAAGAACTAACTTGGGATTATAAAAATAGTAAGTTATCGATACAACCAATATCAAAAGATACAAGTTGTTATGTTAATTTTAATGAAAAATATTTTACATTAACAGAAAAAATACTTGCAGATAACACAGCGCAAAGTGATGCAAATATAGATTTTGCATATACATCAAATGGGTGTAATACTTACAATAGTTGCTTGGCAGGAACAGTTGACAATCAAAATCAAGTAACAAATGGACTATATTATACAAGTGATACAACAAAAACGGAAAATGGAGAAGTAGTATATTATTATAGGGGAGCAGTAACAAATAACTATTTAGTGTTTGGAAATTATTGCTGGAGAATAGTAAGAACAGTAGAAGATGGAAGTGTGCGATTAAGGTATGGAGGAATACCAACACAAAACGGAGAAACATACATATGCCCACAAACAGGAACAGCAGTAAACATAGCAACAGGTCAAGTATATAACGCATCAAAAGATAATAAAAGTTATGTAAATTATAAAACAAGTGATATAAGAACAACAGTAGAAAATTGGTATAGAGATAATATATGGAAAAATGGACAAAATACAAAAGTAACAAATCTAATCGCAGATACACCATACTGTAATGACATGAGTGAAAGAACAAGTGGTAGTTATGTATATTTTGGATCATATGATAGATTATATACAAATAGTCTACAATATAAATGTGCAAGTAGTACATATGCATATACCGTAGCAAAAGGAGATTTAACATATCCAATAGCGCTTCTTACCGCAGATGAAGTATTATACGCTGGAGGTAAAAACGCTTTATCAAATTCAAGTTATTATTTAAACACAAGTGAGAATTATTGGACGATGTCGCCGCATTTATTCAGCGGCTCGTCTGCAGCTGCGCTATATGTCATGTCTTCGGGCGCCCTGTTCAACGTCAGTTTGGAAGCTACTTATAATGCGGTGCCTGCAGTTTCCTTAAAGCCTGAAGCCACAGTAAAACGAGGAACAGGAGCGTATAATGATCCGTACGTAATAAATACGGATTAAATATTTATAACAATGTATATATAATGTAAAACATAGTGTATATTTATACATTTTCACTGGTAAAAATATAAAAAAAGTTTTATAATTTTTATAGTAAGGAGTGTAAAAAAATGGATAAAAAAAGACGTAGTACAAAAACAACTTTAATTTTAGGTATAGTTTATATCGTGGTAGTAGTTTTATCAGTAGGAGGACTAACATATGCATTCTTCACAGCAAGTGTAGGAGGAAATGATAGGGCAAGCAGTACAACAGTAGAGACAGCAGAGTTAAAACTTGTATTTAATGGACGAGAAGTTATAGAAATGGAAGAAGCACTACCAGGGCAAGAAGTAACAAAAACATTTACAGTAGAAAATAAAGGAGATGTAGAAATAGAATACACGATAGATATAGAAGATGTATTAAATGAATTTCAAAATGGAGATTTAGTATATAGTTTAACAAGTACAAATGGAGGAGCTTCGGCAAATAGAAAAGTTTTACCAACAAGTGAAGGAACACTAGAAACAGCAACGATAGAACCGGGAGTTATTCAAACATATACAATTACAATATTATTCAAAGAAACAGGAAGTAATCAAAACTTGAGTCAAGGAGCAAAATTTACTGGAAAACTACAAATAAATTCAAGTAGAGAGTATAAATATACATTATCAACTTTGACAGATAGAATATTAGAAACACAAGAAGCGCAAAGTGACGAAGATATAGATTTTTCGTATACATCGAATGGTTGCAATAGTTTTGATACATGTGAATCGGAAACTGTTGATGATGCTAGTCAAATTACTAACGGATTATATTACACAAAAGATAATACAGAAGGTGGAGAAACAGTATATTATTATAGAGGAACAGTAGAAAATAATTATGTTGTATTTGGAACGTATCAAAACGAAATTAAAGAAATTAGAGGATATTGGGATGATAGTTTGGATTCGAATGATTATATAACATATAATTCTATAAATGAGTGTAATAACTCTGATGTTTATAGATTTAATTGTTCTGAAGTTGTATTGGCAAGCGAAGGATCATCAATGTGTTGGAGAATAGTGCGAACAGTTGAAGATGGAAGTGTTCGTTTACGTTATGGAGGAACTGCAATTAAAAATGGAGAAACATATATATGTCCTCAAACAGGAGACGAAGCTAATATAGGTTTATCACAGTATTATACATCATATGATAGTAGAAACTATGCTAATTATAAAACAAGTAGTATAAAAACAGTAGTAGAAAATTGGTATAGAGATAATATGTGGCAAAATGGACAAAATACAGGAGTAACAAATCTAATTGCAGACACACCGTACTGTAATGATATGAGTGAACCGGTAACAAATTATTTTGGAGCCTATACAAGATTAAATGAAAACAAAAGCCCACAATACAAATGTGCAAGTAGTACATATGGATATACCGTAGCAAAAGGAGATTTAACCTATCCTGTAGGACTTTTGACTGCAGATGAAATAGCATATGCAGGTGGTGTTTATGATTTGATTAATAAAAATTTTTATTTAAATACAGGAAAGTCTTATTGGACAATGACTCCGTCTGATATCTTTGCTTCTACTACTTATATGTTTTATGTTGATCCGGAAGGTTTTATGAATAGTGCCTACTTAGTTTCACACAATACAGTAGTTCCTGTAATTTCCTTAAAAAATGTAGCTACAGTAGAAAGAGGAACAGGATTATATAATGATCCTTATGTAATAATGACTGAGTAAAAACAAAAGTTTTAGATTAATTAAAAACTAATTCATTAGTTTTTTTCTTTTTAATCATTCACAAAATTACTTTAAAATGATAAAATAACTTATGTGATTGCCCAGTCGCCAAGTGGTAAGGCATCGGACTCTGACTCCGACATTCGTGGGTTCGAATCCTACCTGGGCAACCAAAAAAAAGAAAAAATGCCTTATTTTTTATGGAAAATAATAAAAATCTATTGCATTTCCCTGAAAAACTGTTAGAATTATAAATGTAAGGATAAATTGCTTACAAAAAATTAAAGACGAGTAGGAGGTAATCGTAAATGTCTAAAACTCAATTAGTTGAATTTATCGCAGCAAAAGCTGGTCTTACAAAAGCAGATGCTGGTCGTGCATTAGATGCTACACTTGAAGGAATTCAAACTGGTTTAAAAAAAGAAGGAAAAGTTGCTTTAGTTGGTTTTGGTACTTTCTCAGCTAAAAAAAGAGCTGCTAGAGAAGGAATTAATCCATTAACTAAAAAAGCTATTAAAATTCCTGCTAAGACAGTTGCATCATTCAAAGCTGGAAGCAAATTAAAAGATGCTTTAAATTAAAAAGCCTATGGCTTTTTTTTTGACTTTTACGAATTATTTTAAAATGAATAAAATTATTTATGAAATATTAGATTTAATTGAAAAAAATAATTTTGAAGCATATATAGTTGGTGGATATGTTAGAGATAAAATTTTGGCAATTGATTCAAAAGACATCGATATAATAACAAATGCCACTCCTAAAGATTTATTTAACATATTCAAAGGAAACATTAAACTTAAAGAAGAATATGGTGCTGTCAAAATTATAATTGATGAATATAGAATTGATATAACTACATATAGAAAAGATTTAAACTATGAAAATAATAAACCTACATCTGTTTTATATATAAATAATGTGGAAGAAGATCTTAAAAGAAGAGATTTTACAATTAATACTCTTTTAATGAATAAAGAAGGTAAAATTATAGATTTAAATAATTCTATAAATGATATATCTGAAAGAAAAATTAAAGTAGTAGGAGATACTAGTGAAAGACTTAAAGAAGATACTACTAGAATACTAAGGGCCATTAGATTTATGGTAACACTTGATTTTAATTTAGATGAAGAAATAATAGATTTTATAGTGCACAATAAAAAGTTACTAGGTACTATTAGTTATTATAAAAAGAAGGAAGAACTTAGTAAAATATTTACAAGTCATAATTTAAAAACATTTGTTAAATTTATTAAAAAATATAAACTTGAAAAATACCTTGGAATAAAAGTAAATAATATAGTTAAAACACCAAATATTATTGGAGTATGGGCTCAAATTAAAATAAATAATAGTTATCCTTTTACTAATAATGAAAAGAAACAAATAAATCTAATTAAATATCTTGTAAAAAAGAAAACTATCACTAATTATGATATTTATAAATATGGAGTTTATATTTGTTCAAATGCATCTATAATACTTAAGAAAAGTCCAAATAAAATTAGTAAACTTTATAATTCCCTTACTATTAAGAATAAATCTGAAATAAATATAAGTGCAAAAGAAATATGTGACTTATTAAATATTAAAGTTGGTCCTAAAGTAGGAGAAATTTATAATTATTTAGAAAAAAATATTATTAATAATAAGATAAATAACAATAAAGATGATATAATAAAGTTTATAAAGAAAAAGGAAAAAATAAAATGAATGATAAAAAAGAAATATTAATGTATAAAAATTTTGTAATAAATGAATATATTGTCAAAAATATTAAAAACTTTGATATTTCTTTAAATGAATTTTTATTACTTCTTTATTTTATAAATTTTGATAATAAATTAGATATAGATAATATAAAAAAATATATAAATTTTACTAATGAAGAAATTATTAGTCTTTATAGTTCTTTAACACATAAAGGTATAATAGAAACAGTTATAAATAAAAAAGAAAAAATTATTGAGGAAACTATTTCATTGGATCCTTTTTATAATAAACTTTTATTAAGTGATGATAGTCCTGAAATTAAAACTGATATTTATTCTAAATTTGAAAGTGAATTTGGTAGGACATTAAGCCCTATTGAATATGAAACTATAAACAAGTGGCTTTCTAATAATATAAGCGAAGAAATGATTATAAATGCACTTAAAGAAGCAGTGTTAAATGGTGTAACAAATTTAAAATATATTGATAAGATTATATTTGAATGGAATAAGAAAAAATTAAATAAAAAGTTTAAAGAAGAAAAAAATGAGGAGTTATTTGATTATGACTGGCTTAATGAAGATTAATAATGAAAAAATATATAATTCTTTAGATAAAATAATTCCTAATCCTATATGTGAACTTAATTATAAAAAAGATTATGAACTTGTTATAGCGGTTATGCTAAGTGCTCAAACTACTGATAAAAGAGTAAACATAGTGACTAATAGCTTATTTAATAAATATGATACATTAGAAAAATTATCTAAATTATCCATTAAAGAAATAGAAAATGAAATTAGAACAATAGGTCTTTTCAAAAATAAAGCAAAGCATTTAAAAAATATTGTAAAAAGTTTATTAGAAAACGGATATGTTCCAAATAATAGAGAGGAACTTGAAAAATTAAGTGGTATAGGAAGAAAATCAGCAAGTGTTATATTATCAGAACTTTTTAATATACCTTCTATGCCAGTAGACACTCATGTTGAAAGAGTAAGTAAAAGGTTAGGACTTGCTTCTAAAAATGATAATGTTTTAGTAGTAGAAAAGAAATTATGTAAAAAATTTGAAAAAGAAAAATGGAATAGAATTCATAAACAACTTGTTTTATTCGGAAGATATCATTGTACTAGTAAAAAACCAAAATGTGATGTGTGTCCGTTTGAAGATATATGTAAATATAAAAACGCAATTAATTAATTTTAATTGCGTTTTGTATTTTATTCTGAAGAACTTGAACTATCATCGCTTACTATAACTTTTTGAGTTATCTTTTTAGAATCATATGTAACTCCTAAATATTCTAAAGACACTGTGTAAGTGATAGTGTATGTATCAGATGCTTCAGTTAAATTATTTAAACTAATTGAATCACCATTTGTATTAGTTATAGTATCCATAGTAATAGTTGCGTTAAAACCTGTAATAGCGGTTCCATCTAGACTAACTTGAATATCAGATTCACTAGAACCTTTCCAAGATTCTCCTACATTTAATTTTATTGTAGGTAGTGAAATATCTAATTCTGTTGGGCTGTAAGAAACACTACTATATTTTTTGCTTATGCCATTACTTTTATTAGCTTTAAATATTGTGTATGCAGAGCGGACTATAACAGTATCATAACCAGGATAATCGCTCACATCTATTTCGTAACTAGTTTTATCTGTGAAACCTACATAAGTTTCATTTCCGTTTTTAGATAGATAAATTTCAAATCCAAATGTACCTATATAATTATTATTATAAGTTATTCTTTCTTCTAAATATTTTCCTGCCCATTTATCAAAACTATTTTGAAAATATGTAGTTAAATAAGAAGCATCTATTGCAGCAGGAGTACCTGGAGAAGTCCAGTTTATTTTTAAAGTATCATCATCTAAAGAATATTTTAAATTAGTTGGATCAGAAAGTTGAGAGTATCTAAATGATTTTTCTGTAGGTTCTGTTCCACTTATAAATAAATGAGACTGAATTAATTCTGTTGGAGTATATTCACTAGGTAACATCGCAGGTATTGTTCCAATTTCTACTTGAGAACTAACTATACCACCTGGATTTGTAAAACTTGAGCCTGCTGGCATAATTCCGTTACATAATATTCCTTGAATTGTAGTTCTTGCAGTAGTAGCTTCACTCATATATATATTATTTTCAACTGTAAGTTCGTCGTATCCTAGCCATAAAGTTATTGTTATATCAGGACTGTATGTTGCAACCCAACTATCTTGAATTAATTGTCTTGAAAGTCCTAAAGAGGCAAGGGTATCATTATCATACGAACTTGTACCTGTTTTAGTCGCAACCTGTGTACCACTAACTCTTACTGTCCATGGTGTAACACCTAAAAGCACATTAGAAACTAAATATGCAGTTTGTGGACTCATTGCTTTTTTCTTAACAACTTCATGTTCATATATTTCATCACTTTCTCTATACTCGATCTTAGAAATGGAGTAAGGTTTAACATAATATCCACCATTTCCAAATGCAGCATAAGCGGCAGCTAATTGTAGAGGGCTAACTCCATTAAATGCACCAATTGAATGAGATTCATATATAGTTCCATATTCATTTGATTCTGGTTGTATATTTAAGTTTGTAACAAATTCGTATACTTGTGCCTTATCTAATCTTTGAAAAGCTTGGAGAGCACATGTATTAACTGAATCTACTAAACATCTTCTCAAAGTAGAAAAACCAGCATTACTACTATTCCAGTTATACATTACTCCTCCGCTTGAGTATGTTGTATCTTTTTCATCAAAGAATGGAGTATAAGTAGACCATTTTTCATATTCAAATCCTGGGCCATAATCAAATAAAGGTTTTGCTGTACTACCAGGATGTCTATTTATTTGAGTTGCATAGTTTTGTGACATTTCACCACTTTTATGTCTACCAGCGCCTACTGCATAAATTGCTCCTGTATTATTGTCTATTGCAGTAGTTGCAAACTGTATAACATCATCTTTAAAGTAAAATCCTGCAGAACCATCATAGACAGAATTAACAACTCTTTGTTTTGGTATATCTAAAGTTGTATATATAATCATAGGAACTGCATATGGATCGTTTCCTGTTACTTCTCTTGCTTCTTCTATAACTGTATCAATAAATCCTTGAAATTCATTAACATTTGCGCTTTGATCAACTAAAAGACTTTCTACACTTATAGCTTCTGCTGCTTTTCTTTGATCTTTAGTAATATAACCGTGTCTTTCCATTAAATACAAAACATTATCTCTTCTTGCAGTTGCATTTTCAGGATATATTGTAGGATCGTATGAAGTAGGAGCTTGGAAAAGGCCCGCAATTAATGCAGCTTCTGCTAAAGATAAATTTTTAGCACTTTTACCGAAATAATTTTGAGAAGCTTGTTCAATACCATATGAACCGTTTCCTAGGAAAGGTGCATTTACGTAAAATTCAAATATGTCTTCTTTAGTATAATGTTTTTCTATTTTGAATATAGACATATAAATATCTGTAAATTTTCTTATAATACCCTTAATACCAGAACTATCTAAACTAGTATAAGTATTCTTAGATACTTGCATTGTTAAAGTACTTGCTCCACCAGCATCACTATTTCCTAAAACTTGGCCTATAGAAGCTTTTAAAAATCTTGGAAAATCAAAACCGTTATGTTGAAAAAATCTCGAATCTTCAGTAGCGATAATCGCATCAATTAAAACTTCTGGTATTTCATCATAAGTTAGTTTTTCTCTTTTTTCAACTATGTCTTCAGTTTTTACACCTAACGTAGCAACTAATTCTCCCGTTGAGGCATAAATTAATGTTGATTCTTTTTCATAAAGAAGAGCTTGGTCGAATTCAGGTGCAGTATTCATAATATAAATAAAGAACGCTATAACACCTAAAATACCAATTATACATAAAGATACAAATGCTATTAAAAGTGTATACCAAATTTTCTTTCCTATATTTTTTTTCTTTTTAGTTTTAATTTTTTCATTTTTAGGTTTCTTATCTTTTTTAACTTTAACTTTCTTTTCTTTTACAACTAATTTCTTTTTAGGCTTAATCTTTTTTAAATCTAATTTCTTTTTCATACATCTTCTCCTTCGAAATATAATTCATTTATTGCTTCAAGATAATCAAGTCTTGGCATATATTTTTCTTTTATAATTTTAGCATTTTCTTTTAAATAATCGTAAGGAATACTTTTTCTTTCATTTTTATCAATAAAATCTATTAAAAGTTTTCCATCTAGTAAATAAAACATACTATTCATATATATTATTAAAAATATTATACCTTTATGTTTAAGTACATTTCTTATATGATTTATTTGATGATTTTGAATGTTTGATAAAGGAAAGGAAGTAGTACTTTTTGTTTCTTTAGCATCAAATTCAATATATTTTCCTTTATATACACCGTTATAATCTAAAGTTGAGATATGCTCAAATACGGCTTTATTAATAACGGTACTTTTTCTTGAAGGATAACTTACTTCTAATACTTTTATCGGGGTTGGTTTTTTAAATATAATACATTTGTCCTGATTTAAATAAAAAGTGTTACTATCATTAATAATATTTTCCAGGTACATACCTCTATTTTTATATTTATAATTCTTCATAAATCATCATTAATAATTATACTATAAAATGAAAGAAATTACTATAATATCTTAATTCCGTTTACATAAATATATGTAGTTATATAACTTTTTTTAATCTATGATTGCATAATCAAATCAAAAGTAAAAATTAAATTCAATTTAGAAAAACAATGAAAATATTTAATTTACTTGATTTTTTATTACTTATGTAGTATAATATAAAACGTTTTTTTAAGGGGGAAAATTTAAAATGAATAAAATTGAAAAAGAAAAAATAGTTCAATCATTTTTACATCCAGAAATTATAAAGAGTTTATCAACGGAAGCATTAAAGGAATTAATCGATGTTTATCCAGAAACACTTAGAAGTGCATCAATAAGTGAAGCAATAGATAGAGATAATTGTTTCTATTTTATGCCTTATGAAAAAGAAGCACAAGAGCATTCTATGTATGATTTACCATTAAGCGTAAGTGATTATCAAAAACTTTATATAAGCGCTAATAAAAGTCCTGAAATTTTTGGTGACTGTACTATATATGATTTATACTTAGCTCTTTTAACAGAAAAAAATATTCCACATCTTAGTCAAAAAACTAGAGATAATGTAATTATAGGACTTAGAATATTTAGAGATTTAGCAAGTTCTGTAAAAAATGATGGTGATTATAGAATACTTGTAAAAAACTTTATTGAGAAAATGAGTTTAATTAAAACAAGATGGCCAGAAATAAGAGATTATGCTATTAGTGAACTTAAAGATGGAAAGAAAAAAATTATTTGTTCTGATATTGAACCAATGGTAGATTCTAATGGGCAATTATTACTAACAGATAATGATGAGAGAACTAGAATAACTATGGCACATTATTCAAAAATAGATGAACTAATTGATAAAGATTACGCTTCATCAATTGGAAGAATGATAGTATATAAATAAGAGTTTTTAACTCTTTTTTTCTATAAAAAAGGAATGTATTATGAAAAAATATGATGATTTCATAGATGAAATAGGATGTTACACCTATGAAATGTTACCGATTAGTCAAAGAGAAGAAGAAAATTTAAAAAGTTTTATGGCAAGTAAAGGAATGGTACCTAATAATAATGTTTTGGATGTTTACAATTTGATTATTACAGATAATACCAATTTTGATAAAAAAACTAAAAAAGATATTTTAAGAAGTATACAAATTTTTAGCGATTTTATAAAGGAATCAAGAAAAAAATATCCTGAAATATCTAGTGAATTTTTAATGGATGTAGCATTTATACAAAAAATATGTTTAATAAATAATAATTTTAAAGAAATAAGAGAATTTATTTTAAGAAAGCTTCAAAAAGGTAATAGATTACTATGTACTTCAAAAAAACCTTTTATTTCTTCGAGGGGACATTTACATTTAAGTGAAAATGACATAAGACTAATTCAAAAAATCGCAGATTTTTCTTTAATAGATGAACTTATAGATAAAGATTATGAGTCGTGTATTGGTAGATTAATAGTTTATAAGAAGAAAAGTTTTTAATTACATCATAACGGTTGTTAATTGCATCTTTTTGTAATATAATGGTGCAAATGAAAAAAAGGAGTGTAATATGACATATAAAGAAAAAGAAAAAATAACTTATTCATTTTTTGATCCTGAATTTCTTTTAGATCTTTCTTTAGCTGAAACTATAGATTTAATAGAAAAATTTTCTGAAACTATGAGGAAGGCAAAAGGAAGTAAAAAAATTAACAGAAAAAAACATGTTTATTTTGAACCATATGCTGAGCAAGCAAAAAATCATTTAATGTATGATCTACCATTAAATAGTTATGACTATCAGAGACTTTGTGCAAGTGTAGCTGATAAGCCTAATATTTATTCTGATAGAACAATATATGCTTTATATCTTGCTCTTCTTACTGAGAAGAAACTCCCAAATATTGGTGAAACAACAAGAGATAATTTAATAATAAGTTTAAGAATATTTAGAGATTTTGCTAAAAATTATGAAAAAGTATATCCAGATATAAAAACTGATATTTTATTTAGAAATTTTAATAAAAAATTTAATATTGTTAATCAAAAATGGGACGATATTTGTGATTATGTTATGAGTGAAACTCAAAAGCAATCAGGAAGAAGTTTAATATGTTCTCAAAGAGGACCAATGGTAACTTCGGATGGAAAATTTCATTTAACTGAAAACGATGTAAGAACAAAACATTGTATAGCACAGTATTCTTTAATAGATGAACTTGTTGATGGTGATTTAGAAAAAAGTGTAGGAAGACTTATAATAAGTAAATAAAAGAGGGGAACCTCTTTTTTAATTTAAATATTAAAAAGTTAATAAACTTGTGATTTTTATTTGCATTTTTAATATAATAATGATAGAATAAATAAGGCTTTAAGAAAAAAAACATGGTTATGGATTTATATTTCTAGTGCCAAAAGGTGGAATATAAAGAAGAAGTAATCAGATGAAATAACGAAAGGAGAGATATTTATGGCAGTAGTGTCAAAAAGTTATTTATTAGAAGCAGGTGTTCATTTTGGACATCAAACTAAAAGATGGAATCCTAAAATGAGAGATTATATTTTCTCAGCTAGAGATGACATACATATTATTGATTTAACAAAAACAGTAGAAAAAATCGAAGAAGCTTATGCCGAAATTCTTAAAGCTTGTGAAAACGGTGGTAAAGTATTATTCGTAGGAACTAAAAAACAAGCAAACGAGGCTTGCGTAGAGGAGGCTACAAGATGTCAGTCTTACTATGTGACTGAAAGATGGCTTGGAGGGATTTTAACTAATTTTAAAACAATTAGAGAACGTGTTAAAAGAATGGTTGAAATTGAAAAAATGGAAGAAAGTGGTAAATTTGAACTTTTACCTAAAAAAGAAGTAGCTCATATTCAAAAAGAATATGCAAAACTATCAAAACTTTTAACTGGTATTAGAGATATGGAAACTTTACCAAAAGCAGTTATTATAATAGATCCAAGAGTTGAAGCAAATGCTATAAGAGAAGCTAAAAGACTTAATATTCCAGTTATTGGACTTATAGATACAAACTGTGATCCTGAAACTGTAGATTTTCCTATTCCAGCAAATGATGATGCAGTACGTAGTGTAAAAGTAGTTTTAGGTGTTTTAGCTAACGCAGTATGTGAAGCAAATGGTCTTGAACTAGTTGATTATGTTTCTGAAGAAGAATTTGTAAAAACTAAAAAAGAAAAGAAAGAAGATTCTGAAATAGAAGTAGTAGAAAAAACTATTGAAGTAGAAGAAAAAGAAGAAGTTAAAGAAGGAAAAGCTGAATCTAAAAAAGAAGAAGACCTAGATTTAGAAAAATTGAATGTTTCAGAACTTAAAGCTATAGCTAAAGAAAGAAAAATCAAAGGTTACAGCACTATGAAAAAAGATGAACTTATTAGTGCTTTAAAATAAGGAGAATAAAAATGGATATAACAGCAAATATGGTAAAATCACTACGTGAAATGACTGGAGCAGGAATGCTTGATTGTAAAAAAGCTTTAGTTGAAACAAATGGTGATATGGATAAAGCAGTTGATTACCTAAGAGAAAAAGGTATATCAAAAGCGGCTAAAAAAGCTGAAAGAATAGCTGCGGAAGGACTAACTAATATTTATGTAGAAGGAAATAAAGCAGTGGTTTTAGAAATAAATTCTGAAACAGATTTTGTTGCTAAAAACGAAGAATTTAAATCACTTTTAGATAAAGTAGGAAGTGCATTATTATCATCAGATGCTAAAACATTAGAAGAAGCTAATGAAGTTTTAGTAGGTGACGAAAAAATCTCTGATTTAATAATAAATGCAACTGCAACTATTGGAGAAAGAATTTCTTTTAGAAGATTTGAACTTCTTACTAAAAACGATGATGAAGTTTTTGGAAATTATCTTCATTTAGGAGGAAAAATCTCTTCATTATTAATATTAAGTGGAAATGATGAAGCAGTAGCTAAAGATGTTGCTATGCAAGTAGCGGCTATGCGTCCAAAATATATAAGTAGAGATGAAGTTCCAGCTGAAGAAGTTGAACATGAAAAATCTGTATTAAAAGAACAAGCATTAGAAGAAGGTAAAAAGGAAGAATTTGTTGATAAAATTGTTGAAGGAAGACTTGGTAAATTCTTTGAAGAAATTTGCTTATTAGATCAAACTTTTGTAAAAGATTCTGATTTAAAAGTTTCAGCATTTTTAGATAATAAAAATATGAAAGTATTAAAAATGGTACGTTATGAGGTTGGCGAAGGACTAGAAAAAAGACATGATGATTTCGCAGAAGAAGTTAGGAGTCAACTTAACAATTAATTAATTTATTATGAAAAATATTAAATTATTAATTAAAATAAATGTAGTACTTATACTTTGTACTACATTTTTATTTGGTATTTATAAGACTTTTAATACCGAAGAAAAAGTAGAAAAAAATGAAGTAGTTGCGATGCTTAATATTAATGAAAATGTATTTAAAGAATTAAATAAGGAAGAATTATTTAAAGTTTTAGATAAAGAAAAGGCTGCAATATATATTGGTCCTTATACAAAAGAGTATACGCAAATACTAAAAACTTTTTATAACGCTAGTAAAAAAAATAAAATTAGTAAATTATACTATATAAATATAGAAGAAGAAAAAAGCATACTTTCATATAATAACGAAGTAATTGTTGAAAAAGAAGCAACACCTTTTTTTGATAAACTTTTGGATAGACTTGGATCATTTACTGAAATTTATACTCTATATAATCAATATAATGAACCTATTAATAGTGGATATAAAACTATATATACTCCGATGGTCATCTTTATTAAAGAAGGTAAAATTCTTTTCACACATTATGTAAAAGATATAAATTTAACAGAAGAAGAACTATATAACTTAAAAGAAATATATAAATTAGGATTTAAAAAAATATCTTAATTATAGTAAAATCTGCACTAAATATTATGCAGATTTTTTAATTTTGTTTAATAGATTTTTAAAATTTGCAATTTTACAACTTTTAGCATATTTGATAGACTTACTTAGAAAGGATTTAAATATGACTTTAAAAGAATTAAATAAAGAAGAAAAACCTAGAGAAAGACTAGTAAAATATGGTGTTAATAATTTAACAAATGAAGAACTTGTTTCTATTATTTTAAGATGCGGAACTAAAAATATTTCTGTAAAAGAAGTATCAACTAAAGTATTAAATTATTTTAATAATATAAAAAATTTAAGAAATGCAAATATAAATAATTTAGTTCAAATTAAAGGAATTGGTAAAGTAAAAGCAATTACTTTACTTGCTTCTTTAGAACTTGGAAAAAGAGTATATTATGAAGAACATAAAGAAAAATATAAAATTAAAAGTACTAAAGATGTTTTTAATCTTTTAAAAAATGAAGTTAAGTACGAAAAAAAAGAAAAATTCTATGTAATACTATTAGATTCAAAAAATAATGTTATATCTTATAAATGCTTATTTATAGGAACTATTAATAGAAGTGCAGTTCATCCTAGAGAAATATATAAATATGCAATAGATAATTTAGCTGTTTCAATAATAGTGGCTCATAATCATCCATCAGGAGATCCTTTACCAAGTAAAGAAGATGAAAATATAACAAATAGTTTAAATACTTTAGGAGAAGTAATAGGTATTAAACTTTTAGATCATGTTATTATAGGAGAAGAAAAATACTATAGTTTTTATGAAACAAATAAGAATAAAATTTGATACTTAATTATATATTTAAGTGAGGTGAAACAATGACACTTAAAGAATATAGGAAGAAAATTGGACAAGGAGTTAATGAAAAAAACAAATATATAAAAAATCTTTTTTCAAGAATATTTTTAAGTATAACATTACTTTTATCAATACTTATTCTTTGTAATATGAACTCTAGTATTAAAACTTTTATAAAAGAAAATTTATTTGAAACAGATTTTAAATTTTCAACAATAACAAAACTTTATAATAAATATTTCTTAAATATAAATAATGAGTCTATAAAAGAAAATAGGGCAGTTGCTTCCGTTAAATCAATTGAATATACTGAAAGTGAAAAATATTTAGATGGTGTTAAACTTATAACTTCAAGTAATTATCCTATAAAAATAATCGCAAGCGGTATAGTAGTATTTATTGGAGAAAAAGAAGGTTATGGAAACACTATAATTATTCAGCAAAGTAATGGAGTAGATGTATGGTATGGAAATATTAGTGACGTAAGCGTTAAACTTTATGATTATGTTGAAAAAGATACGATAGTTGGAACATCAACAAATTTTATATATTTAGTATTCCAAAAGAATGGAGTATTTCAAGATTATAATGAATTTATTAAATAAAATTTATATAAGCAATATAACTTATATAATTTTACTTATATCACTTTTAGCGGGATATTTTGAGTATATATTCTTATTATTAATATTTATAATTATTCATGAATTCGGACACTTAATAATTGCTTCTTTGTTAGGATTTAATATTGATAAAATAATAATTTATCCTTTTGGTGGATTAACAAAATTTAATATTAAAATATCTGAATCTATATTAAAAGAATTTATAGTTGCGATAAGTGGTGCATTATTTCAAATATTATTTTATTTATTTTTAAAAACAATATATTCTTATAATTATATTAGTTTTATTACTTTTGAAAAGATTAAAATTATTAATACATATTTACTTTTATTTAATTTTCTTCCTATAGTTCCACTTGATGGAGGAAGAATATTTAATTTACTTTTATATATATTTTTACCTTTTAAACTAAGTAATAAATTAATTACATTATTTTCTATTTTTCTAAGTATATTATTAGTTTTTTTAATAAATAATAATTTACTTGTAATAATGATATTACTTTTGTTAAAAAATATTTATATTGAATATAAAATGATAGACTTTAAAAATAATAAATTTTTATTAGAAAGATATTTAGGAGACTTTTATTTTAAGATAAAATTTATAAATGATATCGATAAAATGTATAAAAATAAAGTTCATAAAATAAAATATGAAGATATTTATATAAATGAAAAAGAATATTTATCTAAAAAATTTGACTTAAAGGCTCATTTATGATAAAATCTTCTTGTTTGTAGATTCTTCTCTACAACCGCACTAAAAAGGTTTTAAAGATTAGTTCTACCTTAAAGGCGAGTCTTTTAGAAGGAGGTAAAAAATGAAAGCAATATTCACTACAGGTGGAAAACAATATATAGTAGAAGAAGGTACTGAATTATATATTGAAAAAATTAATGAAGAAGTAGGAAAAACTGTGACTTTTGATGAAGTTTTATATGTTAATGGAACAGTAGGAGCACCTTATGTTAAAGGAGCTAGTGTGAAAGCTGAAGTTTTAAAACAAGGTAAAAAGAAAAAAATTAAAGTTTTCAAATATAAACCTAAAAAGAAATATAGAAAAACTCAAGGTCATAGACAACCTTATACAAAAATAGTTATTAAAAAAATTGAAGTGAAGTAATTATGATTAAAGTTACTTACAAAAAAGAAAATGATGTTATAGCAAAGCTTACTATTAAAGGGCATGCTAATTACGATGAATATGGAAAAGATATAGTTTGTGCATCAGTTAGTACAATGTTTATAACATCAATTAATATAATACTTTCATTTGATGAAAAAGCAATTTTATTTAGTGCTTCAAATAATGCATTTATAGAAAATATTAAAAAAGATGAGATTACAAATAAAGTCCTAAATAATTTGATAGAAGAACTTTTAGAACTTGAAAGTAAATATAAAGAAAATATAAATATTAAGGAGGAATAGACTTATGAATAGAGTTATATTAAATTTACAACTATTCGCATCTAAAAAAGGTGTTGGTTCAACTAAAAACGGTAGAGACTCTATAGGTAGAAGATTAGGTGCTAAAGCAAGTGATGGACAAAAAGTAACTGCTGGAAGCATAATATATCGTCAAAGAGGAACTAAAATCTATCCTGGAGTAAATGTTGGAATGGGAAAAGATCACACAATATTTGCTAAAGTTGATGGAATAGTAAAGTTTGAAAGAAAAGGCAGAGATAAAAAACAAGCGAGTGTATACGAAATCTAAACAGTTAACTAAAAATTAACTGTTTTTCTTTGCAATTTTTCTTGACTTGGGGGGGGTTCATTATATAATTAATGTAACAAAGTAGGTGAATAAATTGAAGGAAAAAGTTATAACAATAGGAGGAATAATATTTGTAGTACTAACACTAGCAGTGTCAGCAGGACTAACATATTCATTCTTTACAGCAAGCGTAGGAGGAAATGAAGAGGCTAGAGAAACAGTAGTAGACTTAGCGGAATTAAGACTAAAATTTACTGATACACAAAACATACAAATGATAGATGCATTACCAGGACAAGCAGTAACAAAAACATTTACAGTAGAAAACCGTGGAGACGTAGAAATAGAATATACAATAGATATAGAAAACTTAACAAATACCTTTGTAAATAATGAACTTGTATATAGCTTAACAAGTACAAATGGCGGAGCAACAGCAAACAGAAAAGTTTTGCCAACGACAGAAGGAACACTAGAGACAGCAACGATAGCCCCAGGAGTAACGCAAACATATACAATGACGGTACTATTCAAAGAAACAGGAAGTAATCAAAACTCAAATATGGGAGCAATATTTGGAGGAGTACTTCAAATAAATTCA
>JAFQIC010000063.1 GCA_017397745.1 Bacilli bacterium
TGGAATGATTTAAAGAAGTTAGAAATACTAGATGCAGAGAAAGCTGGAAAAAAGGCTGGTCTTGCTGAAGGAAAGAAAGTTGGCCTTGCTGAAGGAAAGAAAGCTGGAATACTTGAAGGAAAGAAAGCAGGAGAAAAAAACACAATATTTAAACACATAATGAAAATGCTTAAGATGAATATGAAGTATAGTGACATTTCAGAAATAACTGGAGTAAGTGTTGAAAAGATACAAGAGTATACTCATGAAATAGATATGAAAAGATAAAACTTAAAATATAATTATAAATATTATATAAAAAAAACAAAATTATATAGGGTTATGATTTAAATATTATTATTTTTAATAAATTCTCTTAAGAGCTTGATGAGGGCTCTTTTTTCTATTCTTGAAACATAGCTTCTACTTATTTTTAATTTTTTTGCTATTTCTTTTTGTGTATATTCTTCTGTGTTTAATAGACCATATCTCATAATAATAATTTTTCTTTCTCTATCGGTTAATACATTTATGTATTTTTTTAAGTTATTGATATTGTCTTTTAATAATATGTCTTCTGTAAAGTCTTCTTTTTCATCTTTTAGCACATCACTAAGTGTTATTTCATTTCCATCTTTGTCAAAACCAAGTGAGTCATTCAGTGAAATATTGTTTATGTTTTTTTTGTTACTTCTTATAAACATTAGTATTTCATTTTCTGCGCATCTTGCGGCATAAGTGTTAAGTTTAACTCCTTTGTTTGGTGAAAATGAGTCTACTGCTTTTATAAGTCCTATTGTACCGATGCTTATAAGGTCATCTGCATTCATTTTATAGTTTTCATATTTTTTTACTATATGTGCAACTAATCTTAAGTTATGTTCTATAAGTTTGTTTCTTGCATTTTTGTCTCCTTGTTTTGCTTGTATTATTGCAGTTTGTTCTTCTTCATCAGAAAGTGGTTCTGGAAAAACATTTATGGAATAACTAGTTGTAAAGAAAAGGCATTCTTTTAAAAAATTTATTATTTTTTTTATCAATTAAATCACCTAATAAATAATATTTAACTATTTGATAATTTATTCTATATAAGATAAAGTACGAAATGTTTTTTTTGTCAAAAAATATTTTTTTTGAAAAAATAAATTTTGTAAAAAGTGTAAAAAAAGTTAAAAAAAACATTGACCATATACTACTTATATATTATACTTATACTAGGTGAGGAAAAATGAATGAAAACTTTTTAAGTGACTTAGTTGTTGTCAAAAGAAGTGGACAAAGAGTTAGTTTTAATGGCTTTAAAATAGCACTTGCTATAAAGAAAGCATTTGATAGTCAGAAAACCTCTTCTAATGAAAAAGATATTAATAAAGTATATGAAAGTACTTTAAACTATATAAAAAATAATTATGAAGGTAGAAAAACTATTAATGTTGAAGACATTCAAGATATAATAGAAAATGAACTTTTAACTCTTAAATATGATGATGTATTTAGTGCTTTTAAAGAATATAGAGAAAAAAGAAGAGTTTCTAGAGAACTCTTTAGTGAAAAAGAAGAACATAAATTTACAAAAGCAACTACTAAAATAATAAATGCTTATGGTAATTATACTTTTTATAAACCTATTGATATATTACTTAATTTTGGTAAAACTTTATCTTTAGAATATACAAAAGCATATTTACTTGAATCAAAGTTTTTAAAAGCTCATGAAGAAGGAAAAATATTTATAAATAATTTAGAATTTTATTCATTTGGATTATTTTCATCAAGTTTCTTAGATTTTTCTTCTTTAGATTTAGAGATTATAAAAAATATTGCTAGGGAGTCTTCTGGTGAAGTAAGTGTTCCAAATATAGATTATATACTTGAAAGTACTCTTATAGAAATGTTTAAAAAAATATTTAAAAAAAATATATTATCGTATTTAAAATTAAATGGAACTATTGATTATATAAATACAGTAAAACTAGAAATTGAACTTGATAAACAAAATAGTCTTAATATAGAAAATAAATATAATAATTTTATTTTAAATAAAAGAGTAAAAGATATATTTAATATTGCTTATGAAGATTCTATAGAATATTTAAAAGAAAAATTTACTATAAAAATAGAAAAAATATTAACTAAACTTGATAACGTTGATATAAAACTTAATAAAAATATATTTTCAATGAGTTTTGGTGGAAATAGTAGTAAAGAGGGAAATTTAATAAATGAAATTTTATTATCTTGTATTAAAAAATTAGATTTAAAAAATGTAAAATTTATATATAAAATATATAAGAAAAAAGAAAATAATTATATAAAAGAAATATGTGATCTTATAACTCACAAAAAAAATATTTCATTATTAATGCTTAAAAATAAAAATGAAAATTATAAACTTGATAAGGAATATTTTTATAACGGTAATTCTGTTTATGATAATGTATTTGTTGATAAAAAACAAAGTGCTGGAAGAATGATAGTAGATAATATATCTATAAATATGATGGTTATAGCTCTTAAAAATAATAGTTTAAAAGATTTTTATGAAGAATTTGAAAGTATTTTAGAAATTAGTAAAAATTCATTAGTTAGTTCTTTTGAATTTAAATCAAATAAATTTAAAGATAATTTTAAATATTTATTTAAAGAAAATTTATTTATAGGTTCTGATAAATTAGATAATGACTCTAAAATAAGAAGAGTTTATAAGCAAGGTAGTTTTAATATAGAACTAGTTGGTTTAAAAGAATGTGTATATCTTTTAAAAGGGAAAAATAAAGATGCACTTAATTTAGGATTTGAAATATTAGAGTTTGCTAGAAAAAAATTAAAAGTTTACAGTATAAATGAAAAATTAAATTTTGCTTTATCAAATGTTTCTGAAGAAAAAGTATTAAAAAATTTTATGTCAATTAATAAGTCTATTTATGGAATAATTGAAAATATAACTGATAAAGAAAAATGCGAATTGTTTGAAAGTATTTTTGAAGATTTAGAAATTGATTTAAAAGAAAAATATAAATATTTAGAAAGATTAGAAAAGTTATATAACGGTGGTTTTTTTGCTCTTGTAACTTTGCCTAAAAAATGCTCTATTTCTTATATAAAAGAAACTATAGAGATGCTTAAAGAATATAATATTGAATTTATAAAATTTAAAAATGAAAGGAAAAATTAATATGCGAATAAATGGATTTGAAAAAACAACTTTAGTTAATTTTCCTGGATATGTTGCTTGCATTATTTTTACAAGTGGATGTAATTTTAATTGTGATTATTGTCAAAATTCAATGTTTATAAGTGGTAAAGAAGCACTTCTAGATGAAAAAGAAATACTTGAATATTTAGATAAAAGAAAAAAAATATTAGATGGAGTAGTTATAAGTGGTGGAGAACCAACACTTCAAGAAGATTTAATAAATTTTATAGAAAAAGTTAAATCTAAAGGTTATAAAGTTAAACTTGATACAAATGGGCATAGACCAGAAGTTTTAAAGAAATTACTTGATAAAAATTTACTTGATTATGTAGCGGTTGATATAAAACATACTGAAAAAGATTATAAGAAAATAATTGGTAATGTAAAATTTGATATTAAAAATATTAAAGAAACAGTAAAGATTTTAAAAGAATCAAATATTGATTATGAGTTTAGAACTACAATTATTAAAGGATTTCATACTATAAATGTAATTAAAGATATAATTAAATTTATAGGAAGTGATAAAAATTATTATCTTCAAAATTTTGAAGATAGTGAGCACGTTCGAAATAAAAGTTTATTATCATTTAGTGAAGATGAACTTTTAAATATATATAAAGAAGTCAAAAAAGACTTTCCTAATATAAGTATGAGAGGTCTCAAAAATAAGCTTTATGAAAAGGAGGAAATAAAAAATGTATAAAGTAAGAAAAAGAGATGGAAAAATAGTGGGGTTTGAAATTGAAAAAATTAAGGATGCGATTATAAGAGCATTTGAAGCGGAGGATACAAATTATACTGATGATATTATTGACTTTTTAGCATTAAAAGTGACTGCTGAATTTCAAGATAAAATTGTTGATAATATTATAAATATTGAAGATGTACAAGATTCTGTTGAAGCAGTTTTATCAAAAGCAGGATATACAAATGTTGCAAAAGCATATATTTTATATCGTAAACTTCGTGAAAAACAAAGAAATATGCAGTCAACAATACTTGACTATAAAAATGTAGTTAATAGTTATATAAATGTAACTGACTGGAGAGTTAAAGAAAATTCAACTGTTACTTACTCAGTAGGTGGACTAATTTTAAGTAACTCTGGAGCAATAACTGCGAATTATTGGCTTAGTGAAGTTTACGATGAAGAAATAGCAGAAGCTCATAGAAAAGCAGATATACATCTTCATGACTTATCAATGCTTACTGGTTATTGTGCAGGATGGAGCCTTAAACAACTTATTCAAGAAGGCCTTGGTGGAGTTCCGGGAAAAATAACATCAGCACCAGCAAGACATTTATCTACACTTTGTAATCAAATGGTAAATTTCCTTGGTATTATGCAAAATGAATGGGCAGGAGCCCAAGCATTCTCATCATTTGATACATACCTTGCACCTTTTGTTAAAATAGATAATCTTTCTTACAAAGAAGTAAAACAATGTGTTCAATCATTTGTGTATGGAGTAAATACACCAAGTAGATGGGGAACACAAGCACCTTTTACTAATATAACTTTAGACTGGGTAGTTCCAAATGACCTTGCTGAACTTAACTGTATAATAGGTGGAAAAGAAGTAGACTTTAAATATAAAGATTGTCAAAAAGAAATGGATATGGTAAATAAAGCATTTATCGAAATTATGATTGAGGGAGATTATAATGGAAGAGGATTTCAATATCCGATACCAACATATTCAATAACAAGAGATTTTAACTGGGGTGAAACAGAAAACAATAAATTACTTTTTGAAATGACTGCAAAATATGGTACACCTTATTTTTCAAACTATATAAATAGTGATATGGAACCAAGTGATGTTAGAAGTATGTGTTGTAGATTAAGACTAGATCTAAGGGAGCTTAGAAAGAAATCTGGTGGATTCTTTGGAAGTGGTGAAAGCACTGGCTCAATAGGTGTTGTTACAATTAATATGCCAAGAATAGCATATCTTGCGAAAGATGAAAAAGACTTTTATGAAAGACTTGAAAAAATGATGAATATCGCAGCACGTAGTCTCAAAATTAAAAGAAATGTTATAACAAAACTTTTAGAAGAGGGATTATATCCTTATACAAAAAGATATTTAGGTACATTTAATAATCACTTTTCTACAATTGGGCTTATTGGTATGAATGAAGTAGGTCTTAATGCAAAATGGATTAAAGAAGATTTAACAAGTGAAAAAACTCAAAGATTTACAAAAGATGTACTTAATTTTATGAGAGAAAAATTATCGGATTATCAAGAAGAATATGGAGATCTTTATAACCTTGAAGCTACACCAGCAGAATCAACAACTTATAGATTTGCTAAGTTTGATAAAAAGTTCTATCCAGATATCATAACAGCTGCGGAATGTGATGAAACTCCATATTATACAAATAGTTCACATTTACCTGTAGGATACACTGATGATATATTTAAAGCATTAGATATTCAAGATGAACTTCAAACACTTTATACTTCTGGAACAGTATTTCATGCGTTTTTAGGAGAAAGACTTGATGATTGGAAAGCTGCGGCTGCATTAGTTAGAAAAATTGCTGAAAATTATAAACTTCCATACTATACAATGTCACCAACATATTCAGTTTGTTCTTCTCATGGATACTTTAATGGTGAAGTAAAAACTTGTCCTACATGTGGAAAAGAAACAGAAATTTATAGTCGTATAACAGGATATTATAGACCAGTTAAAAACTGGAATGATGGTAAAGCACAAGAATATAAGAAAAGAAAACTTTATGATATGAAAAAATCAGAATTTCATAATAGAAACTTAGAAGATAAAATTATGCTTTTTACAACTAAAACTTGTCCAAATTGTAAAATGGCAGGAGAACTTCTTAAAAAAGCAAAAATTGCATTTGAAAAAATAGATGCAGAAGAAGAAGTAGAACTTACAAAAGATTTTGAAGTTAAACAAGCACCTACACTAGTTGTAATTAAAGATAAAATTGTTTCAAAAGTAGTTAATTTATCAAATATTAAAAAATTTATAGAGGAAAATAAGAAATAGGATATTTATGCAAGATGTAATAATAATTGGATGTGGCCCAGCAGGACTTACAGCGGCTATTTATCTACTTAGAAGTGGAAAAAAAGTACTTTTATTTGAGTGCGAATCCATAGGTGGACAAATAGCCTCTTCACCTCTAGTTGAAAATTTTCCGGGATTTTTAAAAATAAGTGGAGTAGAACTATCTAATAATCTTTATGAACAAGTAGTTTCTCTAGGCGGAGAAATTGAATTTGAGAAAGTAGTAAAAGTAACTAAAGATAAAGAAGTAATAATAGAAAATGGAAATGTATATAAGGCAAAAGCAATAATAATAGCTACAGGAGCAAAATATAAATTATTAGGATTAGAAAATGAAGAAGATTATTTAGGAAATGGAATATCTTTTTGTACAACATGTGATGCTCCTTTTTATAAAAATAAAGTTGTCGCAGTAATAGGTGCGGGTAGTAGTGCACTTACCAATGCTTTATACTTAACAGATTTTTGTACTAAAGTATATCTTATTCATAGAAATGAAAACTTTAGAGGTGAAAAATATTTACTTGAAAAATTAAAAGAAAAAGATAATTCAGAAATTATAACAAGTGCAAAAGTGATAAAATATTTAGGTAAAGATTCACTCGAAGGTATAATTATAGAAAAAGAAAATATTCAAAAAGAAATAAAATTAGATGGCCTTTTTTTATCAATAGGTCATGAAGCACAAAATGAACTTTTAAAAGATTTAATTGATATGAGTGAAAATAATTATGCTTTATCAAATGAAAATTGTACTACAAATATTGAAGGTGTTTTTGTTGCAGGGGACATTAGAGATAAAAAAATAAGACAACTTACAACTGCAGTAGCAGATGGAACAGTCGCAGCATTAAATGCTGAAAAATATATTGAAGAACTTGAAAAATAGTTCTTTTTAATTTGTTTAAGAGTTAAATTCGGATAAAAATATTTATCTAAAAGGCGAGTTTTAATAAATTAACATAATATAATTCTCGATAATGTTTTTGGTCTTTTCATTTACTAATAAGTAGTATACGTGATATAATTATATAAGAAATATTATAAAATTTTTCATGAAGGGAGAAAAAAATATGGAACAAAAAAAAGATCCATTTAAGACGGATAAACCACTATATGATTATAATATAGAATATGATTATTCTCATTTACCAGAATCTTTAAAAGAATTAATATCTGAATTAGAAGGTTTTGATAAAATTGGCGATTGGTTTAGTTATGATATGAAATTCCCTGAATTAGATATAGATGCAAAATCATATTGGCGTAGTGGAAGAATTACAGAATATGATTATAAAACTATATTAAAGAAGTATGGAGGAATATATGATTAAAATAGAAAATTTTGATTTGATGAATCCTAGTGGAATAAGTTATGGTGGACATGGTGGAAGCAAAAGAGGAATTATTATTAATAACGAAAGATGGTTTTTAAAATATCCAAAATCAACTAAGAGTATGGATGTTGAAGGTTTATCTTATTCAACAACACCATTATCAGAATATCTTGGTTCACATATATACGAATCAATAGGATTAAGAACACATGAAACAAAACTAGGAATTGCTAATGGAAAAATAGTAGTTGCTTGTAAAGATTTCTTAGGTAGTAGTGAAATGATAATTGATTATAATATGATAAAAAATGAATATGATGAAAATGTGGAAAAAGCAATAGAATATTTGTCTTCAAGTTCTAATATAGATTCAAATCACGATCTTGAAGAAATATTGCTTATTATGGAAGAAAATCCTTATTTTAAATCTATTCCTGAATTAAAGGAAAGATTTTGGGATATGTTTGTTATAGATGCTTTTATTAGTAATAATGATAGAAATGAAAGCAATTGGGGATTAGTTTTAAATAAAGAAACTAATGAACTAAGATTATCACCAGTATTTGATAATGGGGCAGCTTTTTATAATAAATCAAATGATGAAAAATTGACTACAATATATAATGATAATTTTAAATTTAAACAATCAGTTTATGATAGTTCTGTTTCAATTTATAGACTTAATGGAAAAAGATTAAATCCATTAAAATATATTGAGAGCATGGATAATGCTGAATGTAATAAAGCAATACTTAGAATGCTGCCAAAAATTAATATGGATAAAATAATAAGTATCTTTGAAGAAGTGCCAGAAGAATATAATGGTTTACCAGTATTAAGTGAAGCGCAAAAAACTTATTATTTAAAATCACTTGAATATAAATATGATAATGTATTAATTCCTATTTATAATAAATTATTAGAACTTGGTAATTAAACTAATAATACAATGGAAATATAATAGAATCACTTTTAATTAGTGATTTTTTCATAGATTATGATGTAAGATTTAAAATCAGTTTTTATAATTTATCCATATTATGCGGTAAATATCATACTAATAGTTTAAGGATTTATAAAAAAACTAAAAATTCTAACAATTGGACATATATTCAATGTAAAACATAATAAGAATATAGAAAAAATAAAAATATAAGTATTTTAATTAATTTAACTATTAAATTTGAAAAAAAGTTAATATTATGCTAAAATATATAACCCAAAAAGGGGGATGAATGGTTTGAAATATATAAATTTATCAAATTATAATATTGCAGTAGAAATGTTAAAAAAATCTAATGAAGTATTTAAAGAAATTATTATGGGAAAAATTATAACTTTAACATCTGAGAATGGAGAAGAAATAAGTTTTCAGATAAGTCCACAAAATTTACCACATCTATTAGGAATTAAAAGTTTATATTTTCGTACTTGTGGTAAAGATTATGAATCAATGTATCATTTCTTTGAACGTTTTCTTTCCAATTCAGATAGATATTTTACTTCTTTTAAACGAGGAGATATTCAGTTTGGTAGAATATTTAATACATATGTATGTGAAAGAAATAAGTATTTTTATGGCACTAAACTTGATTTAGATACAATTGAGTTTTTTGTGAAAACATCTAAAAAAAGTGATAAAATGATAGATAATTTCTGTGATTACTTAGTGTTTTTTAATACAGGAGAATCATATAGTGGATATATATTAGGTTTAAAATTTGGACGTAATTTAGGATTAACACCATTATTTTTAGAATTTATTGAAGATGAAAAAGCACTTAAAGATTATTTTGAAAAACATAAAATAAAAATAGTTTCTAACTTACAAATAGTAGATAAAAGTAGTGGCTTTATAGAAATTACTAATCTTACTCTACAAGAAATAAATGAAAAAAAGAAAAAATATGCTTCATTAAATATTGATGAAAGCCCTTCTAATTTAGACCATGAGCAAGTAAACGAGTATATTGAGAGTAATAATCTTATTGACTTAGGTTCTTGTTTAAAAAAAGAAGGAAAATAAAAAAATTATCATTCGTTGATAATTTTTTTTATATACTCACATAATTCTTTTGAGTATTTAGTTATTAAATTTATATCATTTCCTTCAAACATTATTCTTATTAAGTTTTCAGTTCCACTAGGTCTTGCGACTATTCTTCCATTTGATCCTAATAAATTTTCGTATTCATTTATTTTTTCTTTTATTTTATTGTTTGTTTTAAATATTTCTTTTTGTAAATTGTTTGCTTCTATATTACTATTTACTTGTGGGTATTTTTCCATTATAGATGCTAGTTCTTTTAAACTTTTATTATGTTTTGCCATAATATTTAAAATTTGAAGCGAAGAAAGTTCTCCATCACCAGTATTAGCAAAGTTTTTAAAAATTATATGTCCACTTTGTTCACCTCCAAGTGTATAGTTATTCTTGAGCATTTCTTCTAAAACATATTTATCTCCAACTTTAGTGCTTATAAACTTAATATTATTTTTTTCACAAAATTTAATAAGTCCTAAATTACTCATAACAGTACCTACAATAGAATCGATATTTAAATATTTAGAAGCTATAGCAAGTATAAAATCTCCGTCAACAACATTTCCTTCGTGATCAACAAGCATAACTCTATCGGCATCTCCGTCATAAGAAATACCTATATCAAATTTACCTTTGGTTACTTTATTTTTTAAATTTTCAATATGAGTAGAACCACAATTTTCATTTATGTTTAAGCCATCTGGATTATTGTTTATTATTTTATAGTTTGCATTTAACTTAGTAAATAGTAAATTTGCTGTTTCATAAGATGCTCCATTAGCAACATCTAATAGTATTTTAATATGACTTATGTTTTCTGTTATGGTTTCTTTTAAATAGTTTACATAATCATTTAATGCATTTTCTTTATATAGTATTGTTCCTACAGTATTTATAGCTGTATTTTCTTTAAAATCATTTACATACTCTTCAATTTTTTCCTCAATTTCTTCACTTATTTTAATTCCATTTGAATCTAGAACTTTAATTCCGTTATATTCACTAGGATTATGACTAGCGCTTATAACAAAAGCTCCGTCAGCTTTATATTTTTGAACTAAGTAAGATAGAGCTGGAGTAGGTAAAACTTTTAAATCAATTACATTTGCGTTTTCGCTAAGAACACCACTTATAAGAGCACTTGATAATATATCTTTTGATATTCTTGTATCAGTTCCTACTAGAAATATAAGTTTCTTTTTATAAGATTCTTTAAATACTTTAGCGGTAGAAGCACCAATTTTAAATGCTAAAGTTGCATTTAGTTCCTTTCCTACAATACCTCTAGCTCCATCAGTTCCAAATAATTTACTCATTTAAATTCTCCTTTTTTATAATATTATCCATACTTTTTACTATAGAATTACTTTCAATAACCCCTCTAACAGATATAAGAGGGTAAACTTGTGTATTATTTTTTATAATAGTACCTGGATTTAAAACTGAGTTACAGCCAATTTCTGCATAATCTCCTAAAAAGGCACCAACTTTTTTTAAATTTGTTTCATAAACTATATCTTTATATTTAATTTTTACAAGTGATTTATTTCCTTTTACATTAGAAGTTATACTTCCCGCACCCATATGTGAATGATATCCTAAAATTGAATCACCCACATAATTAAAATGTGGTACTTGTACTTCATCAAATAAAATAGAATTTTTAATTTCACATGAATTTCCTAAAACAGAGTTTTTACCTATAATAGCATTTCCTCTAATAAAAGCATTGTGTCTTATTTCTGCATTTTCATCAATAATACAGGGTCCTTCAATAAATGCACTATTATTAACTTTAGCTGTTTTATGTATCCATATATTTTCATCTTTTTTAATAAAATCGTTATTTAATTCATTTCCTTTTTTTAAAATAAAATCTTTTATATTTGGTAAAATTTCATAAGGGTACTCATAATTTATAATTAAATCTTTGGCTATAGTTTCTAGTTTTAAAAATATATTTTTATTTAACATTTATAATCCTCCTATTTAAATTATAAAACATAATTTAAAAAAAATAAATATATAAGCAAAATCAAAAACAAATGTTCGAAAAAATGTTGACAAAGATATATAATATGTTATAATCGAAAATATAAATGAAGAGCATTACATCACTGATAAAAAATATTACTAAAAGAATTCAAAAGATAGCTGATATAATTTGTGACAACCTTAGAATAGGAAAACTTTTGTTACTTAAAAAAGTTTCAAGAAAAGTTCAAAAGCTGACTTTAGTACTGTCTCATAATAAAACTCTTGTTGGGCAATTATATAGTGAACTTAAAGAATTGTTTCCTAAATTAATAATGAGAATAAAGTTCATCCTATGATATTATCTTCTATATTTCATTATTATTTTGTATATGTTCATACATTTAGCGATGGTAATGGTAGAATGGCCTAGATTTTGGGTGAGTTTGATCTTAACTAATTGGAATTCAAAGTTTAAATATATTCCTATTGAAGAAGAAATATATTTAAATCAACAAGAATATTATGAATCTATTGCTCAATGTCACATTAATGGCAATGTGAATATATTTATTGATTTTATGTTGATGTGTATTAATTCATCATTAGAAAAAACTACCCAGAAAATTACCCAGAAAACGAAATTAAACAATAGTCAATTAAAAATTATAGAATTAATAAAAGAAAATCCTAAAATTACAAGAAATGAATTAGCTCGTATTTTAAATATAACATCAGATGGTGTTAAATATAATTTAAAAAAATTAGTAAATAATAATATTATTAAAAGAATTGGACCGGATAATGGTAGTTATTGGAGCGTAAAATAAAGGATTAATATTTGTTTTAAATAAATTATTTTATGTTTATTGTAGTTTTGAAATAAATTTGTGGTCGACATTCGTGTCCAAGCAAAAAAGTCGGATTTTGAAACTCAAAAAAAGATTAAGACACGAATTTTGTGGCAAAGTAAAGTCACAGTAAGGAGGGCAATATGTTTAAACTAGTAACAAATTTTAAACCAAGTGGGGATCAACCTAAAGCAATTAATGAACTTGTGGATAATATAAAAAAAGGAAAGAAAAATCAAGTGCTTTTAGGAGCAACAGGAACAGGTAAAACTTTTACTATAGCAAATGTTATAGAAAAAGTTCAAAAACCAACTTTAGTACTTGCTCATAATAAAACTCTCGCTGGGCAATTATATAGTGAACTTAAAGAATTATTTCCTAATAATAAAGTATGTTATTTTGTATCATATTATGATTATTATCAACCAGAAGCATATGTACCTTCAAAAGACTTATATATTGAAAAAGATTCATCTATTAATGATGAAATAGATGAACTAAGACATTATGCAACTAATGCACTTATAGATAATCGTGATGTAATAGTAGTAAGTAGTGTTTCTTGTATTTATAATATAGGCCAAATGGAGGATTATAAAAATCATACTTTAGTTTTAGGAGTAGGAGATAAGATTGAAAGAGACAAAATACTTCTTAAACTTGTAGATATGCTTTATGAAAGAAGTGTCAATGATTTTACTCGTGGAAGTTTTAGAGTAAGAGGTGATGTAATTGAAATAATACCTGTATATGAAAGAAAAAATGGTATTAGAGTAGAATTATTTGGAGATGAAATAGAAAAAATATGTGAATTTGACACACTAACAGGAGTAATACTTTCTAGTAAAAAAAGTGTTATGATAAGTCCGGCTTCACACTTTGTAACTGATGAAGAAAAACTTGAAGAAGCTGTTAAAAGGATAGGTGAAGAACTTGAAGAAAGACTTAAGTATTTTGATGAAGAAGGGAAACTTTTAGAAAAACAAAGACTTAAAGAAAGAACAAACTATGATATGGAGATGCTTAAGGAAACTGGGTTTTGTCATGGAATAGAAAATTATTCTAGACATATTGCTTTAAGGGAAGAAGGAGAAACACCTAACACTTTAATAGATTTTTTTCCAAAAGATTTTCTTTTAGTAATTGATGAATCACATGTGACACTTCCTCAAGTAAGAGCTATGTATAATGGAGATAGACAAAGAAAAGAAACTCTTGTAGAATACGGATTTAGACTTCCAAGTGCACTTGACAATAGGCCTTTAAAATTTGATGAGTTTTTAGAAAAACTTAACCAAACCATATATGTATCAGCTACTCCTGGAGACTACGAACTTGAACTTGTTCAAAATAAAGTTGTTGAGCAAATTATAAGACCTACAGGACTATTAGATCCGCTTATAGAAATTAGAGAAACAAAAGGACAAATAGATGATATAATTAATGAAATACATGAGAGAATAAATAAAAATGAAAGAGTTTTAATAACAACTTTAACCATTAGAATGAGTGAAGAACTTACAAATTATTTAAAAGAAATGGGTATAAAAGTTGCATATCTTCATAATGAAATCAAAACTTTAGAGCGACTTGAAATAATAAGAAATTTAAGATTAGGTAAATTTGATGTAATAGTAGGAATCAATCTTTTAAGGGAAGGAATAGATATTCCAGAAGTTTCATTAATAGTGATTATGGATGCAGATAAACAAGGATTTTTAAGAAGTGAAAGAAGTCTTATTCAAACAATAGGAAGAGCCGCTCGTAATGAAAATGGAAAAGTATTAATGTATGCAGATAGTATAAGTGATGCAATGGAAAAAGCTATCAAAGAAACAGAAAGAAGAAGAACTATACAAAATGAATATAACAAAAAAAATAATATTATTCCAAAAACAATAGTTAAAGAAATAAGAGAAAGTGTAACAAATGATATTAAAGAAGAAAAAACTTCTATTAAACCAAAAAGCAAAAAGGAAAAAGAAAAACTTATTCTTGAAATTGAAAAAGAAATGAGAAAAGCAGCCAGTGAACTTGATTTTGAAAGAGCGATGCAACTTAGAGATGCTATGTTTGAACTAAAATTAGAATAGAATACTTTTATTTATAATAAAAATATGGTATAATTGTTTTAGTGCTCGCATGGCGAAATTGGTAGACGCGGCAGACTCAAAATCTGCTTTTCGTAAGAAAGTTTCGGTTCAAGTCCGATTGCGAGCACCAAAATAATTTTTGGGGTTGAATTGATTCGACAAAAATATGTTCGCAATGAAATGCAAGTAGTAGGCATACTATAAATGCAAAAAACAAATAATCGGAAACGAAAGAAATTTTGTTCCTGCTTTTGCCTAATTTAGGTAAGTAGGAAGTCTCTTTCTAACTTTGTTTACGAGTTAGATTTTGAGGCTCATAAAAGTAAACTTATATTGATTATATGCTTAAGATAATTAATAGAAATCTTTATTAAGCTTAAAATAATATGGGAAGTTGGAAATCCTTTATATTATTTGAAAATTTAAAACCAACTAAACTTGTAGATGTTTTTTTGCAGTGTTTTTGGACGCGAGGTCGTTCCTCGCCAGCTCCACCATAAAAATAAAAATATTAAATAATAAATTTGGTTTACATTGCATATTAAAAAGATATAGTAAATATATCTTTTTTTATGATATAATTTTAAATAGAAAAAAGGATGTGTGTATGTAAAATGGCTAATATTATAAATATAATTACAAAAATAATTGATATTGGAGTAGTTTGGTTCATGTTTTATACAATATTAAAATATGCCAAAACTAATGTAAAACTTATATTAATTTTAAAAGGAGTGCTATTAATTCTAGTTCTTAAAATTTTAAGTGGGCTATTAAATCTTAATACAGTAGCAATCTTATTAGAATATGTTATAGAATGGGGATTTTTAGCAATTATAATTATATTTCAACCAGAAATTAGAAGTGTTTTAGAAGATTTAGGAAGAAGTAATCTTTTAGGAAGACATAAAGTGCTAACGGTTGATGAAAGAGAAAGAATAGTTTATGAAATAAGTAATGCTATTGACTATTTTAAAAAGAATAAAATAGGATGTCTTTTGGTAATAGAAAGAGATTATAGTCTAGGGGAGTATATGGAAGCGGCTACAAAACTTTATGCAGATATTAGTAGTGAACTTTTAGTATCGTTATTTTTCCCAAATAATCCACTTCATGATGGAGCTGTTATTATTGAAGGAAATACAGTGTCTTGCGCTGGATCTATTTTACCAACAAGTATAAATCCGGCAATATCAAAAAGACTTGGAACTAGACATAGAGCTGCACTTGGTATCGCAGAAGTTAGTGATGCAATAGCGATAGTAGTAAGTGAAGAAACAGGAAGAATAAGTTTAGCTGTAAACAAAGAACTTAATTATAATATAACAATAGATGAACTAAAAGTATTACTACTTGAAGAACTAAAACCTAAAAAAGAAATTTTCTATGAAGCTGATGAAGAAGTAGAAGTTGAAGAAGGAGGTATGAGTGATGAAAAAGATAGCCAAATTCTTTAAGAAAATTTTTGTTGGAATATATAAGTTTTTTGATAAAATTCTTATAACTCCAATAAGTAGGTTAGTGTATTTAAGTGGAAGTAAGTTTAAAGAAAGAACTCTTACTTTTGAAAAAATTTTAAATCGTAATAATACTCTTATATATATATCGCTTATATGTGCATTTATTTGTTTTATAACAATTGATAAAAAAATTATTACATTAGTAGAAAATGAATCTACAGTACTTACCAATCAAATTGTAGAAGTAGAATATAATGATGAAGCTTATGTAATAGAAGGACTTCCTGAAACGACAGATATAATTTTAATGGGAAGAAGAAGTGATCTTTATTTGGCAGAGCAATTAGGAGATCATAAAGTTTCACTTGATTTAAGCAATTATGGTGTAGGTACTCATAAAGTTGCTTTAAAGTATAATAATCCAATAAACACTCTTGATTATAAAATTGATCCAAGTGTTGCGACAATTATAATTTATCCAAAAGTAAGCGAAGTAAAAACTTTATCGATTGATATAATTAATACCGATAAATTAAAAGAAACACTTATTGTAAGTAGTGTCACTTTAGATAAGGATGAAGTAATTGTAAAAAGTTATAAAGAAAAACTTGAAACAGTTGCATCTGTTAAAGCTATAGTTGATGCGTACGCAACAAATGCTACTGTAGCAGGTACATACACTTTAGAAAATGTTAAACTTGTTGCATATGATGATAAAGGGACAGAAATACCTGGTGTAGAAATAATACCAGAATCTGTTACAGCAACTGTAACAATTGCATCTCCTAGTAAAGAAGTACCACTTAAAATAGTTCCAGTAGGTGAAGTTAAATCTGGAAGTGCTATAAATACAATAACTCAAAGTGTTAAAAATATTACAATTTATGGTGATGAAGAAGTTCTTAAAAATACAACTTCAATACCAGTAGAAGTAGATGTAACGGATATATCTGAGGATAAAAAAATACAACTTGATATTGTTAAACCTACAGGAATAAGATATATGAGTGAGTCTTCTGTAACAATTACTATTTCAATGCAAAAAGAAACATCTATAGAGGTTAAAGATGTTGGAATACAAATACTTAATAAGCCAGAAGGATTTGCCGCACAAGCAGCAAGTATAAACGACTCAAAAATTACAGTAGAAGTAAAAGGTGTTCAAAAATTATTAGATGAACTTGATATTTCTAAGATAATAGCTACTATAGATTTAAGTGAAATAAAAAGTGAAGGTATTTGGGATGTCCCTGTCATGGTAACAGGAGAAAATTTATTACTTACATATACACCAAAAGTAAAAAGTATAAAAATAAATATAACAAAAGAATAAACAGTTAACTAAAAATTAACCGTTTTTTTGTGCGATTTTTCTTGACTTGGGGGGGGTTCATTATATAATTAATTTAGGAAAAATAGAAGGAGTAAGATAAAAAATGAATAAAAGAAAGACATTAATCATAGGATTATCATTTGCAATTTTTGTAGTTTTTGCAATGGTAGGACTAACGTACGCATTCTTCACAGCAAGCGTAGGAGGAAATGATAGAGCAAGTAGTACAATAGTAGAAACAGCAGAATTAAAACTAGTATTTTCAGATACTCAAAAAATAGAAATGAATGAAGCACTACCAGGACAAAGTGTAACCAAAACATTTACAGTGGAAAATAGAGGAGATGTAGAAATAGAATATACAATAGATATAGAAAACTTAACAAATACATTTGTAAATAATGAACTAGTATATAGCTTAACAAGTACAAATGGAGGAGCAACAGCAAATAGAAAAGCAATACCAACTATATCAGGAACACTAGAAACAGCAACTATAGCTCCAGGAGTAACACAAACATATACAATAGAAATACTATTCAAAGAAACAGGAAGTAATCAAAATACAAATCAATCCGCAATATTTGGAGGAGTACTTCAAATTAATTCAAATGGAGAATATAGATATGTTCCAAAATGGTATAACACTTGTAATGGTAATGAAAATAATTTAAATTGTCGTGTAATAGCAACAAATACAACGCAAAGTGATGTAAATATAGATTATGCATATACGTCAGAAGGGAAAGGACGGGATGAGCATTCTTTAGAAATAATAGATTCCACTCAAATAACAAATGGACTTTATTATACAGAAGAAAATACTGAAGGAAATGAAAGAGTATATTTCTATAGAGGAACGGTTGAAAATAACTACGCTGTATTTGGAAATTATTGCTGGAGAATAGTGCGTACTGTTGAGGATGGAAGTGTGCGATTAAGGTATGGAGGAGAAGCAACACAAAA
>JAFQIC010000064.1 GCA_017397745.1 Bacilli bacterium
GATAAAGTATTTAAAATAATTGAAAAGATGAAATACGAAAAAGAAGTAAAAGAAAAAATGAGGAAGGAGGTAGAAGATAAGATGTCAGATATAAATCTACTGCAAACAACATGGAATGATTTAAAGAAGTTAGAAATACTAGATGCAGAGAAAGCTGGAAAAAAGGCTGGTCTTGCTGAAGGAAAGAAAGTTGGCCTTGCTGAAGGAAAGAAAGCAGGTAGAAAGAGTACAATATCAGAATTTATAATGAAAATGCTAAAGATGAATATGAAGTATAGTGACATTTCAGAAATCACAGGAGTAAGTGTTGAAAAGATAGAAGAGTATACTCATGAAATAGATTTGAAAAATATTAAATAAATGTTATATTTCAAAATTTAAGATTGTAAATTTCTTGATATATGATTAAATTAATGGTAAAATCATCTTATAGAAAATAGGTGATTTTTTTATGAAAGAAAAAATAAAAAACATAATAATTTGTTTATTAATTATTTTAAGTATGTTTGTAGCAACTTATTATATATCTATGTTTTTAGGATTCATTTCTAATGATGAAATACAAAATTTAATTGCAAATTTAATATATTTAATCATATTAATATATATATTTAGAAAAGAAATATTTTTTTCTTTTAAAAATATAAAAGGGAATTTCAAAAAAATTTTAAATATTGGATTTAAGTATTGGTCTTTAGGAATATTTATTATGATAGTTAGCAATTTAGTAATTAATCTTTTTATATTTAAAGGAAGTATTGCTGAAAATGAGGAAATGGCAAGAAGTATAATAATAGCGTCTCCTATATATGGTTTTATAAGTTCTGTTATAATAGCGCCTTTTTTAGAGGAAATAATTTTTAGAGTTTCTTTAAAAAGAGTTTTTAATAATAAATATATTTATGCGGTATTTTCAGGTATTATATTTGGACTAATGCATGCAATAAGTGGGAGTCCAACATGGCTTGATTTAGTTTATATAATTCCTTATGGTGCTTTAGGATTTGCATTTGGTCTAATGTATGCTGAAACAGATAATGTATTTACTAGTGTAATTATGCATGCGCTTCATAATCTTATGAGTTTTTCGCTTGTGTTTATTTTGTTAGGTTAATATGAAAACAAAAGAAATAGAAAATAATAAAATAATTGTAAAAATATTGGTATTGCTTTTGATTTCTTTAATTACTTTAGTATTGTATTCAAGATATGTTGGTACTATAGGTATAATAGTAAAAGAATATAAAATAGAAAGTAATGTGATTCCTAGTAATTTTAGTGGTGTAAAAATAGTACATTTTTCAGATTTGTATTTTGGTAATACTACTAATGAAAATGAATTAAAAAAAATAAAAAGTGCAATTAATGAATTAAAACCAGATTTAATTTTATTTACTGGAAATCTTTTTACTTTAGATTATAATATGTCTGAAAAAAACAAAAAAATATTAATAGATTTTTTAAGTGAGTTAAATGCAAGTATAGGGAAGTACGCGGTTAAAGGAAGTTCTGATTTTAAAATTGATTATGAAACGATATTAAAAGAAAGTGATTTTATTTTATTAAATAACACTTATGATATTATTTATTTTAATGGACACGAACCTATATTTTTAGGTGGTGTTCCTTCAACTTCAAAAGATACATTAAATTTAAATGAATTATTTAAATATTATAAAGGTGCTGAAGAGAATATTCAAAAAGCTAAATATAAAATAATTATTTCTAGTGAAGGAAATGTGTTTGAAAAAATAATGAAATATGATGAAAGTGTAAATTTACTTTTAGGATCAGCTTCATTAGGTGGAAGTGTAATAATACCTTTTTATGGACCTTTATTTATTCCAAAAAATACAACTAAATATTATGCTCCGCACTATAAACTAGAAAATAAAGAAATTTTTATATCAAGTGGAATTGGTACAAATAACATAAAGTTTAGATTTAATAATAGACCATCTATAAATTTATATAGACTAAAATCTATATAAAAAAAATACTCCTTCATAAAATATAACATGAAAGGAGTATTTTTATGTACTTAAATAAATATGATTATAGAAATGATAGGTTTGTTCCTTTTGCTGCGCCGTTTTTATTTGGAGCTTTAACTGGTGGAGTAGCAGCCGCAGCATTTAACCCTTATAGACCAAGACCGATATACTATAGACCACCTTATCCTTTTTATGGCCCTGGTTTTGGCCCAGGTTTTGGCCCTGGTTTTCCTGGAGGACCTATTCCATATTAATCAAAGGGGAAGCACTATTTTAGCAGTAGTACCTTTATTTATGATAGAAGTATAGTTTAATGTACCTTTATGTGCTTCTATTATTTCTTTGGACAAGCATACGCCAAGGCCTGTTCCATAGTCTTTAGTGGTATTAAATGGAATAAAAAGATTATTAAGTTGCTCTTTGGACATACCACATCCAGAATCTTCGACTAAAATATAAAGTTTATTATTACTAATATAAGCTATAAAAGTTAATTTATCATATTCATTAGATGCTTCAATAGAGTTTTTTATTAAGTTTATAATAACTTGTTTTATTCGTTCAGGATCAATATTTATTTTTATATTATTTTCTACTTTGAAAGAATATTTTATTTTATTTTCAGTTAAATAAGGAATACATATTTCTTTAAGCTCGCTCATAAAATTAGAAAAGTTTACTTCAATTTTATTTACAGTTATTTTATTAAAATCATTTAAATCATTAAGTAAATTTAATGTTCTTTTTATTTCGTTTTTAATTATATTTATATACTTAGTACTTTTTTCTAAATTATTTACATTGAACATATCTAGATATCCCTTAATAACGGCTAATGGATTTTTAATTTCATGTGTAATTTTAAATAAAGATAATTTAATAAATTCTTCTTTTTCTATATCTTTAAGTGATTTAAATATGTTAAATAAATCAGTTGATTTATCAATAAAGTAAGAAGTAATATAAGAAAAAAAACTAAAGTTAATAAATATAAAAGTATCATTTAAAACTATTAAATTATAAAATTCAATAATAAAAAATATAAGAGTAAACATATTGAATAAAGTGATATAACATTTTTTTGACATTTCAGAAATTTTATAGTATCGATAGATAAGAAAATAAAAAACAATTAATAAAAAATAAAAATAGTAGTGAATATTAAATTTTAAAAGATATTCAAAAAATATAATTATAATAATAAAACTTATAAATTTTTTATTATAAATTAAACTTAAAAAAATAAGTTCACTAGAAAAAATTAGAAAAAGTGGATTACCTAGAGAATCAATATAATATAGACTTAAATAAAATGATATTAATAGGGTAACATTTAAGTATATATCATTAATTTCTTTTTTTGTGATTTTTTTATAAGTAGTAAGAAAAGTATTAAACAAGATTGGAAAAAGTATTAATACAGTTATTATCACACTTTCTAAAATAAAAATATTAAACATTTTTTATCACCAAAAATATAATATCATTATTTTTTGTCATAAAATGTCGAAAAATGTAAAAAAGTGATATATTTTATCACTTTAAATCTACAATATATTTTTTTAAGTTTTTTGAATTAGGACCAAATAATATTTTAAGTTGATTATCTATTTCTACAATACCTTTAGCACCTAACTTTTGAATTCCATCTTTATCAACTATTTCCATATTTTTAAGTGTTACCTTAAGTCTAGATAAGTTAACTTCTGAACTTATAATATTATCTTTACCACCAAGATAAGTTATAAGTTTATTAATTTCAATTTGAAAATCTTTTTTGTTTAATTTAATTACTACAAACGCAATTATTAATAAAACTATTGCAATTATAATATATTGATAATGCATCTTTTCTTCACCTAATATAATTATATAATAAAACTTGAAAAAAATAAATAAAAAAATTTAGTTACAAGAAGTACATACTGTACTAATTTCACTAAATAATTTTTTTAATTTGCTTTTAAGAGCATCTACTTTTTCATCAGTCCAATATTCTTTAGGGCTTTCATATCCTTCAATTACACTTGTTTCGTTATCATGACCAATAATTTTTCCTTTATTAACTATTGTTACATCTGGGACAAAAATTCTTTTATTACCATTTTCATCTTCAAGTAAAACTTCATTTAATAATGTAACAATTTTTTGATATTCTTCTGAATTTGTTTTTCTATCATCTAAAATATTAAAATAATATATTTCTTTTATACCTGTTTCTTTAGCTACATCATTTATATATTTAACATAACTTTGACACCAAGGACATTCTGGAAAACCTAAATATATAACGCCTGTTCCATTTTCTAAGATATTTATTATTTCTTCTATACTTTTATAAACAAAGACATTATTCTTTCCAACTTCATTATATTCGTTATAGAATTTTATATTATCTGGTTTTTCTTTTATAAAGTAGTTATATACAACACCTATACTAATTAATATTAATAATAAACTAATAATTGTCCAATATATTTTCTTATTCATTATCTTACCTCCATAATAATTTTAGCAAATATGAGTGCTTTATTCAAGTTTTTAGGCATAACTATTCACCAAAGTTTAATTGTCTTCATAAATTAATAATGTAAAGAATAAAGGAGTGGATTATATGTGCAATAAAAATGAAAATGAATGCTCTAGCTGCATTGCAGAAATACTTCAAGTAATTAATATATTACAATGTAATGCTTGTCCGGAAAATTGTTTGAATTCTTGTGATAGACCAGCGCTCGGAGGAGGAGCAAACTGTATAGTATGTAACACTAGACCAATTATGATTTATACTTGCTGTGGAAATGGAACACCTTGGAGTATGCCAACTACACGAACTAATATAGACTGTAGTGACACTACTACCCCAGGGGCATGTTCTAATGTGTTTAGGATAGAAAAAATTGATGGATGCTGTGCAACTTTTAGAGTACTTCAGACTAACCCAGACACTACAAGTTTATATCCTTATGTAAGTACAGATTCAATATTTACAATGGATATTAGTTGTATATGTTCGTTAAGATGTTTAAACGATACATACGTAGAATGTTTATAATTAACTAAAATCTACAGTAAAACTGTGGATTTTATTATGTAAAATTATAAAAAAGTATTAGTAATAGTATTTTTTCTTTGTTACAATAAATACGAGGGATATTATGAGGCAATATTTTGGAGAAAAAAAAGAAAATAATATAATTTACTTATTTAGCGAAGACTATAATCATATTAAAAATGTTCTTAGGATGCGAAGCGAGGAAGAAGTATTTGTTATTTTTGATAAAACAAAATACTTATGTAAATTAAATAATGATTTAAAAAGCGTATCTATTTTAGATGAAGTAGAAAAATTAGAAATAAAAAATGAAATTATTTTTTACATTCCAATTACTACGGAAGATAAAATGGATTTAGTATTACAAAAAGGAACAGAACTGGGTGTAACAAAATTTGTACCTACAATGTATGAATATTCTAAATTTAAAATCGATGAAAATAAGAAAAATAAAAAAATTGAAAGATGGAAAAAAATAGTTAAAAACGCTTCTGAACAATGTCAAAGAATAGATATACCAGTAGTTGAAGATATTATAAATACTAAAAATATTGAAAAGTGTAATGGTGTAAATATTTTGTGTTCTCTTGACAAAGTTAATGTAAAACATATAAGTGATGTGTTAACTAAAGAAAATGTATATGATACAATAAGTGTGTTGTATGGACCAGAAGGTGGAATTTCAAAAATGGAAGAAGATTTTTTTGAAAGTATTGGATACATAAAAACATCTTTAGGTAGTACAATATTAAGAACAGAAACAGTTATTATATTTGTTTCTAGTATTATAGAGTATTTAAAAAGTGGTGATTAATGTGAAATCTTTTGATGAATTTATGGAATTATTTTTTACAAGTGATATATTTTTTATATTTTTAGCTGTTTGTTTTATAGTGCTTTTAGTAGTTTTAATATATTTAATAAAATCGCAAACTAAAGAAAATTATAAAGAGGCGCAAGTATTAAATGAAAGTACAAATGAAAACGAAGAAGATCCGTTAGATTTATTTTCTTCTATTATGCCGGATAATGATGAAGAATCCGCTATTATAAGTACTGAAGAACTTCAAAAAGCTAGTGAAAAATTATCTAGTACTTTAGAAATGGATACTAGTGAAATAATTGAAATGTATGAAGAAGAACAAGAAAAGAAAGCTATTATAAGTTATGAAGAACTACTAAAAAATGCTTCGAGTATAAATGTAAACTATAAAGAGCCTATTTCAAAAGAATTAGATGAGCCTCTTGTTAAAGAAATTAATATATCAGATAATAAAGAAGATGTAAAAGTTAATTTCATAGAAAAAGAAAAACCTTCTGATCAAATAGTAGTTTCTAGTAGTGGAAAAGTTATGGATTATATTGAAGAAGAAGAGTTTTTAAAACTTTTAAAAGAATTTAGATTGGAACTAGAACTATGAAAAGTGTAGCTATAAAAACTTTAGGATGTAAAGTTAATTCTTACGAAAGTGAATTCGTAAGAAGTCTTTTTGTTTTAAATGGATATAAAGTAGTTGAAGAAAATGCTGATGTATATGTCATAAACACATGTACTGTTACTAATGAATCTGATAAAAAAAGTAAAAAAATAATTAATAGTATAAGAAGAAAAAATAAAAATTCCATAATTATAGCTATGGGATGTTTTTGTCAATATAAAAAACAAAATATTAATGAATATATAGATGCAGATATAGTAATAGGAAATAAAGATAAAAGTAAAGTTATTGAATATTTAAATGATTTTATTGAAAAAAGAGAAAAAAAAGAAATATTTTATGATATGAATGAAGCAAATTTTGAAAATATGGAAATAAAAAAATTTGAAAGTAGAACTAGAGCTTTTATAAAAATAGAAGATGGATGTAATAATTTTTGTTCTTACTGTATTATTCCTTATGTAAGAGGTAGAGTTAGAAGTAAATTAAAAGAAAGTGTTTTAAAAGAAGTAAAATCACTTGGAGAAAATGGACACAAGGAAATCGTATTAACAGGTATACATACTGGACAGTATGGAAGAGATTTAGAAAATTATAATCTCGCTAAGTTAATAAATGATATTAGTAAAGATAAAAATATTTTAAGAATACGACTTTCTTCAATAGAAGTAAATGAGATAACTGATGAAATGCTTGAAGTTTTAAAAAATAATGAAAAATTTGTATCTCATATGCATATTCCTTTGCAAAGTGGATGTGATAAAATACTTGAAAGTATGAATAGAAGATATGATAAGGAATACTTTAGAAATAAAATAAATCTTATAAAAAAAATAAGAGAAAATATAAGCATTAGTACTGATTTAATAGTGGGATTTCCTGGTGAAACAGAAGAAGACTTTAATGAAACTTATGAATTTTTAAAAGAAATTAAGTTTACTAAAATTCATGTCTTCCCATATTCAGATAGAAATGGTACGAAAGCATCTTTAATGAGTGATAAAATAGATAATAAAGTAAAAAAAGAAAGAGTTAAAAAAGTGCTTTTACTTTCTAAAAAATTAGAAGAAGATTATAATAAATTATTTATAGGCAAAAATCTTGAAATATTATTTGAAGAAGAAAAAGAAGGCTTTTTTATAGGACATGCTCCAAATTATTTAAAAGTTAGAGTAAAAGGGAACTATAAAATAGGGCAAATAACAAATATTATTATAACAGAGGATATGATAATGAATGGTTAAGGAGGATTTATGCTTGTTTCAGTATCAATTTTAAGTAGTGTTTATAAAGCAAAAGAAATAGTCGAAAAAATAAATAAAACAACCGCTGATTTTATACATTTAGATATTATGGATGGTAAATTTGTAGAAAATAAGACATTTACTTTTAATGAAATAAAAAAATTAGTTAATTTTTCAAATAAAAAATTGGATGTTCATTTAATGGTTAAAAATCCTTTAAAATATATTGAAGACTATGCTCTTTTAAATACAGAATATATTACTTTCCATTATGAAAGTGTGAATAATCATATAGATATAATAAATAAAATACAAGAATATGGTTTAAAAGTAGGCATTAGTATTAAACCAAAAACTGATGTAAGTGAAATAGAAAATATACTTAAGTATTTAGATTTAGTTTTAATTATGGGGGTCGAACCAGGTAAAAGTGGACAGGAATTTAAAGAAAGTACGCTTGATAAAATAGAAAAATTAAAGCAAGTTATAGTTGAAAATGGTTACAAGACTATAATTAGTGTAGATGGCGGAATAAATGATGAAGTATTTAAAATGGTAAAAGAAAAGGGTGCTGATATGATAGTTAGTGCATCTTACCTTCATGAAGGCGATATGGAAGAAAAAATAAAAGAATTTAAGGTCTAAAAATTATTTTTTTTCATAAGTTTAATTAGGTGATAAGAATGGAAATAATTAAAGTATCTAGTAAAAGTGTACCTCAAAAAGTCGCAGGTGCATTATCTAACATTTTTAGAGAAAAAACATCAGAAGCAGAAATGCAAGCGGTAGGGGCTGGCGCACTAAACCAAGCTGTAAAAGGGATAATCATCGCTCGTGGATTTTTAGCTCCTCTCGGAAAAGATTTAAAAGTTACTCCTTCATTTAGTGATGTTATTATAAATGGAGAAGAAAGAACTGCGATTAAACTTTTGATAGAAGTCAAATAATTTTGGCTTTTTTAATTTTAAAAATTTTTAGTTGACAATAGAAGAAATAAATATTATTCTTATGGTAAAGGAAGTGATAAAATGGAAAAACATAAACAGACGCTATTTATAGGAATGGTATTTGGCGGTATAATACTTTTATCAGTGCTTGGAATGACTTTTGCTTTTTTCACAGCATAAAAAATACATTTAAAAGTGAACTATTGATAATTTTAAAAAATAAGTGTATAATAAATATGTAAATCAGTGACGAAAGAATAGTAGTAAATAGTTTTTTTTAAAGAGAGTTAGTGTTTGGTGAAAACTAATAAAAGAATATTTATGAATCTACTTTCTAGAGTAGTTAATAACTACCGGCATAGCCGTTAAAAATGAAGAAAAAAATAAGATGGTACCGTGCATAAGCGCTCTTTGTATCATCTTTTATTTTTAAAAATTTAAGGAGGAAAAATGATAGATATTAATTTAATCAGGGAAAATAAAGAACTTGTAAAAACAAATATTAAGAAAAAATTTCAAGATGAAAAAATACCTTTAGTTGATAAAGTATACGATCTTGATATTAAATTTAGAGAAATAAAATCTAAAGGCGACTATTTAAGAGGAGAAAAAAATAAATTTAGTGCTCAAATAGGCCTTTTTATGCGTGAAGGAAATAAAGAAGAAGCAGAAAAACTCAAAACTAAAGTAAATGAAATGAATGAAGAAATAGAAAACCTTACTTTAGAAGAAGAAAATCTTCAAAATGAAATAAAAGAAATAATGATGAAAATTCCTAATATAATTGATGCATCTGTACCAATTGGAAAAGATGATAGTGAAAATGTTGAAATAGAGAAATTTGGAGAACCAATAGTGCCATCTTATGAGGTGCCTTATCATGCGGATATATTAGAAAAATTAAGCGGACTAGATAAAGAAAGTGCTGGAAGAACTAGTGGTAATGGATTCTACTATTTAATTGGGGATACTGCAAGACTTCATTCAGCGATGATAGCATACGCAAGAGATTTTATGATTGAAAAAGGTTTTGACTATTGTATTCCTCCGTTCATGATTAGAAAAGATGTAGTAAGTGGTGTAATGTCTTTTAATGAAATGGAAAATATGATGTATAAAATTGAGGGAGAAGATTTATATCTTATAGGAACTAGTGAACACTCAATGATAGGAAGATTTAAAGACCAATTGATAAAAGAAGAAAGACTTCCAGTATGTCTTACTTCATATTCTCCTTGTTTTAGAAAAGAAGTTGGTGCACATGGAATAGAAGAAAGAGGAATATATAGAGTACATCAATTTGAAAAAGAAGAAATGATAGTATTATGTAAAAAAGAAGAAGAATTTGACTGGTATAATAAAATGCTATCTTATACAGTAGAATTTTTTAGAAGTTTAAATATTCCAGTAAGAACACTTGAATGTTGTAGCGGTGATCTAGCGGACTTAAAAGTAAAATCATGTGATATAGAAGCATGGAGTCCAAGGCAAAAGAAATACTTTGAAGTAGGCTCTTGTTCTTTATTAGGTGATGCACAAGCAAGAAGATTAGGAATAAAAGCAAAAGGAGAAAATGGTAACTATTATGTAAGTACTTTAAATAATACTGTAGTAGCGTCTCCTAGAGGTCTTATTGCATTTATAGAAAATAATTATAACGAAGACGGAAGTATTAATATTCCAGAAGCATTAAGAGTTTATATGGGTGGAAAAGAAAAAATACAAAATTAAAAGTTTTTTCGTTGCAACGAAAAAAAATAATAAAGAAGTTAATTATTCTCAGTCTTTTGAAAACCTTGTTTATAGTGAACTGATTAATAAAGGTTATGAAGTATATGTTGGTAAAACTAAAGATGGAGAAATAGATTTTATAGCGGTTAAAAATCAAAATATTAAATATATACAAGCTTGTTATGATTTATCAAATGAGGACACAAGAAATAAAGAATTTAGTGCTTTTAATAGTATAAAAGATAATTATCCAAAATATGTTATTTCTAAAGATAATGAAAATTATTTTCAAAATGGAATCACACATTTAAATATTTTTGATTTTTTAATGAATGATGATTTTTAATATATATCATAAATGAAATTAAATGCTTAAAAAAATATAAAATAAACTCATAATATTAATAAAGGAGCACAATATGAAAATAGGTTTGTTTGATTCAGGAGTAGGTGGACTTTTTGTTCTTAAAGAAATGTTAGATATATTTCCAAACAATGAATATATTTATTTTGGAGATACAAAGAATCTTCCTTATGGGGAAAAAAGCAAAGATGAATTAAAAGAATATAGTAGTAAAATAATAAAATTTCTTTTTGAAAAAAAAGTCGATATAATTATTATTGCATGTGGGACAATAAGTACCAATATTTATAATGATATAAAAAATAATTATGATATTAAAATTTATGATATAGTAAGTCCTACAATAAAGTATATTAATAGTTCAAAATATAAAAAAATAGGAATTATAGGAACTAAAAAAACAATTGAAAGTAATTTCTTTGAAAATAATATAGAAAAAGAAACTATAAGTTTAGCTTGTCCAAATTTAGTACAGTTAATAGAAAATAAGGAAGATGATAAAATAAAAGAATATATCAAAGAAAATTTTAAAATATTTAAAAATGTAGATTCTTTAATCCTTGGGTGTACACATTATCCTTATATGGAAGAAAATATAAATAAACTTTTAAAAATTGATACTGTAAATATGGGGAAAGTTTTAATTAATAATCTAAAGGTATCTAATTCAAAAAAATTTAAATTAGATTTATATTTTAGTAAAATAACACCTTCTTTAAAGAAAAATGTAAATGATATCCTTAAAAATAATTATAAAATTAAAGAAAAAGTTTTATAATTATTTTTTTATTCATATAATTTTTTAGGTGAAAAATGAAAAAGTTTTTTGAATATGTTGGACTTACAGTACTGTGTTTATTTAGTTATTACTATACAAGTATGCTTGGCGAGTATGTTTCTGATAAAGATACTATTATGGTTAATTTAGAAGAAAAAGATAAAACACTTAATAAAAATTGTACTGAAGGATATATTAATGAATATGGAGTTGTTTTAGGTATCAGCGGACTTAGTATAAATAAACAAAAAAGTTATGAAAATATGAGAGGACTAGGGTATGATGAATCTTTAATAGAATACAACTATGATGAATGTAAAATAAATAAAGAAAATAATATTGATAAATATATAATTAAAGGAAATCCTCATAAAAATAGTGTAAGTATTATAATAGAATTAGATTCTTTAAAATATATAAATTCATTTATAAATATTTCTAATGAAAAAAATATTGAGTTAAATGTTTTAGTAAATGATTATATTTTTAATAATAATATATCTTTATTAAATAAATATTATAATGAAGAAATTAATCTTTTATATACAGGTAATAATATAAGGAAATTTAAAGAAGAATTTAATAAAACTTTTTGTGTATATAAAGAAAAATACGATTTACTAGAATCTTGTGCTGAAAATGAAATAAATACTATAAAAACAAGTAAAATTTTTTATAAAGATGCTCTTTTAAATATAAAAAACAATTTAGAAAAAGGTGATATAATAATTCTTAAAGAAAATATGAATAATTTAAATGAACTTAGTTCTATAATTAATTACATTTTATCTAAAGGAATGGAAATAATTAGTATTAATGATTTATTAGAATAAAAATATATATTTATAGATATAATAATAAATGAAAGGATGTGTTTATTATAAAATTTATAAATAATATGATGTGGATGGGTGCGGGGATTGGTGCTACGCTACTTTATAAAAAGTATAATAATGATGTAAAAGAAAAAATAAAGAAAACTACTAAAGAAATGTCAAATAAATTATAGTACTATTTTAGTACTATTTTTTTTGTAAAATATATGATAAAATTACGATAGGAGAAAAATGTATGGAAAAGAAAAAAAATAATTTAGATGTTAAAAAATTAAATGAAATATTTAATATAGGAAGTAAAGTATTAAAACTTTTATATTTTATTTTAGGTGTACTAATTATATATGTAATTAGTCTAGTATTTAAAGAATGGGGAATTATTAAATTTTTATTAAATATTATTAAAGTTATTAGTCCTTTATTTTATGGTATTTTAATTGCTTGGCTTTTAAATCCTTTTGTAACAAAACTAAATAATAAAGGGATGTCTAGAACTTTTTCAACAATTATAGTATACTTTACCCTTATTGTACTTGTTTATTTGTTTTCTTTGGCATTGATACCATCTTTAGTAGATCAAATAAATGATGTAGTTTCATCTATTCCAACAATTTTAACAGATTTAAAAGATTGGGTAAATAATCTTTTTGTGAAAATATCAGATAGAAGTTTAGTAGATTTAAGTAATGTTAAAAAAGAATTATTTACATCAATAGAAGTATTTGGACAAAATTTAACTACAAATCTTCCTAAAATGGCTATAAATTTAATACAAAGTTTAGTTAGTGGAATAGGTACAATAGTAATAAGTTTTATAGTTGGATTTTATATGCTGTTTAATTTCCCAAGTATAAAAAAACACTTTTTAAATATTTTACCTAAGAAAATGAAAAAAGATACTAATAAACTTTTAGATTTAATGAGTAATACATTACTTGAATATATAAAAGGAACTCTTTCAATATCGTTTATATTATTTCTTGTTAATTATATAGGATTTTTGATAATTGGACTTAAAGCACCAGCTTTATTTGCACTTTTCTGTGCGATAACTAATTTAATACCTTATGTAGGACCGTATATAGGTGGAGCAGTAGCGGCAATTGTTGGATTTACACAAAGTACTTTTATCGGAATAGTTATAATTGTATTTATAGTAATATGTCAAGCGCTTGAAAGTTATGTTCTTCAGCCAGTAGTGATGAGTAAAAAAACAAATCTTCATCCAGTAACAATATTAGTAGGACTTCTTATATTTGGTTCATTCTTTGGAATATTTGGGATGATTATCGCAACACCTATAATTGCACTTTTAAAAATAGTTTATGTATTTTTAGATGAAAAGTATGGATTTTTCGAGTATAAACAATAATTGATTTATATAAAAAAATTTGATATTATAAATAAGCAAAGCGAAAAGAGAAAATGAGTAAAATAATGTATGTTTATAGAGAGTTCTAATTGGTGGAAAAGAACAACTAAATTATTTGAAGCTATTTCTTTAGTAAAGTAAAAAACTTTCGGATAAGCCCGTTAAAGCAAATTAAGTAAAAAATAAGATGGTACCGTGCATAAGCACTCTTTAAAAGTACTGTCTTTTTATTTAAAAACATAATAAAGAAAGGAATTAAAAAATGGAATTAAAAAAAAGTAAACCAAAAATATTTGTTATTTCAGGAAAAGCAAGACATGGAAAGGATACAACTGCTGGATATATAAAAAATTATTTTGAAAATAATGGGAAAAAAGTAATTAATTTACAATTTAGTAGTTATATTAAAGAATATGCAAAGAAAATAAGTGATTGGGATGGAAGTGAAGAAACTAAACCTAGAGAGTTATTGCAAGTACTAGGAACTGAAGTAATTAGAAAGAAAATTGATGAACAATTTTTTATAAAAAGAATATGTTCAGATATAGAAGTTTACTCTTATTTTTTTGATGTAATAGTTATAAGTGATGCTAGAGTACCGCTTGAACTTGATGTTTTAAAAAATAAATTTGAAAATGTTTATTTACTAAATGTAAGAAGAAGTAATTTTGATGATGGACTTACTGAAGAACAAAGAAAACATTATACAGAACTAGCACTTGATGATTATAATAATTTTGATAAAATAATTGAAAATAGTAATACGTTAAAAGAATTAGAGTTAAAAGTAATTAATTATTTAGAGGAGGTGCTAGGATAATGAATTTAAAAGATGAATATATAAAGTTTTTTGAAAGTAAAGATCATCATCATATACCAAGTGCACCTGTTATACCTGAAAATGATCCTACTTGTTTATTTAATACTGCGGGTATGCAACCACTTGTACCTTATTTAATGGGAGAAGAGCATCCTAATGGAACAAGACTTGTAAGTTATCAAAAATGTATAAGACTTACTGATTTAGATGAAGTTGGAGATAAAACACATCATACTTTTTTTGAAATGTTAGGTAACTGGAGTTTAGGAGATTATTTTAAAGAAGAAAGTATTGATTATAGTTATGAATTCTTAACTAAAGTTTTAAATATTCCTCATGAAAAATTAGCCGTTACAGTATTTAAAGGAGATGAAAATTCTCCAGTGGATGAAGAAAGTGTTAAACATTGGAAAAATCATGGAATAAAGGATGAGAGAATTGCTTATTTAGGTAAAGAAGATAATTGGTGGGGACCTGCTGGTGAAACAGGGCCTTGTGGACCAGACTCAGAAATATTTTATTTTAATTCTAAAGATGAAGTTCCTCTAAAATTTGATCCTGAAGATAAAAGATGGGTTGAAATATGGAATAATGTATTTATGGAGTTTTATAAAGATGAAAAAGGAAATTTTTCAAAACTTAAAAAACAAAATGTAGATACTGGTATGGGTTATGAAAGAACTGTGGCTGTTTTAGAAGGGGTAGATGATAATTATAAAACTAGTATTTGGACTCCTATAATTAAAAAAATAGAAGAACTATCTAAGCTTCCTTATGAGAACAATGAAAAAAGTATGAGAATAGTTGCTGATCATATAAGAACTAGTGTATTTATTGCTGGAGATGATTCTGGAATAGTGCCATCTAATACGGATCAAGGTTATATCTTAAGAAGACTTATAAGGAGAGCAATTAACCATGCTAGAAAACTTGGTATTGACTTAAATAGTAATTGGGAACAAGAATTACTTCTTCTTATAATTGAAATGTATAAACCTTATTATAACGAACTGGAAAGAAATAAAAATGTTATTTCAGAAGTACTAAAAAATGAAAAAATTAAATTTAGTAAAACTATTGATAAAGGACTTAAAGAATTTGAAAAAGTAGTATTAAGAAGTGAAAATATAATTAATAAAGATGATGCATTTAAACTTTATGATACTTATGGTTTTCCAATAGAACTTACATTAGAACTTGCAACAGAGATGGATATTACAGTGGATACTGAAGGATTTAAAGAAAAATTTATAGAACATCAAGAAAAATCAAGAGCTGGAAGCGAAAAAAGATTTAAAGGAGGTATGGGAGGAGACTCTTATCAAAATATAAAATATCATACATGTACTCATCTTTTAAATGCTGCGCTTAAAAAAGTTTTAGCACCTACTGTTCATCAAAAAGGAAGTAACATAACGGATGAAAGAATGAGATTTGATTTTTCTTGGGATAAAAAAATGACAGATGAAGAAAAAGAAAAAACAGAAAAGTTAGTTAATGAATATATTCAAATGGGTATTCCTGTAGAAAAACTAGAAATGAAAAAAGAAGAAGCACTTAAATTAGGTGCAGAAGCTATGTTTCTTGATAAATATGGAGAAGATGTAACACTATATAAAATAGGAGATATATCACTTGAATTTTGTGGTGGACCTCATGTAAAAAATACAAACGAACTCGGAACATTTGAAATAATAAAAGAAGAAGCATCAAGTAGTGGTGTAAGAAGAATAAAAGCAATATTGAAATAAAAAAAACGAAAATCGAACGTTTGTTCTCTTGTGGGGGGGGGTAATTTATTATATAATGTGTATGAATAGAAGAGTAAATCTTTTGTTCATACACATTTTTTAGTGTGAGAAAAGAGGTTTAAAATGATAAAAAAAATAATAATTTGTATTTTATCTATTGCAGTTATAACATTATCACTTTTATTATATTATGAAAAAGAAGATAAAAGATATATAAGTAAAATATCTGAAAAAGATAATATTTCAATGCTAAAAATAGTAGGAGAAGATACTGAAATAATAAAACAGGTACCACAAGAAGGAAGTTGGTTCATGTCATATATATGTGATGATGAAAATGCAAAACTTTACTGGAATGAAAAGAAAAGA